>NZ_JBSGCD010000017.1:0-144403 GCF_053601675.1 Micromonospora sp. NPDC004704 | reverse complement strand
AAACGCCCGGTTACATTCCGAACCCGGAAGCTAAGCCCTCCAGCGCCGATGGTACTGCACTCGGGAGGGTGTGGGAGAGTAGGACGCCGCCGGACAATCTTCCAGTCAAGGGCCGCCCCATCCGGGTCGGCCCTTGACTGCGTTGTTCCGGCACCAGTGCCATGAGGAAGGATGTACCCGTGAGTTCAGGACCGCAGGGCGACGACCGTCAGCGCCGAAACGACGATCGCCCCTACCGTGACGGTGGTCGCGGCGGATCCCCGCGCCGGGATGACCGCCCGCCCTACCGGGGCGATCGGGACTCCCGTGGTGGGTCAGGTGACCGTGGTGGCTACGCCGGAGGCGGTGGCCAGCGAGGCGGTTCCGGTGGCGCCGCTGGCGGTGGTGGCGGCTACCGAGGCGGCGGCCGAAGCGATGGTGGCTTCCGCTCGGGTCCGCGTGACAGTGGTGGATCCCGTGAGGGTGGTTTCGGTGGTGACCGGGACTCCCGTGGGGGTCCCCGCGATGGTGGTTTCCGCTCCGGCCCCCGCGATGGCGCCGGTAGCTCCCGCGAGGGTGGCTACCGCAGCGGCCCGCGTGACGGCGGCGGCTCCCGCGAGGGCGGATTCCGTTCCGGCCCCCGTGATGGTGGTGGTGGGTCCCGTGACGGTGGTTACCGTTCCGGTCCGCCGCGTGAGGGTGGTTTCCGCTCAGGCCCTCGTGACAGCGGCGGTTCCCGTGACGGCGGTGGTTCGCGCGATGGTGGTTACCGTTCCGGTCCGCCGCGTGAGGGTGGTTTCGGTGGTGACCGGGACTCCCGTGGCGGTTCCCGCGACGGTGGCTTCCGTAGCGGCCCGCGTGAGGGTGGTTTCCGCTCGGGTCCGCGCGACGGCGGCGGTTCCCGTGACGGTGGTTACCGCTCCGGGCCGCCGCGTGACGGTGGAGCCGGCGGCGACTCCCGTGGCGGTGGTTTCCGTAGTGGTCCCCGTGACGGCGGTGGGTCCCGTGACGGTGGTTACCGTTCCGGTCCGCCGCGTGAGGGTGGTTTCGGTGGTGACCGGGACTCCCGTGGCGGTTCCCGCGACGGTGGCTTCCGTAGCGGCCCGCGTGAGGGTGGTTTCCGTTCCGGTCCCCGTGACGGTGGTGGTTCGCGCGATGGTGGTTACCGTTCCGGTCCGCCGCGTGAGGGTGGTTTCGGTGGTGACCGGGACTCCCGTGGCGGTTCCCGCGACGGTGGTTTCCGTGGCGGTTCGCGTGATGGTGGCGGCTCCCGCGATGGTGGTTACCGTTCCGGCCCCCCGCGTGAGGGTGGATCCGGCGGCGACTCCCGTGGTGGTTCCCGTGAGGGTGGTTTCCGTAGCGGTCCCCGTGACGGCGGTGGTTCGCGCGATGGTGGTTACCGTTCCGGTCCGCCGCGTGAGGGTGGTTTCGGTGGTGACCGGGACTCCCGTGGCGGTTCCCGCGACGGTGGCTTCCGTAGCGGCCCGCGTGAGGGTGGTTTCCGCTCGGGTCCGCGCGACGGCGGCGGTTCCCGTGACGGCGGTTACCGCTCCGGGCCCCCGCGTGACGGTGGAGCCGGCGGCGACTCCCGTGGTGGAGGACGTGACGGAGGTTTCCGTTCCGGCCCCCGCGATAGCGGCGCTTCTCGCGAGGGTGGCTACCGCAGCGGTCCCCGGGACAGCGGCGGCTCGCGTGAGGGCGGCTTCCGTAGCGGTCCGCGTGATGGTGGCGGTTCGCGTGAGGGTGGTTACCGTTCCGGTCCGCCGCGTGAGGGTGGTTACCGCTCGGGGCCGCCGCGTGAAGGCGGCGCCGGCGGCGACACCCGTGGTGGCTTCCGGCGTGACCAGGGCGGATCGCGTCCGGCCAGGGACGACCGGCCGCGCCAGGATGACCGGCGTGGGACGTCAGGTTCGGACCGGGATGGCGGCTACCGTGGCCGCGAAGGTGGCGACCGGGGACGGGGAGACAGTGGCCCGAACCGGTTCGACCGGGCCACGTCGCGCGATGGCGACCAGATCGGTGGCGTCGACGCTCCGGCACTTCCGGACGAGATCGTCGCGACCGACCTGGACAGCGGCGTACGGGCGGAATTGCTGTCGCTGGCCAAGCCGGTAGCGGACACGGTGGCACGGCACCTGGTGGCAACCGGGCAACTGATCGACGAGGAGCCGGCGCTCGCGCTGTCACACGCTCTCGCCGCCCGGCGACTCGCGTCGCGCATCTCAGCCGTACGGGAGGCAGTGGGGCTGGCCGCGTACCACGCGGGGGAGTGGCAGACGGCGATCGCCGAGCTGCGCACGTACCACCGGATGAGCGGCAAGCAGACGCACCTGCCCGTACTCGCCGATTGTGAGCGGGCGCTCGGGCGGCCGGAGCGGGCGATCGACCTGTTCCGGGGGGCCGACCGTGAGTCGATGGACCCCGCGCAGGCGATCGAGCTGCTGATCGTGGCCGCAGGCGCCCGAGGTGACCTGGGACAGGGCGACGCAGCGGTGGCGATGCTGCAGGTCCGCGAGCTCACCGGTGCCGTCAACGAGGCCTGGGCGGCACGGCTGCGTTATGCCTACGCCGATGCGCTGCTCGCCAACGGCCGGCGTGAGGAAGCGCGTGAGTGGTTCGCCCGTGCGGCCGAAGCCGACGAGGACTCCGAGACCGACGCGGCCGAGCGGCTGCTCGAGCTCGACGGCGTTGTCCTGGAGGGCGACGAGGAACTCGACGAGGACGAGGCCGGTGACGACGTCGACGCCGAGGCCACTGATGTAGACGACGATGACGACGATGACGACGATGACGACGAAGACGAAGACGACGACGACGATGACGAAGACGACGATGACGATGACGATGAAGACGACAGCGATGAAGACGACGAAGACGACGAAGACGACAGCGATGAAGAGGATGGCGCTGACGTGGTCGACGGCGGGGCGGGCGATGGGACTGCAACCGCGGTGACCGAGGCCGGCTCGGAGTCGACATCGTCGGACCAGGGTGGCGACGCCGAGGACAAGTCGGCGGACCGTACCGGGCCGGTCGGAGCATGAGCGCCGTCCAGGGCGAACGGCTGGTCGATGCGTACGACCTGGTCATCTTCGACCTGGACGGCGTCATCTACCTGATCGACCGCCCCATTCCGGGTGCGGTCGAGGCGGTGGCCCGGTTGCACGGCGAGGGCAAGCCGTTGGCGTACGCGACCAACAACGCGTCCCGTCGTCCCGCCGAGGTGGCCGAGTTGCTCGTCGGGCTGGGTGTCAACGCCCAGCCCGGCGAGGTGCTCACCTCCGCGGTCGCGTCGGCGGCGGCGCTCGCCGAGCGTTTCCCGGCCGGCGCGCCCGTGCTCGTGGTCGGTGCCGAGGCCCTGCGGGCGGAGGTACGTGCCGTCGGGCTGACGCCGGTCGAGCGGGCCGACCAGTCACCGGTCGCGGTTGTCCAGGGCTACGGCCCGCAGGTCGGCTGGACCGAGCTTGCCGAGGCGTCGGTGGCGATCCGGGCGGGTGCGTTCTGGGTCGCCACCAACACCGACCGTACGCTGCCGAGCCCTCGGGGTCCGCTGCCCGGCAACGGCTCGCTGGTGGCGGTGCTCCGTACGGCGTTGGACCGGGAACCGGACCTTGTCGTCGGCAAGCCGGAATCCGCCCTCTTCGGTACCGCCGCCCGTCAGCACGGGGCGCGGCGGCCGTTGACGGTGGGGGACCGGCTGGACACCGACATCGAGGGAGCAGGCCGGGCCGGCATGGACAGCCTGCTCGTACTGACCGGGGTGAGTAGGGCGGCCGACCTGCTTCTCGCGTCACCGTCGACCCGGCCGACGTACGTGGCACACGACCTGCGGGGGCTGTTCGACGCCGACGCGGTGGTGGGCCTGCACGACCTGCCCGCTCCGCAGGGGGATCCGGCCGTGGTCGCCGGGGGCGGCTGGCAGGTCACCGTCGACGGGGCGGCGCCCACGCTGACCGGTGCCGGGCGTCCGCTTGACGCGCTGCGGCTGCTCTGTGCCCTCGCCTGGTCCGGTCACCCGGTCAGCTCGGTCCGTCCGGGATCGGATGCCGCCGGCGGCGCCCTGCGCGAACTCGGCCTGTCCGGCTGAGCGGCTGAACTGACGCGAGCCGACGCAGGGCCGGACCCGGGAAGCGGCGCCGGTCACTCGAAGCAACGCCACGGCCGATCACGGCCGTGGCGTTCTGCTTATTCCAGTTTGCGCTGCTAGAACAGTTTGTGCCGCTTAAAGCAGTTTGCGAAGTTTGAGCAGGTCGAACGGGTTGGCGTCGACCGACACCCGCCGGGCCGCGAGCGCCTTCGGGATGTCGAGGTGGCCTGCGACCAGGGCGACAAGATCCTCGCTGGTGGTGGTCAGGGCGATCTTGGCGTCCGGATCGTCGCCGTCGGCGAGGTCCAGCAGTCGTCCGTCGCTGATCCGGCCGTGGAAGGCGTAGTCCAGGTCGCTGACCCGGCACGCCAGGGTCCGCTCGAGGTTGGCATGGTCCCGGACCTGGGCCGCGTTCGCATCCATCCGCGCAGCCAGATCGTGCAACGCCTGTCGGCACTCGTCAACGCTGGCCAATGCTCGCCCTCCTCGTCGCACGCCACGCACGTTCCCCGGCACCGTACCGCACCAGGGGGTGACCAGCGCCCGGTAGCGTGACAGCTGATAGTCCGACAGCGAAAGGATTCGGGTATGCAGGACGCGTGGCGGGCCTACCTGGAACTGGCCATGGGCGTGACGGAGTCGTCCAGGAAGCGGGCCCAGACGGTCGCCAGGAAGCTGGTCGGTCAGGGCGGCGCCACCGCGGCCCAGTTGCAGGCCCTGGCCGAGGAGCTGAGGTCGACCGGGCTCGCCAACCGGGAGGCGATGACCAAGCTTGTCCGGTTCGAGGTGGAGCGGGCGCTCGGCGCGGTCGGTCTGGCGACGGCGGACGAGGTCGCGAGCCTGAACGAACGGGTCGCCGAGCTGGAACGGGACCTGCGGGGGGCGCGGGCCGCCGCCGGTCCGAGCACGCCGCCGCCGGCCACCGCCGCGCCGGCTCCGGCAGGACCCGAGAACACGCCCGAACCGGTGGCGAAGAAGGCCGCCGTGGCGAAGAAGGCGGTAGCGAAGAAGGCCGTGGCGAAGAAGGCCGCGGCCAACAGGGCCGCGAGCCTGGCGAAGAAGGCCGCGGCGGAACAGCCCCCGCCGGCGACCGCGAAGAAGATCGCCGCGAAGCGGCTGCCCCGGCCGGCCAAGAAGGTCACGGCGGAGAAGCTGCCGCCCGCCACCGGCTCCGGTCCGCAGTGAGCACCGCTCCCGTACCGGGACCGCCGCGTCCCGGCGTACCCGGGGGCTATCGGCCGGCACCACCCCCGGTCGCCCGTCCGGCCGACCACCGCGACCCGGGTGCCACCGACGGGTCGGGGCACCCGGCGGTCGACGCGGCCCTCCAGGCCATCGCGAACGCCGCCGACCTACCCCCGGCGGACCAGGTCGCCCAGTACGAGGCCGCGCACAATACGCTTCAGGAGACCCTGGCCACCATCGACCAGGCCTGACGCACCCCCTTCCCACCGGAGAGCCCTCGCATGGCACGTCGCACCCGGCTTGATGCCGAACTCGTCCGCCGCGGTCTGGCCCGTTCCCGCGAGCAGGCCGCTTCGCTCGTCGAGGCCGGGCGGGTCCAGGTCAAGGGCATGGCCGCCCGCAAGGTGGCGGCCATGGTCGACCCGGCGGACGCGGTCCGGGTGATCGGCGACGACCCCACCCAGGAGTACGTCTCCCGGGGCGGGCACAAGCTGGCCGGCGCGCTGGCCGCGTTCGGCCCGGACGGGCTCACCGTGACCGGCCGGCGCTGCCTGGACGCGGGCGCCTCCACCGGCGGCTTCACCGACGTGCTGTTGCGCGGCGGCGCGGCCGAGGTGGTCGCGGTCGACGTCGGCTACGGGCAGATCGCCTGGTCGTTGCGGAGCGACGAGCGGGTACGGCTGTTCGAGCGCACCAACGTCCGTACGTTGACCCCCGACCTGATCGGTGGCCAGGTCGACCTCACCGTGGCCGACCTGTCGTTCATCTCACTCCGGCTGGTGCTGCCCGCGCTGGCCGGCTGCACCAGTCCGGACGGTGACCTGGCGCTGATGGTCAAGCCGCAGTTCGAGGTCGGCCGGACCAGGGTCGGACCGGGCGGGGTGGTCCGGGATCCGGAGCTGCGCGCCGAGGCCGTCTTCCACGTCGCCACCTCCGCCGCCGAGCTGGGCCTGGGCCTGGCTGGCGTGGCGGTGAGTCCGCTGCCGGGACCGAGTGGCAATGTGGAGTTCTTCGTCTGGCTGCGCCAGGGCGCGCCACCCGCCGACGAGGAGCGGGTGCGCGCGGTGGTGCTGGCCGGTCTGGCCGGCGAGGGCCGGACGACGGAGGAAGAGGAGATCCGATGAGCCGTACGGCACTGCTCGTCACGCACACCGGCCGTCGGCGCAGTACCGAGCACGCCCGTACGGTCGCGGCGGACCTCATCGCCGCGGGCTTCGAGGTACGGGTGATCGCCGAGGAGGCGGAGGACCTCGACCTACCCGGGGTGGTTCCGGTGAGCGGTACCACCGCCGCCGAGGGTGCCGAGATCGTGTTCGCGCTCGGCGGCGACGGTACCTTCCTTCGCGCCGCCGACCTGGCCCGACCGGCCAAGGCGCCGCTGCTCGGGATCAACCTCGGCAAGGTGGGATTCCTGGCCGAGGCGGAGATCCACGACCTGGACCTGGCCGTACGGGACGTGGTGAGCC
The DNA here is from genome assembly GCF_053601675.1 of Micromonospora sp. NPDC004704. Lineage (NCBI taxonomy): Bacteria > Bacillati > Actinomycetota > Actinomycetes > Micromonosporales > Micromonosporaceae > Micromonospora > Micromonospora sp. NPDC004704. The sequence goes on along the minus strand of NZ_JBSGCD010000017.1, from coordinate 137,686 downwards.
GGGACTACACAGTGGACGAGCGACTCACCCTGGACGTACGGGCCGAGTTCGAGGGTGGCCCGACGATCGAGTCCTGGGCGCTCAACGAGGCCAGTGTGGAGAAGGGCGAACGGGCCCAGATGCTGGAGCTGCTGGTCGACGTCGACGGCCGGCCGTTGTCGCGTTACGGGTGCGACGGCGTTGTCTGTGCCACCCCGACCGGCTCGACCGCGTACGCCTTCTCCGCCGGTGGCCCGGTGGTCTGGCCGGAGGTGGAGGCGCTGCTGCTGGTGCCGATCAGCGCGCATGCGCTGTTCAGCCGCCCGTTGGTCACCGCCCCCACGTCCACCTTCGTGATCACTGTGGACCCGTTCACCACCCTGGCCGTGCTCTGCTGCGACGGCCGACGGGTCTACGACCTGCCGCCGGGCGCGCGGGTGACGGTGCAACGCGGCGCCCTGCCGGTGCGGATCGTCCGGCTCCGGCCGCGTCCGTTCACCGACCGGTTGGTGGCCAAGTTCGGCCTGCCGGTGCAGGGCTGGCGCGGCGGCCGTAGCTAGCGGGGGAGACGACGGGTCGGCGGGGGCGCGGCCGAGCGCGTCGAGCTTGCCGGGAGCTGACCGGTGGTGGTCCGAGCGAGGGCTCGCTGCCCGCTCGAACCGGCGCTCACGCCGCCACCGACCGCGCCCGGTGGGCTCGACCCGCCGTGTTCCGGCGACCGTGTTCTCGGCTGCCTGATGAAACAGGCTCTTGTCACGTTCCGGACATGACACCGCAGCAGGGTGACGCAGTGGCGTCCTGACCTGACGCAGTGCTGTCCGATCCGGGTGTTCGGCGCCATCGGGGCGCGGCGTGCCGGTGTTTCGCCTCGGGTCGGGCCCGTCGCGGGGCCGAACGCTCGGGTTGGTGCCGCCCGTCGGGTGGTCAAGTGTCGGGCCTCGCCACTACTGTCGGGTGCTGTGCTGGAAGAGCTTCGCATCACCGGGCTGGGCGTCATCGAGGACACCACATTGCCACTGACCAGTGGCATGAATGTCATCACGGGCGAGACCGGCGCGGGAAAGACGATGGTGGTGACCGGCCTCGGGCTGCTGTTCGGCGGCCGGGCCGACGCGGGACGGGTCCGGGCCGACCCCGGCCGCGCGCTGGTGGAGGGTCGGCTCCGGCTGACCGAGCCGACCGCGACCGCGGTGCACACCCGGATCATCGACGCCGGTGGCGAGCCGGACGAGGACGGGGGGCTGCTGCTCAGCCGTACGGTCACGGTCGAGGGGCGGTCCCGGGCGCACGTCGGCGGCCGGAGCATGCCGGTGTCGATGCTGACCGAGATCGGCGAGCAGGTGGTGGCCGTACACGGGCAGTCCGACCAGTTGCGCCTGCTGCGCCCGGCCGAGCAGCGTGCCTCGCTCGACCGGTTCGGTGGCCCCGAGCACGAGAAGCTGCTCGACGCCCTGCGGGAGACGTACGCCCAGTGGCGCCGGGTCGCGGACGACCTGGCCGACCGGCGGCGCAACGCCCGCGAGCGCAACCAGGAGGCGGATCTGCTCCGGCTCGGGTTGGACGAGATCACCCGGGTGGACCCGCAGGTCGGCGAGGACGACGACCTGAAGGCCGAGGCCCAGCGGTTGGAGCACGCCGAGGGGCTGCGGACCGCCGCGCAGCTCGCACACCACTGCGTCGCCGGTGGCACCGAGCCGGCGGACGAGACACCGGACGTCACCGCACTGCTCGGCACCGCCCGGCGCACGCTGGAGGCGCAGGCGAGCGTCGACCGTACCCTCGGTGACCTTGCCGGCCGGTTGGCCGAGGTGGCGACCCTGGTCGGCGACGTCTCGGCCGAGCTTTCCGGTTACCTCGCCAGCCTGGACGCCGACCCGGCCCGACTGGAGATGATCTACGAGCGGCGGGCCGCGTTGCGCGGGTTGACCCGCAAGTACGCCGACGACGTCGACGGTGTGGTGGCCTGGGCGGACCGGGCCCGGACCCGGCTGTCCGAGCTGGACACCTCCGACGACCTGCTCGAGGAACTGGACCGGGAACGCAAGCGGCTCGCCGGTGAGGTGGCCGAACTGGCCACCCGGCTGTCGGCGGCCCGGCGCGAGGCGGCGGTCCGGTTCGCCGAGCAGGTCAGCGTCGAACTGGCCGGACTGGCCATGCCGCACGCCCGGATCGAGGTGGCGGTGCTGCCCCGGCCGGTCGGGCGGGCGGAACCGACGCTGACGGTCAACGGTGTCGAGGTCGGTGTCGGGCCGGACGGCGCCGACGAGATCGAACTGCGGCTGCTGGCCCATCCGGGCGCACCGTCGCTGCCGTTGCAGCGCGGAGCCTCCGGCGGTGAGCTGTCCCGGGTCATGCTCGCCATCGAGGTGGTGTTCGCCGGCTCCGGTGGGCCGCCGACGCTGGTCTTCGACGAGGTCGACGCGGGCGTCGGCGGGCAGGCCGCGGTGGAGATCGGTCGCCGGCTGGCCCGGTTGGCCCGCAGCCACCAGGTCCTGGTGGTGACCCACCTGCCGCAGGTCGCGGCGTTCGCCGACCGGCATCTGGTGGTGGCCAAGGACACCGGAGGCGCGGTGACCACCAGTGGGGTGCGGGTCGTGGAGGACACCGACCGGGCCCGGGAGCTGGCCAGGATGCTCGCGGGTTTGCCGGATTCGGATCTGGGTATCGCCCACGCCGAGGAACTGTTGGCCGTGGCGGCCAAGGATCGTCGCCCGTAGGCGAGGGAATTTGTGACATCTGGCACATCAAACGGGCAATGGGTGTGCTTCCCTGAGGTAACGACCTGCTTGCGACCCTGCTCAAGCATGTCGCGACCGGTAAGTCGTGCTCGCGCATGCCAGGATGGTCCCGATGCGTCTACCCATCTTGCGCCGGACCCGGAGCGCGGAACCGGGCATCGTCGTGGGCACCGCCCGCCTCGATCGTCGGACCAAGCGCCTGGTCGGTCGTCTGCGCCCAGGCGAGATCGCGGTGATCGACCACGTCGACCTGGACCGGGTCGCGGCCGACTCACTGGTCGCGGTCGGTGTCGCCGCCGTACTGAACGCGAAGCCGTCGGTCTCCGGTCGCTACCCCAACCTCGGTCCCGAGGTGCTGGTCAAGGCCGGCATCCCGCTCCTGGACGACCTGGGGGAGGACGTTTTCCAACTGGTCCGTGAGGGCGACACGGTCCGGATCGACGGCAACACCGTGTTCATCGGCGACGAGCCGATCGCGCACGGTGGCCGGCAGGATCCGGAGACCGTGGCCAAGGCGATGGCCGACGCCCGCGAAGGGCTCTCCGTCCAGTTGGAGGCCTTCGCCGCCAACACCATGGACTACCTCAAGCAGGAACGTGACCTGCTGCTCGACGGGGTCGGGCTGCCCGACATCGAGACCTCCATGCGGGGCCGGCACTGCCTGATCGTCGTACGCGGCTACGACTACAAGGCCGACCTCGACGTGCTGCGGCCGTACATCCGGGAGTTCAAGCCGGTGCTGGTCGGGGTCGACGGGGGCGCGGACGCGCTGGTCGAGGCCGGGTACACCCCGGACATGATCATCGGGGACATGGACTCGGTCACCGACGACGTGCTGCGCTGCGGTGCCGAGGTCATCGTGCACGCGTACCCGGACGGCCGGGCGCCCGGCCTGGCCCGGGTCCAGCAGCTCGGGGTCGCCGCGATCACCTTCCCCGCCGCCGCCACCAGCGAAGACCTTGCCATGCTGCTCGCCGACGGCAAGGGCGCCTCGCTGATCGTCGCGGTCGGCACGCACGCCACCCTGGTCGAGTTCCTGGACAAGGGCCGCGGCGGCATGGCGTCGACGTTCCTCACCCGGCTCAAGGTCGGTGGCAAGATGGTCGATGCCAAGGGGGTGAGCCGGCTCTACCGGCAGAACATCTCCGGCTCGTCGCTGCTGCTGCTGGTCCTCTCGGCGGTGGCCGCGATGGCCTCCGCGGTGGCGGTCTCGACCGTCGGCAAGGCCTACCTCGGGGTGGCCTCCGAGTGGTGGGACAATCTGGTCTTCCAGCTCGGGCAGCTGTTCTAGGCCGTCCACGATCAAGGGGCTGTAAGCGTGATCAATTTTCGGTACCACGTGGTTTCCCTCACCGCGGTGTTCCTCGCCCTCGCCATCGGACTGGTGGTCGGTACGGCGGCGCTCAACGGCCCGGTCGCCGACTCGCTCAGCGCCAACGTCAACGAGCTGCGCAAGGACAACCAGCAGTTGCGGGAGACGGTCGGCAGCCTCCAGGAGGAGGTGACCCGGGAGGAGGACTACGCCCGGGAGTCCGCGCCGCTCCTGCTCGGCGGCAAGCTCACCGGCCGCCGGCTGCTCGTACTCACCCTGCCGAGCGGGGAGAAACACGTCGACGGGGTGATCGAGATGCTCCGGCAGACCGGCGCCACCATCACCGGCCGGGTCGACCTGCAGGACAAGTTCGTCAACCCGGACAACAGCGTCGACCTGCTCGGGCTCGCCGAGCGGTCCGCCAAGCCCACCGTTCCGGCCAACGGCCTGCCAGGCAACAGCAACGGCGTCGAGACCTCCAGCGCCTTCCTCGCCGGCGCCCTGCTCGACCGGCTCGACGGGATCACGGTCACCGACGCCGACCGCCGGGCGGTACTCGACGCGTACAGCAACGCCGGGTACCTGACCGTCGGGGACAAGGTCACCGGTCCGGCCGAGGCGGTCATCCTGGTCAGCGGGCAGCCGTACGTCGACCGCGACTCCGCACAGAAGGACCAGGCCGTGGTCACCATGACCGAGCAGTTCGACAAGGCGGTCCCGCTGATCGTCGCAGGCAGCGGCACCAGCGCCGGCAACGTGGTCGCCGCCGTCCGGGACGACCCTGCGCTAGCCAAGACGATCTCCACCGTCGACCACGCCAACACGGTCCAGGGACAGGTGGTCACCGCGCTCGCCGCCACCGAGCAGATCGTGAACAAGAAGGCCGGTCAGTACGGCATGGGCGCCGGCGCCACCTCCCTGCTGCCCCAGCAACCCAAGTGAGCGGGCAGCGGAGAGCCGGCCGCCGCTGGGTGGCCGGCGGCGCGGCGCTGGCCGCGCGGGCCGCCCTGCGCGCCGTCACCGGCCTACCGGTGGCACCCGCGTTGGAGCGGACCAACTTCCGTGGCCGGACGGTCACGCTCGCCGGTGGACCCGCGCTCGCCACCGCCGCGTCCACGGCCGCCGCCGTCGGCGCCCCCAGCGCCCCCGCCGCAGCGGCCGCCCTGGTCGCCGGCCTCGGCTCCGGGGCGGTCGGGCTCTACGACGACGTGGTCGGCAACCGACCGGAACAGAAGTCCGCGAAGGGCTTCGCCGGACACCTCGGCGCCCTGCGCGAGGGGCGGATCACCAGCGGACTGGTCAAGGTCGCCGGGGTCGGTGCCGCCGGACTGGCCGCCGCCGCGCTGCTCGCCGCCGACCCGACCGTACGGTCCCGGCGTTCCCGCCGAGGCCGGCTCGGACTCGCCACCGACATCCTGCTCGGCGCCGGAGTCATCGCCGGTACGGCGAACCTGGTCAACCTGCTCGACCTGCGCCCCGGCCGGGCACTCAAGGCCGGTGTCCTGCTCGGCACCCCCCTGCTGCCCGGCCCGACCGGTGGGCTCGCCGCCGGCCCGGTCGGCGCCGCCGCCGGACTGCTCCCGGCCGACCTGAACGAGGAGATCATGCTCGGCGACAGCGGGGCCAACGCCCTCGGCGCGCTGCTCGGGGTGGCGCTGGCCGCCCGTACGGGGCCGGTGGGGCGGGCCGGGATCCTGGCCGCCCTGGTCGCCCTCACCGCAGCCAGCGAGAAGGTCAGCTTCACCCAGGTGATCCAGAACACCCGAGGGCTGCGCGAGTTGGACGCCCTGGGCCGGCGACCCTCCTGACGTGGCGGCACCGGCACCCCTCGCCGGCGCCGGCCGGGTCGCCGGGGCAGCCGCACTCATCGCCGTACTCACCGTGGCCAGTCGACTGGCGGGCTTCGGGCGTACCGGAATCTTCACCTGGGTCGTCGGCGACACCGATCTCGGCGGCGTCTACGTGGTCGCGAACACCGTGCCGAACATCGTCTTCGAGATCGTCGCCGGTGGGGCGCTGGCCAGTCTGGTCGTACCGCTGCTCGCCGGCGCGGTCGCGGCCGGTGACCGGCGTTCGGTCGCCGAAACCACCGGGGCGCTGCTGACCTGGACGGTGACGCTGCTGGTGCCGCTCGCGGTGCTGGTGGCGGTCTTCGCCGGGCCGATCGTGTCGCTGATCATCGGCGACCCGACCCCGGCCCAGCGCGACGCCGGTGCCGGGATGCTGAGGGTCTTCGCCCCGCAACTGCCGCTGTACGGGATCGGCATCGTGCTCACCGGCGTCCTCCAGGCCCACCGCCGGTTCGCCTGGCCGGTACTCGCCCCGCTGCTGTCCAGCCTCACCGTGATCGGCGTCTACCTGCTCTTCGGTGGGGTCGAGGGGCGGCACGCCTCGATCGCCCAGGTGGAGGTGAGCGGTCAGCTCATCCTGTCGATCGGGACCACCCTCGGCGTGGTGGTGCTCTCCGGGTGTCTGCTCGTCCCGGTGAGCCGGCTCGGGCTGCGGCCCCGACCCGGGTACGGATTCAGCGCCGAGAACCGGCGACGGATCGGTGGGCTCGCGCTGGCCGGGGCGGTGACCGTCACCGGGCAGCAGATCGCCCTGCTGGTCATGCTCCGCCTCGCCGCGGACGCCAGTGTCGGCAACCCGGTGGTGCTCAACCTCGCCCAGACCATGTACCTGCTGCCCTGGGCGGTGCTGGCGGTGCCGCTGGCGGTCGCCGCGTACCCGACCCTGGTCGCCGCGCACGCCACCGGGGACGAGGAGACGTTCCGGCGTACCCTCGCCCCGACCACGCGGGGTGTCCTGCTGCTGAGCTGCCTCGGCGCCGCCGCGCTGATCGCCACCGCCGAACCGGTCGCCCGGTTCTTCGACTTCGGCAGCGAGTCCGCCGCCGCGATCGCCGGGTTCGGGCCGGGGCTGCTCGGCTACGGGGTCTTCGCCGTACTGTCCCGCGCCCTGTACGCCCGGGGTGACAACCGGGCGGCGGCGGCCACCACGGCGGCCGGGTGGCTGGTCGTACCGGTCGCCGCGGTCGGCCTGTCCCGGCTCCTGCCGGACGCCGACCGGCTGGTCGCGGTCACCTCCGCCAACTCCCTCGGCATGCTCGTCCTCGGCACCCTCCTGGTTGTCGTCGTCGCGCGTCGGGCCGGCCGGTCGATGCTCGACGGGCTGGCCCGTTCGGCCCTGGTCGGCCTCGCCGCCGGTGCCGTCGCCACCCTGGCCGGCATCGCGGTGCTCCGATGGCTGCCCGGACTGTTCGCCGGCACCCCGGCGAAGGTGGACGCGCTGCTGCAGGGCATGCTGTCCGGAGTCGTCGTGGGGGCGGTGTTCCTCGCCGTTTCCTACCCACTGGACCGGCACGACGTACGGCCGATGATCGGTTCGGTGGGGCGGCGGCTGAGCCGACTGACCCGGCGGAAACGATCCGGTGGCGGCCCCGACGGGCCCCACCCCGGCCGGGGAGACGAAAAGGAGACGGTGTCGGGGTGAGCGCGAGGAGCGAGCGTTCCGGGGCGGCTCGCGTGGGACGCGGTCGCGCCGGAATGCGAGTAGAGCTTGCGAGCCCCGCAGTCGCGAACGGAAGGCCGATTTGGTGAGCGCGAGGAGCGAGCCGGGCGACGACGGCTGGGGCGGCTCGGTGGTCCTGGTCCTCGCCTCCAGCACCGGAGGCGTCGGCCAGCACATCACCTCGCTCGCCCGTGGCCTCGTCGCGGGCGGCACCACGGTCACCGTCTGCGGCCCGGCCGCGACGGAGCAGCAGTTCGCCTTCACCGCCACCGGGGCACGGTTCGTTCCGATCGAGATCCCCGCGAACCCGACCCCGGCCGATGCCCGCGCGGTCGCCGCGCTGCGCCGGGTCCTCGCCGGCCCCGTCGACGTGGTGCACGCCCACGGACTGCGCGCAGGCCTGGTGGCGGTGCTGGCCAGACCGACCCAGCCGCTCGTGGTCACCTGGCACAACGCGGTGCTCGCCGGTGGGCTGCGTGGTCGTCTCTCCCGCTGGGCGGAACGGATCGTCGCCCGGCGGGCCCGGGTCGCCCTCGGTGCCTCCGCCGACCTGGTCGAGCGGGCCGCCGCCCTCGGCGCCCCGGACGCCCGGCTGGCCCCGGTCGCCGCACCGGCGCTGCCCACTCCGACGCGTTCCCGCGCGGCCGTACGGGCCGAGTTCGGGGTGGCGCCCGACCAGCCGTTGCTGCTGTCGGTCGGTCGGCTGCACCCACAGAAGCGGTACGACGTACTGGCCGAGGCCGCGGCGCAGTGGCGTGACCTCGACCCGCCCCCCGTGGTGCTGATCGCCGGCAGCGGGCCGTCCTATCTGCCGCTGGCCGCACACATCTCCGAGGTGCGGGCACCGATCACCCTGCTCGGGCACCGTACCGACGTCGCCGAACTGCTGGCCGGGGCGGATCTCGCCCTGGTGACCAGCGACTGGGAGGCGCGTCAGCTCTTCGTCCAGGAGGCGCTGCACAGCGGCGTACCGCTGGTCAGCACCGCCGTCGGTGGCATTCCCGAACTGGTCGCGGACGCGGCCGTACTGGTGCCTCCGGGTGATGTCGACGCCCTCGACCGGGCGGTCCGCGACCTGCTCGCCGACGACGGACGCCGGGACGACCTGAGCCGGCGGGGGATCGCCCAGGCCGGGACCTGGCACACCGAGGCGCAGACCGTCGCCGAGATCAGCGCGCTCTATACCGAACTGGCGCCCGTCCCCGAGGTGCCGTCCGACACCTCGCCCGGCCGCGACCGGGGGCGCGGCCGATGATGTTGCGTCGACTGGTGCCGGTGCTGCTGACCGTGGCCGTCGTGGCGTCGGCCGTGGCGGCGCTGGTGGTCCGGCCGGCCGGGGGCGCCCCACAGCGCACCGCCGACTACGTGGTGGTGGCCGGGGTCGCCGGACTGCGCTGGGAGGATGTCAGCCCGCAGACCACCCCGACCCTGTGGCGGATGGCCGAACGCGGGTCCATCGGCTCCCTGTCGGTCCGCTCGGGGCGGCAGCCGACCTGCCCGGTGGACGGCTGGCTGACCCTCGGCGCCGGCAACTACGCCGCCTGGGACGGCGAGCCGGTCACCGGCGACTGTGCGGCGCCGCAGGTGACCGTCGAGCAGCCGGACGGGATCGGCGCCAACCTTCCCGGCCAGCAGGCCGTGGTGCGCTACAACAAGGAACGGCAACCGTGGGGGGCGATCCCCGGCGCGTTGGCCGAGTCGGTCCGGTGCACCGTCGCCGTCGGTCCCGGCGCCGCTATCGCCGCCGCCCGCCCCTTCGGCCGGGTCGACCGGTACGCCGCGACGCTGCCGGCCAACCCCGCCGAACTGCTCGCCTCGTGCGTGCTCAGCATCGTCGACCTGGGTGCCGTCACCGGCGACGACCCGGCCGTACGCGCCGCCGCCGCCCGCCGGGCGGACGCCGCCCTGGCCCGGGTGCTGGCGGCCCGACCGGCGCGTTCGCTCGTCCTGGTGGCCGGCATCTCCGACACCGACCAGACGTCCCGGCTGCACGTCGCGGTCGCCGACGGCCCCGGTTGGTCCGGAGGCTGGCTCACCTCGTCCGGCACCGGCCGCGACGGTTACGTCCAGCTCATCGACCTGGCGCCGACCGCGTTGGCGGCGGTCGGTCGGCCGATGCCGGAGCGGCTGTTCCTGGGGCAGGCGGCGACCACCTCACCGGGCCGCCCGTCCGACCTGGCCGCGGCGATCGCCCAACCCGCCGACGCCGATCGGGAGGCCGGCGCGCAACGGCGGGTGGCGAGCTGGTTTTTCGCCCTGCTGGCGGGCTTCCAGACCCTGCTCGCGATCGCGGTGCTCCCGCTGCTGCGCCGCGCCCGCCGACGCGCCGGACCGGTCGGTCCGGTCCCGGTGTCCCGCCGGGTGGTCGCGGTGGTCGAGGTGCTGCTGATCGCCGCCGCGTTGGCGATCCCCGCGGCCCTGGTCGCCGACGCGGTTCCCTGGTGGCGGTCCGACCACGGCGGCCTGTACTTCGGCCTGGTCACCGTGCTGGTCCTCGGTCTCGCCACCGCCGCGGTCCGGCTGGCGAAGATCTACGCCCGTACGCTCGGCCCGATGGGCAGCGTCGCCGGGCTGGCCGCGCTCGTCGTCGGGGTGGACGTGGTGACCGGCGCCCGGTTGCAGCTCAACGGGGTGGCCGGCTACTCGGCCCTGGAAGGCGGCCGGTACGCCGGACTCGGCACGGTCGGGCTCGGGGTTTTTGTCGCCGGCACCCTGCTCGCCGCCGGGTGCCTGGCGCAGCAGGTCCGCCGCAGTTGGCGCCCGGCGATCGTGGTGCTGGTCGGCGGCATCGGTCTGGTGGTGATCGGCAGCCCGTACCTCGGTGCGGACTCGGTCGGGGCGGTCGCGCTCACCGCCGGGGTGTGCATAGCCGCGGCGATGAGCACCGGCGGCTGGTTGACGCTGGGCCGGTTGGCCTGGGCGACCCTGGCCGGGCTTGCGGTGACCATCGGTTTCGCCGTACTCGACATGCGTCGGCCGGATGGCCAGCGGGGGAGCCTCGGCCGGTTCCTCGGCGCGGTCGCGGACGGTACGAGCGGCCTGACCGTGCACCGCTCCGGTACGGCGAACATGGACGCCCTGTTCGGCAGCCCGCTGACCGTACTGGCCCTGGTCGGTGCGGTGCTGGTGTGGTTCGCCCTGCTGCGCCCCTGGGGCGGGCTGAAGCGGCTGTTCGGCATCTACCCGGCGATCCGCGCCGGGATGGCCGGTATCGCCGTCGCCGCCCTGATCGGCGGGTTGCTCGGCGGTTCGGCCCTGGACGTGGCCGGTGCCGCCGCCGCGCTGGTCGTACCACTGGCGGCGCTGGCCGCGCTGCGGGTACTCGACCACGCGGCCGACCGTACCCAGCCGTCGGCCGACGGGGCCGCCGAGATCGGCCGGCTGCCGACCGAGCCGCCGACATCGGCGCCGCCAGTGCCGCCGTCGGGAGCGCCGTCGTCGTCCGACGCGCTGTCCTCGGAGCCGTCGGTGCCGTCGGTGCCGTCCGACACGTCGGAGGCGGCCGAGCCGTCTGTTCCGGACCCGGCGTCGGGTTCGGCCGGGGTTGCGCCGCCGGGGTCGGCCGAGCCGAGTCGGTCCCAGCCAGGGCGGTAGGTGGGTGCGACCGGCGGGGCGGGTCGCATTGGTGTTACCGTGGAATCCCGTGGATCGCGTGATCATTTTCCTGATCAACACGACGGTCTGCACGACCGCAACGGACGACCACGGGAGCAGGCGTTGGCGCCATCAGCACGGACGACCAAGCACATTTTCGTCACCGGGGGCGTCGCCTCCTCGCTCGGCAAGGGCCTGACCGCCTCCAGCCTCGGCAATCTGCTCACGGCGCGCGGCCTGCGGGTGGTGATGCAGAAGCTGGACCCGTACCTCAACGTCGACCCGGGCACGATGAACCCGTTCCAGCACGGTGAGGTCTTCGTCACCGACGACGGTGCCGAGACGGATCTCGACGTCGGCCACTACGAGCGGTTCCTCGACCGGGCCCTGTCCGGCAAGGCGAACGTCACCACCGGCCAGATCTACTCGGCGGTGATCGCCAAGGAGCGTCGCGGGGAGTACCTCGGCGACACCGTCCAGGTGATCCCGCACATCACCAACGAGATCAAGGCCCGGATCCGGGCGATGGCCGACGCAGACGACGACGGCCGTACGCCGGACGTGGTGATCACCGAGGTCGGCGGCACGGTCGGCGACATCGAGTCGCTGCCGTTCCTCGAGGCGATCCGCCAGGTACGCCACGACATCGGCCGGGACAACTGCTTCTACCTGCACGTCTCGCTGGTGCCGTACCTGGCACCCTCGGGCGAGCTGAAGACCAAGCCGACCCAGCACTCGGTGGCCGCCCTGCGCAACATCGGCATCCAGCCCGACGCCATCGTGTGCCGGTCGGACCGGGAGATCCCGGACACGCTCAAGCACAAGCTGTCGCTGTACTGCGACGTCGACCGGGAGGCGGTCATCGCCGCCCCGGACGCGCCGAGCATCTACGACATCCCGAAGGTGCTGCACAACGAGGGGCTCGACGCGTACGTCGTACGCCGGCTCGGGCTCTCCTTCCGGGACGTGGCCTGGCACGGCTGGGACGACCTGCTGGAGCGGGTGCACCACCCGCACCACACGGTCAAGGTGGCGCTGGTCGGCAAGTACGTCGACCTGCCGGACGCGTACCTGTCGGTGAGCGAGGCGGTCCGGGCGGCCGGCTTCGGTCACCGGGCCCGGGTGGAGCTGCACTGGGTGCCCAGCGACGAGTGCGTCAGCCCGTCCGGTGCCGCCGCGGCACTGGCCGGCGTCGACGGCATCGTCATCCCCGGCGGCTTCGGCGTACGCGGCATCGAGGGCAAGATCGGTGCGTCGCGGTACGCCCGGGAGAACGGGATCCCGATCCTCGGGCTCTGCCTCGGCCTGCAGTGCATGACGATCGAGGTGGCCCGCCACCTCGCCGGGCTGGAGGGCGCCAACTCGCTCGAGTTCGACGAGCAGGCCAGCCACCCGGTGATCGCCACCATGGCCGACCAGGAGGACATCGTCGCCGGCAAGGGCGACCTGGGCGGGACGATGCGGCTGGGCGCGTACCCGGCGAAGCTGACCGAGGGTTCGCTGGTCGCCCAGGCGTACGGCGACACCGAGGTCAGCGAGCGGCACCGGCACCGGTACGAGGTGAACAACGCCTACCGGGACGCGCTCACCAAGGCCGGTCTGCAGATCTCCGGCACCTCGCCGGACGGCCGGCTGGTCGAGTTCGTCGAGCTCGACCGGACGCTGCACCCGTTCTTCGTGGCGACCCAGGCGCATCCGGAGCTGAAGAGCCGGCCGACCCGTCCGCACCCGCTGTTCGCCGCGTTTGTCGGTGCCGTTGTCGCGTACTCGGCCGCCGACCAGCTCCCGGTGGAGCTGGGTGGGCCGACCGCGACCTCGGTGGCGGATCTGGAGCAGGCCGGCCCGGACACCATCGAACCGGCACCGCAGGCCCCCAGGACCGGCCAGAACGGCTCGGGACGCTCGGCGAAGGCGCGGTCGACCTCGTGACCGCCCCGGCACCCGGCGAGCACCGCTACGAGGTGCGTTCCCGGACGGAGCGGTACGCCGGGCGGATCTTCTCCGTGGTCACCGACGAGGTGACCATGCCCGGTGGCCGGGTGGCCCCCAGGGACTACGTACGGCACGTCGGCGCGGTCGGCGTGGTCGCGCTGGACGACGAGGGCCGGGTGGTGCTGATCCGGCAGTACCGGCACCCGGTCGGCCGGATGCTCTGGGAACTGCCCGCCGGCCTGGTCGACGTGGCGGGGGAGGCGCTGCCGGCGGCTGCCCTGCGGGAGTTGGGTGAGGAGGTCGACCTCACCGCCGACCGGGTGGACCTCCTGGTCGACCTGCACACCTCGCCGGGTGCGTCGACCGAGCTGATCCGGATCTTCCTGGCCCGGCAGCTCGCCGAGGTGCCGGTGGCCGATCGGCACGAGCGCCGGGACGAGGAGGCGGACCTGGAGGTGGTCCGGGTCGACCTCGACCGGGCGGTGGAGATGGTGCTCGCCGGCGAGATCACCAACGCGGCCTGTGTCGCCGGTGTGCTCGCCGCCGCCCGGGCCCGGGACGCCGACTGGGTCCCGCTACGCCCAGCGGACGCCCCGCTGCCCGGCTGACCGTCCTGCTCGCGGGGACGAACCGCTGCCGGTGGTGACCGGGCAGGGCCCCGAGAGGGGCACCAGCCGCGGGGACCGGGCACGCCCGATCCCGAGTGCGATCCGGGAGGCCGGTTCCCGCCGTCTGTTCGACGAGACGGCGGGGCCGGCCTTCCGGCGTTCGTACCGGTGTGGTCGGCCACGGCAGGGACCACGGGCTGACACATCGTCAAGATCAACCATCACTGGCTGTCACAATGGCGGCTGCCCGACCCGCCCGGCGGTTCTAGACTGCCGCCGGTGGTACTGCGGACCGCGACGGCAACGGAGCCGGTCGCGCGCAACGGCCGGGGCACGTCGACCCCGGAAGAAAGGTGTCTCATCGTGAAGGTCGGAATCCCACGCGAGGTCAAGAACCACGAGTACCGCGTGGCGATCACCCCGGCGGGTGTGCACGAGTTCATCCGGGGTGGCCACGAGGTGTTCGTCGAGGCCGGAGCCGGGATCGGCTCGTCGATCACCGACGACGAGTTCGTCACCGCCGGTGCGACGATCCTCCCCACCGCGGACGAGGTCTGGGGCGCCGCCGAACTGGTCCTGAAGGTCAAGGAACCGATCGCGCAGGAGTACCACCGGATGCGTCCGGGACAGGTGCTCTTCACGTACCTGCACCTGGCGGCCTCGAAGGAGACCACCGACGCGCTGCTCGACCGGGGCGTCACCGGTATCGCGTACGAGACGGTGGAGACCGCCGACCGGGCGCTGCCGCTGCTCGCCCCGATGTCCGAGGTCGCCGGCCGGCTCGCCCCGCAGGTCGGCGCGTACCACCTGATGCGCTCCGGTGGCGGGCGCGGCGTACTGATGGGCGGTGTCTCCGGCGTCTACGCCGCGAAGACCGTGGTGATCGGTGCCGGGGTCTCGGGCATGAACGCCGCCGCGATCGCGCTCGGCCTGCAGGCCGAGGTGCTCCTGCTCGACCGCAACGTCAACCGGCTGCGCCAGGCCGACGCCATCTACCGGGGCCACCTGCAGACGGTGGCCTCCAACGCGTACGAGATCGAGCGGGCCGTGCTCGACGCGGACCTGGTCATCGGCGCGGTCCTGGTGCCGGGCGCCAAGGCCCCGACGCTCATCTCCAACGAACTCGTCTCCCGGATGAAGCCCGGCAGCGTGCTGGTCGACATCTCGATCGACCAGGGCGGGTGCTTCGAGGACTCCCGGCCGACCACGCACGACAACCCGGTCTACCCGGTGCACAACTCGCTGTTCTACTGCGTGGCGAACATGCCCGGCGCGGTCCCGCACACCAGCACCTACGCGCTGACCAACGTCACCCTGCCGTACGCCCTGGAACTGGCCAACCACGGCTGGCGCGAGGCGCTGCGCCGGGACCAGGCCCTGGCCCTGGGCCTCAACACCCACGACGGGCAGGTCACCTACGGCCCGGTCGCCGAGGCACACGGCATGGCCAGCGTCGCCCTCGCGGACGTGCTGGCCTGAGCCGCCGCACCCGCTGACGCCGAAGGGATCCGAGCCTGACCGGACGAACGCAGGAAACCGGGGACGGGGCAGCACCGCAACCGTCCCCGGCCCTGCGTCGTGCCGTACGCGGCTACCTCGACCACCTCACCGTCGAACGTGGCCTGTCGGCGAACACGCTCACGGCGTACCGCCGGGATCTGGACCGCTACCTGGTCGAACTGGCCGGCGGCGGGGTCGACGACCTGGCCTCGGTCGCGCCGGCCGACATCACCGGCTACATCGCCCGGTTGCGCGACGGTGACGACCGGCACCCGCCGCTGTCCGCCGCCTCCGCCGCCCGCGCGGCCAGCGCGGTCCGCGGCCTGCACCGGTTCGCCCTGCGCGAAGGGCTGGTCGGCGAGGACGCCAGCCGCGACGTCCGACCGGCCGTGCCGACCCGCCGGTTACCCAAGGCCCTCGACGTGACCGAGGTGATCCGGCTGCTGGAGACGGCCGCACCGGACGGTCCGGCGGGCGCCGACGGGGTTCTGGCACTGCGCGACCGGGCCCTGCTCGAATTTCTCTACGGCACCGGCGCCCGGATCTCCGAGGCGGTCGGCGCGGCAGTCGACGACCTGGACCTGCCCGACGAGGGGACCGCGGTCCTGCACGGCAAGGGAGGCCGGACCCGGACCGTGCCGATCGGCGGGTACGCCACCGAGGCACTGCGCGCCTACCTGACACGTGCCCGGCCGCTGCTCGTCGCCGCCGGTCGAGGCACACCCGCGGTGTTCCTCAACAACCGTGGCGGGGCACTGTCCCGGCAGAGCGCGTGGACCATCCTCCGCAAGGCGGCACAGCGCGCCGGCCTGCCGGTCGACGGCCCGCGCGCGGTCTCACCCCACACCCTGCGCCACTCGTACGCGACCCACCTGCTCGACGGCGGCGCCGACGTCCGGGTGGTGCAGGAACTGCTCGGTCACGCCTCGGTGACCACCACCCAGGTGTACACGTTGGTGACAGTGGAGCGGCTGCGCGAGGTGTACGCTACTGCGCACCCCCGAGCCCGAGCCTGACCGGCGGATCTACCCGTGGCTTCTGCCGCGTCGACACGCCGGACCGGTGCCCGCGGGGGTGACGGGACGTGGCGTACAGTCGGGATCGGCGCGGGCCTCCTGGGGCGGCAATCGAGGTTCGTAGCGGCGCCGCGCGGGACGCCAAACGGCTCCGGCGTGCAGTCGTCGGAAGGGGGCGGACAAGCACATGGCTGGCAACGGTGACCGAGCCGAGGCGTGGACCTCCACACTCCGTGAGCAGCAGTCCGCCTTGGATTTCGGCAACGACCTCGCCCCCGCGGACCCGACCGCGTACACCATGCGCAAGCCCATCCCCGAGCCGATGCCGACCGACCGGCACGGGCCGGCCCGGATCCTGGCGTTGGCCAACCAGAAGGGTGGTGTGGGCAAGACCACCACCACCATCAACCTCGGCGCCGCGCTCGCCGAGTACGGCCGCAAGGTCCTGCTGGTCGACTTCGACCCCCAGGGCGCCCTCTCGGTCGGGCTGGGCGTCAACCCGCACAACCTCGACCTGTCGGTCTACAACCTGCTGATGCAGGACGACGTCACCGCCGAGGACGTCCTGATCAAGACCGACGTGGCCGGACTGCACCTGCTCCCCGCCAACATCGACCTCTCCGCGGCCGAGATCCAACTGGTCAACGAGGTCGCCCGGGAGATGGCCCTGGCCCGGGTGCTGCGTACGGTCCGCAAGGAATACGACTACATCCTGATCGACTGCCAGCCGTCGCTGGGCCTGCTCGCGATCAACGCGCTGACCGTGGCCCACGGCGTACTCATCCCGCTGGAGTGCGAGTTCTTCAGCCTGCGCGGGGTGGCCCTGCTGCTCGACACCATCGACAAGGTCCGCGAGCGGCTCAACTTCGACCTGGAGTTGGAAGGCATCCTCGCCACCATGTACGACAGCCGTACCACGCACTGCCGACAGGTGCTGCAACGCGTGGTGGAGGCCTTCGGCGACAAGGTCTACCAGACCGTGATCACCAAGACCGTGAAGTTCCCCGAGTCCACCGTCGCCGGTGCCCCGATCACCACGCTGGACCCGGCGTCGTCGGGTGCGCGCAACTACCGGCAACTGGCCCGCGAGGTGATCGCGCAGCAGGCCGAGCGGTAGCCGGCCATTGCCCACCCAACCCGTGGACTACGGTGCTCGGGTGACCGTCCAGCCCGCCGAGCCGCCGCCGGTTGACACAACCGATGCCGACGCCGCGCACCCGGACGATGTCACCCCGGCCGCCGCCGCGCAGGACGAAGCCGCCCCGGCCCCCGCGCCCGCCGAGGAGCCGGCGACCGGATTCACCGTACGGCTGGCCAACTTCACCGGCCCGTTCGACCTGCTGCTCCAGTTGATCGGCAAGCACAAGCTGGACGTGACCGAGGTCGCCCTGCACCGGGTGACCGACGAGTTCATCGCCTACATCAGGGCCATGGGCGACGAATGGGACCTCGACGAGGCCAGCGAGTTCCTGCTCATCGCCGCGACCCTGCTCGACCTCAAGGCGGCCCGGCTGCTGCCCGCCGCCGAGGTCGAGGACGAGGAGGACCTCGCCCTGCTGGAGGCGCGCGACCTGCTCTTCGCCCGGCTGCTCCAGTACAAGGCGTACAAGGAGGCGGCGAGTCACATCGCCGGCCTGGAGGCCGTCGGGTCCCGTCGCTACCCGCGGGCGGTCACCCTGGAGGACCGGTACGCCCAGGCCCTGCCCGACCTGGTCCTCGGCATCGGACCGGCGCGGCTGCTGAAGATCGCGATCAGGGTGATGACCCCGAAACCGGTGCCGGTGGTCTCCATCGCGCACATCCACGAGGTACGGGTCAGTGTCCGGGAGCACGCCGCGATCCTCCGGGACCGGTTGCGCCGGATGGGCACCGCGACGTTCCGGCTGCTCTGCGTCGACTGCGAGTCGACGCTCGAGGTGGTGGCCCGGTTCCTGGCCCTGCTGGAGCTGTACCGGGAGGGCCTGGTCGGCTTCACCCAGGAACAGGCCCTGGGCGAGTTGACCGTACGGTGGACCGGCTCGGCCGACGGCGGAGCCGAACTCCAGATCGACGAGTACGCCGGGTCGCCCGTACCGCCGGACCAGCCCGTACCGCCCGACCAGCCCGCATCGCCCGACCAGCCCGCGCCGCCCGATTCGCCGGAGTCCTCGGACGAGCCGGCGGTGGTGGCCGCTGTCGACGGTGACGGGGCCGAGCCCGGGGCGAGTGCCGAGGAGACGCCGTCGGGCTCGGCGCAGGCAAGCAGTGGTTCGACGGCGCAGGAGGACGTACCGCAATGACGAGCGACGAGCGTCGGGACGCCCCGGACTCCCTGGCCGACCAGGCCGCCGCCTGGGTGCCGCCATGGGCCCGTCCGGCCGCGGCGCCGGCCGAGCAGCCCGCCGACGTGGCTTATGCCGGCGATGCGGCTGAACCCGACGAGACTGTTGATCCCGCCGACGTGGTTGATCCCGCTGGCGTCACCGCAGAGTCCGTCGACGCCGCCGAGGTCGTGGCCCCGGACGAGCCTGTCGAGGAGCGCCCGGAAGAGACCGATCCGGTGTCGGCTCGGCCCGACGTCGGCGCCCGGGTGCCGGACGCCACCGCAACCAGGCCGGTGGCATCGTTGGTCCCGGCCGAACCGACGTCGGACGCCGTGGGGGACGGGGGACCGGAGGCCACCGGGGCAGGATCGTCGGAGGCGCCGGGGCTGGTCGACGAGGAACTGCGGGCGGCGCTGGAAGCGATCCTGCTGGTGGTCGACGAACCGGTCGCGGAGATCGTGCTCGCCGAGGTACTGGAGCAGCCGACGAATCGGGTCGCCGCTATGCTCGAACAGGTGTCCGGTGACTACACCGCAGCCGGACACGGCTTCGACCTCCGGCGGGCCGCGGGCGGGTGGCGGCTCTACACCCGTCCGGAATACGCCACGTACGTCGAACGGTTCGTACTCAACGGACAGGCGGTACGACTCACCCAGGCGGCGCTGGAGACCCTGGCGGTGGTGGCCTACAAGCAGCCGGTCACCCGGTCACGGATCTCGGCCATCCGAGGTGTCAACTGCGACGGGGTGATCCGTACCCTGGTCTCGCGTGGCCTGGTCGAGGAGTGCGGCAGCGAACCGGACAGCGGTGCCTTCCTCTACCGTACGACGACCATGTTCCTGGAGAAGCTCGGACTGAACACGGTCGACGAGCTTCCCCCGCTGGCCCCTTTCCTCCCCGACGACCTGGAAGAGATAGCCGATGCCCCGCGATGACAGCCGTACCCGTGTGACCCGCGCCGCAGGGAGGGCGAACGGTCCATCGAGTGGCGGCGGTGCCCAACGGGGGGAACCGGACGCGCGGGAGGGAACCGAGCGGCTGCAGAAGGTGCTCGCCGCTGCCGGAGTCGGCTCCCGCCGGGCCTGCGAGGACCTGATCTTCCGCCGCCGGGTCACGGTCGACGGCCGGGTCGCCCAGCTCGGCGACAAGGTCGACGCGGCCACGGCGGT
Source organism: Micromonospora sp. NPDC004704 (assembly GCF_053601675.1). Lineage (NCBI taxonomy): Bacteria > Bacillati > Actinomycetota > Actinomycetes > Micromonosporales > Micromonosporaceae > Micromonospora > Micromonospora sp. NPDC004704. Next base: position 118,025 of record NZ_JBSGCD010000017.1, on the reverse strand, counting down.
GATCCACGTCGACGGCGAGCGCCTGGTCACCGACACCCGCCTGGTCTACCTGGCGATGAACAAGCCCCGCGGGGTGGTCTCGACCATGGCCGACGAGAAGGGGCGTACGGCGCTCGCCGACTTCCTCGACCGGGTGGAGGAACGGGTCTACCACGTCGGGCGGCTCGACGCCGACAGCGAGGGCCTGCTCCTGCTCACCAACGACGGCACCCTCGCCCACCGGCTCATGCACCCCTCGTACGGGGTGTCGAAGACCTACCTGTGCGAGGTGGCCGGACCCCTGCCCCGCTCCGTCGGCCGGCGACTCCAGGCCGGGGTGGAACTCGAGGACGGCCCGGCGCGGGTCGACTCGTTCAAGCTGATCGACACGCTCGGGCGTACCGCCCAGATCGAGATCACCCTGCACGAGGGGCGCAAGCACATCGTGCGCCGGTTGCTCGACGAGGTGGGGCACCCGGTGTCGCGGCTGATCCGGACCGAGATCGGACCGATCCGGCTGGGGGATCTGCGCGCCGGACGTACCCGTCGACTGACCAACGCCGAGGTCGCCGCGCTGTTCAAGGCCGTCGACGTCGACGACTGACCCCCGATGCGGCGTCCATGACGCCCGACCCCGGTACGGCGTCCGCCGCGCCCCTGGTCGGGTGGGCGTCGCATCACGAGGTGGGCGGCGTGCGGGGCATCGTGCCGGGGTGCGAATCCCGGTGGGATCCGTACGGGCGGGGTGATCCGCCGGACTCGCAGAGCCGACTCAGGGGCTTGAGCCGTACCGGTGGTTGAGGCCGCCTGGGGGCGGGTTCGGTGGCTGATCCGTACAGCCGGGTCGGTTCGGGACAGGGTGACCCACGGCGGACCTCGCCGGGTCGGCATGCAGGCAGACCGGGGCGAGACGCTCGTTGATGCCCGGCGGGGGAGCGGCGGACGGTTCCCCGGCGTGGTCTGCGTCGCGCCTACTGAGGCGCACGCGGGCCGGTCGGACCGACGGGGCATGATGGACGACGACGAGTGGACGAAAATCCGCCCGACGGGCCGACTGGATCGGGCCCGAGACGGCGTGTACGTCCCCGAACTGGCGAAGGAGGAACGGTGGCGGAAAAGGTACGGACCGGGCGATGTGTGGTCGCCGTGGACGGCCCGTCCGGTTCAGGCAAGTCCACCGTTTCCCGGCGGCTGGCGAGCGCGCTCGACGCCCACTACCTCGACACCGGCGCGATGTACCGGGCGATCACCTGGGCGGTGCTGCGCGCCCAGGTCGACCCGGCCGACGCCGAAGCCGTGGTCAAGATCGCCAGTGAGGTCGACCTGGGGATCGGGGTGGAGCCCGACGCACCGTGGGTGAGCGCGGACGGGACCGCCATCGACCAGGAGATCCGTGGCCCGGAGGTGACCGCCGCCGTGTCCGCCGTCTCCGCCGTACCCGCTGTTCGGGAACTCCTGGTGGCCATGCAGCGCGGCATCATCTCGGCCGCCGAGCGGATCGTGGTCGAGGGCCGGGACATCGGTTCCGTGGTCGCACCCGACGCCGACCTGAAGGTCTACCTCACCGCCTCCGCCGACGCCCGAGCCCGCCGACGCAGCGCCGAGTACGCCACCGACGTCAGCGCCACCGCGGCCGATCTGGCCCGCCGGGACCGGCTCGACTCCACCCGGGCGGCGGACCCGCTGCAACAGGCCGACGACGCGGTGGTGCTCGACACCACCGCCATGAACATCGACGAGGTCGTCACCAGGCTGCGTGACCTGCTCGACGGCAAGGTGGACGCGTGAGCGCCCTGATCAACCGGCCCTGGGCCGTCTCCAACAGTGTCAACGAGCGGAACGAGGCAGTGGTATGAGCCCGGACGATGGCTGGATCGAGCTTCAAGAGCCCGATCTCGAGGTCGAAGAGACCGGGCCGGTACCGGTGGTGGCGGTCGTGGGTCGCCCCAACGTCGGCAAGTCCACCCTGGTCAACCGGATCATCGGGCGCCGCCAGGCGGTCGTCGAGGACGTACCGGGCGTGACCCGGGACCGGGTGCCGTACGACGCCCAGTGGTCCGGCCGGCAGTTCACTGTGGTCGACACCGGTGGGTGGGAACCGGACGCGAAGGATCGCGCCGCCGCCATCGCCGCCCAGGCGGAGATCGCGGTCGTGACGGCCGACGTGGTGCTGTTCGTGGTCGACGCGGTGGTCGGTGCCACCGACGTGGACGAGGCGGCCGTACGCATGCTTCGGCGCAGCGCGAAGCCGGTGATCCTGATCGCCAACAAGGTCGACAACGCCGCCACCGAGGTCGAGGCGACCTCGCTCTGGTCACTCGGCCTCGGCGAACCGTTCCCGGTCTCGGCCCTGCACGGCCGGGGCGCCGGCGACCTGCTCGACGCGATCCTCGACGCGTTGCCGGACCCGCCGCCGATCAACGAGAACGGCCCCCGTGGTCCCCGCCGGGTGGCCCTGGTGGGTCGGCCGAACGTCGGCAAGTCCAGCCTGCTCAACCGGCTGGCCAAGGAAGACCGGGCGGTGGTCGACGCGGTGGCCGGCACCACCGTCGACCCGGTGGACAGCCTGGTCGAGATCGGCGGCGAGACCTGGCAGCTCGTGGACACCGCCGGCCTGCGCAAGCGGGTGGGCAAGGCCAGCGGCACCGAGTACTACGCCAGTCTCCGTACCGCCGGGGCGATCGAGGCGGCCGAGGTCGCCGTGGTCCTGCTGGACTCCGCCGAGCCGATCAGCGAGCAGGACCAGCGGGTCCTGGCGATGGTCACCGAATCCGGCCGCGCTCTGGTGATCGCCTTCAACAAGTGGGACCTGGTCGACGCCGACCGGCGGTACTACCTGGACAAGGAGATCGAGCGGGAACTGCGACGCATCCCGTGGGCGATCCGGGTCAACGTGTCGGCGAAGACCGGACGTGCCGTGGACCGGCTCGCACCGGCGCTGCGTACCGCGCTGGCGAGCTGGGAGACCCGGGTGCCGACCGGTCAGCTCAACCAGTGGCTGACCGCGCTGGTACAGGCCACTCCGCACCCCGTACGCGGTGGACGGGCCCCGCGGGTGCTGTTCGCCACCCAGGCCGGCACCAAGCCGCCACGGTTCGTACTGTTCACCACCGGTCCGCTGGACGCGGGTTACCAGCGGTTCGTCGAGCGCAAGCTGCGCGAGGAGTTCGGCTTCGAGGGCAGCCCGGTCGAGGTGTCGGTCCGGCCGCGCAAGAAGCTCGGCCCGGGTGGCCGAGGCAAGGCCCACGGCTGATCCCGTACGTCTGACGAAAGCAGGGCCGGGCCATCCACCCGGCCCTGTTTCAGCTCCCCGCCGCCCCTCCGTACCCACCTATCTTCCTAGGATGCGGTAGGGGGTGTGGGGTGAGGACCGGGGCGGCCGAGTGGCTAGGGGGCGTGCGCGAGAGTCGACAGGGCTGCGCTACGCTGTAGCGGCTGTCGCACCGAGAACTAAGCGGTAGCAACGGGACGTGGCGCAGTTTGGTAGCGCACTTGACTGGGGGTCAAGGGGTCGTCGGTTCGAATCCGGCCGTCCCGACAGTATTTCAGCAGTTCAGGGCCTTGATTCGCTAAGTGGATCAAGGCCCTTTTCGTCCCCGGGTATCACGTACGGACGTACTGCCCGAGTCGTTGGGTAGTCGCCGGATCTCGGCGACGGCCGCCCGCGGATAGTCGAGGTCTCGCAACGGACCGGGCCCGCGTGTCTAGGACCGCCGCGGAACGGGAAGACCGTCATCCGAGCCTCGCCGTATTCGCCTCACGAGATCGCCGGGCCGCCAGGCGCATTGGGGTTCAGCTTTCGGCGACCGTTTATCCGACTCGCAACTCAGCTCAAGCCGTAGCACTTGAGAGGAGAAAGTCATGGCAGACACAAAGACCAGCCCACCCGCCTACGACCTGTCCACCGCCGAGTTGGTTCAGCGGGGCACGGAGCAGGTTTCGAAGCTCGTACGCGAGGAGTTGGCCCTGACCCGGGCCGAGATGGTGGGCAAGGGTAAGCGCGCGGGTGTGGGTGCCGGCCTGTTCGGGGGCGGTGGCGCTATGGCCCTCTATGGTGGCGGTGCGCTGGTCGCTGCCGCCATCATCGGCCTCGCCGCCGTCATGCCGGATGGGATAGCCGCGTTGGTTGTCGGCGTGGTACTGCTCGCGATCGCCGGGTTGCTCGCGTTGTCCGGAAAGCGGCGGGTGAGTCAGGCGATGCCCGTCGCTCCGAAGTCCACTGCCGGCAACCTCCGGGCTGACGCCGAGACGATGCGGAGCGCTGCCAGGGATCGGGGGCGGAAATGACAGCCGGACGGGGGTACGGCGACGAGCAGCACGAGGAGCTCGAGAGAACGCGGGCTGAACTCGGTGAGACTATCAACGCGTTGGCGTACAAGGCTGACGTGAAGGCACGCGGACGGGAAAAGGTGGCGGAGACCCGGGACCGTGCGCGCGACAGGTCGGAGCACGCCGTCGACAGTGTCCGCCAAAAGGTCACGCAGACGCCCCGGACCCTGGGGCAGAAGACCGCCGAGACGGCGAGGTCGGCCGGGCAGATGGCGCTACGGGCGCCGAAGGGGCTGACGCACGGCGTTGCCCGGGCGTCGGAGGCCTTACGGCAGAAGGTCGCGAAGAGTGCCATGGCGACCAGTCGGCGCGGCGCGGATGACGCCCGCGGGATGCGTGACTCCCTTCGTCGGGCCGGCAGCAGGGTCCGTCAGAACCCGGCCGCCGTGGTCGTGGGCGCTGCTGCCGTGGTTGCCGCGGTGGCCTTCGGCCGCAGGTACCGACAGACGGTGCGCGACAGGAGGCGGAACTCCCGGTGGGGCGGACGGTTCCTCCGGTAACGCACCCGGAAGGAGTCGCTCCGCCCTCGCCAGGCCGGTCACGTGGGTAATTCGTCGCGCAGGTCCTCGACCTCCTGCTGGAGGCGGTTCACGGCGGCCCTGTCATTGAGGAATGTCGAAACGCCGGCGGCGAAGGCGATCGCGATCAGGACTGCCAGCGCGCTGAGCACCAGGCCGGCGATGCCAATGCTTCGCCCGGTCACCCCTGGCCGGCGCGTGATCTTCAACGCCACCACCGCGAGGATGACACCGACGATGCCAAGTATGAGTCCGGCGACCGACAGGATCACCGTCAACGAACTGATCAAACCGGACACGCCGAACACGAGGGCAAAGGTCGCCGCCGTACTCGTCTTCGCCGACGTCGCGGCACGTTCACCACGGCGAGGTGCGTAATCACCACTACCGGCCGCAGCCGGATTCGAAGCAGACATTCTCGTCTCCCAACCTCAGCATCAAGGCCACTTGTCCCCGGTGACCGACGGCTCTTGCAGGTGAGTCGCCGGTTGCGCGGGAACTTCCTCAACGGCTTCGGCGGCCGCCTGAACGACCGCGCACCCGGTCCGCGAACTGCCGGAGCTTCTGCTGGGTACTTGGCTTCCGCGCCTGCCGCTTGCCCCGCTCCATGAGCTTTCGACCCTGAGGCTGCCCAGCCAGGAAACCTCTGATGCGGTCGGTAACCGATGTCATGGTTCATCCCTTCCCACGCCTTCTGACGTGTCCGCGTCCGCGCCATCTCTGATTCCTCATTCTGGCCGCCCCCGGCTGGGAAGGTGGACAGTTCAGACATCCGGCGGTCGATCCAGGGGAGCCCATACCGTCTTTGGTGGCGACGGCTTCGCGCCGGGACTATTCCTTCCACGGCAATTGTTGTTCTTTCCACCGCTTCCCCTCGCTCCTCGGGATGAATCTCCTTGATCGACTTTCGTGCACTGCTGTTCCCGCGTCGATCGGCTTACCGGTCCGGCGCGGGTCTTGCGTCTTCGAGCGCGGCGGCCGGTGGTTCCGACCCGATCGAGAGGGCGACGCCACACTGGCGCCGGTGGTCTGTCGCCGCATTCGCGCTGCTCATTCTCGTGCTGCCCACGGTTGGTTGGGCGGCGACCCGGGACGGTCCCACGGCGGCCCTCCGCGACACCCCGACCATGTTCAGCAACCCTGTGCACCAGGGCGACACCCCCGACCCGCAGGCGATCCGGGTGGGCGAGACCTGGTATCTGGTGCACACCAACAGCGGCGGCCAGAACGTGCCGATGCTGACCTCGTCCGACCTGGTGAGCTGGAACCAGGCGGGCGATGCCCTACCCACCCTGCCGTCCTGGGCCGATACCGGCAGGACCTGGGCACCCGAGATCATCGCCCTTGCACCCCACCGCTACCTGCTCTACTACACGGCGGCCGACCGGGCGTCCGGACTCGAGTGCATCGGCAGGGCAGTAGCCACCGCACCCCAGGGGCCCTACCGGGACGAGTCCTCGACGCCGCTGGTCTGCCCCGTCCACGAGGGCGGGGCGATCGATCCGAGCCCTTACCGGGACAGCGACGGCACGCTCTGGCTGCTCTGGAAGAACGACGGCAACGCGATCGGGGCGGACACCTGGCTGACGTCCCAGCGACTCTCCGACGATGGGCTGCGGTTGGTAGGCGAATCACATCACCTGCTGAAGCAGACGAAGGCATGGGAGGGACCTCTGGTCGAAGGGCCGTTTTTCTGGCGTCACGACGGCCGCCTGTTCCTCTTCTTCGCCGCCAACGCCTACGACCGGAGCAGCTACGCCGAGGGCTACGCCGTCTGCGACACACCGACAGGACCGTGCGTCGACGCCCCGGAGAACCCGATCCTGCGATCCAACGCGGTCGCCACCGGCCCGGGACACGCCTCGATGGTGGAGTACGCCGGCCAAACCTGGCTGCTGTACCACGCCTGGCAGCCCGGCCGGCAGGGGAAGGCCGACCCGGGTCGGCAGCTCTGGCTGGACCAGGTCACCTGGGAGGGCGGTCGCCCGCAGGTGCATGGACCCTCGGCGACTCTCCAGCCACGCCCGCAACCGCCCGCGCCGGCTCCGTAGACGGCTGTCCGCTTCCGACGGGTCTCCTGGCAGACCCGTTCGATGATGCCCCTGCGGCATGGCTCATCCGTGACCGGGTAGGCCGTATTGACGCTGCGTCGGGGAGGGTTGATGGCGGGAGCATGGTTGTTGGGATCCAACGCCACCACCAGGGCGGACCGCCCCAGGGCTGTGCTGGTGGCGGTTCATGGCGAGGCCGACCCGAAGGAGAGCGGCTCGGGTACCGAGCTCTCGTTGACGGAGTTGGAACGGCTGGCGGACACCGACGGGCTTACCGTCGTGGACGCGGTGGTCCAGAACCGCCCTCAACCCGACTCCGCCACATACGTCGGTGCCGGCAAGGTACGGGAGCTGACCGAGGCGGCCGAACGTGGCCGCGCCGATCTGGTGATCGCCGACGGGGAGCTGACCCCCGGCCAGGTGCGTAACCTGGAGGAGCAGATCGGGGTGCGGGTTGTCGACCGTACCGCGCTCATTCTGGACGTCTTCGCCGAACACGCCCGCACCAGTGAGGGGCGTCTTCAGGTGGAGTTGGCCCAGATCGCGTACCAGTTGCCCCGCCTGCGTGGCGACGGCCGGGGGCTTTCCCGGGTCGGCGGCGGGCGGGTCGCCGGCGGGGCCGGCATGGGCGTGAGGGGTCCGGGTGAACAGCGCCTGGAGACGCAGCGGCGCCGGCTGCGGCAGCGGGCATCCCGGCTGCGCGAGCGGGTACGGGATTTGTCCCGGCGTCGGGAGCAGACCCGTCGGCGCCGCACGCGCAACCGGGTGCCCTCGGTGGCGATCACCGGTTACACCAATGCCGGAAAGTCAGCTCTGCTCAATCGTCTGACGAATGCCGACGTTCTCGTCGAGGACGTACTGTTCGCCACCCTCGACCCGACGGTGCGCCGGATCAGGGTCGACGACATCGTCGCCACCCTCGCCGACACCGTGGGTTTCGTCCGCTACCTGCCGCACCAACTGGTCGACGCCTTCCGCTCGACGTTGGAGGAGGTCAGCAGCAGCGACCTGGCCGTACATGTGGTCGACGCTGCGGCGCCGGACGCGGCGAACCAGATTGCCACGGTGCACGACGTGCTGCGCGAGATCGGAGCGGCGGACGTGCCCGAGCTTTTGGTGCTCAACAAGATCGACGTAGCACCGGAGGAGCAGTTGACCGCGCTGCGCCGGAGGTACCCCGACGCGGTGGCGGTATCGGCGCTGACCGGGGCGGGGATCGCCGAACTACGGGCCGCGCTAGCCGCCCGGCTCAGGGCGATGAACACCGGGACGACAAGCTCGTCCCGGTGACCGTCCGTCGACGTATCGCCGAGAACCGGGCCGGGCGGTTCGCTCCCTTCAATTGGGGAAGGTAGCGCCGTGGACAGCGGGCGGGCCGGCGGGACCGGTGAGGTGGCGCAGGGGTCGGCCGCGGCGGGCGGACCGGCTGGGACCGGCCGGGGCGACCGGGAGACGGTGGTGGTGGTCGGCGCCGGACCGGCCGGTTTGACCGCCGCGCTGATGCTGGTCCGTGCGGGCTACCGGCCCCTGGTGCTCGAGGCCAGCGGTGAGGTCGGCGGGATCAGCCGGACGGTGGAGCGCGACGGATGGCGTTTCGACCTGGGCGGGCACCGTTTCTTCACCAAGGTCGACGAGGTACGCGAGCTGTGGCACGAGATTCTGCCGGAGCAGGACTTTTTGAGCCGGCCCCGAATGAGTCGCATTCTGTACCGGGGCCGCCTGTTCGACTATCCACTCAAGCCGATGAACGCGCTGCGCAACCTCGGCCTGCTCGAGGCTGTGCGGTGCGTCGGCTCGTACGGATGGGTACGGATCCGTCCGCCACGTGATCAGAGCACCTTCGAGGGCTGGGTCAGCGCCCGGTTCGGCCGGCGACTGTACGGCATGTTCTTCAAGACGTACACCGAGAAGGTGTGGGGCGTCCCGGGCAGCCAGATCCAGGCGGACTGGGCGGCGCAGCGGATCAAGAACCTGTCGCTGGGCGCCGCGGTACGTGAGTCGCTGCGCCCGTCCAAACGGCGGCGGGGCCGCCAGGAGGTCACCACGCTCATCGACGAGTTCGAGTACCCGCGCCTGGGCCCGGGCATGATGTGGCAGCGGGCCCGAGAGTTGGTCGAGGCCGGCGGGGGCGAGGTGCGCCTGAACCACCCGGTCCGCGATGTCCGCCGGGCGGGCGGACGGGTCGCCGGGGTGACGGTCTCCCACGACGGCAGGTCCGAGTTCATCGGCTGTGATCACCTGATCTCGTCGATGCCACTGACCGAACTCGTCCTGACGATGGACCCACCGGCGGAGGTCGAGCGGGCCGGCCGGGCGCTGACCTACCGCGACTTCCTGACCGTCGCACTCGTGCTGCCGGTCCAGGACGTGTTCCCGGACAACTGGATCTACGTGCACACCCCGGGCGTACGGGTGGGGCGGGTGCAGAACTTCGGCTCCTGGTCGCCGTACCTGGTGAAGGACGGTTACACCTGCCTCGGGTTGGAGTACTTCGTCAACGAGGGTGACGACCTGTGGCAGACCCCGGACCCGGACCTGATCGCGCTCGCCACCCGGGAGCTGACCAGTCTCGGCCTCGTCGAGGGCGAGGTGGAGGCCGGGTACGTCGTCCGGGTCCCGAAGGCGTACCCGGTCTACGACGCCGGGTACGCCGAGCACGTCGAGGTTCTGCGGCGCTGGCTGGAGCGGGTCGCACCGAACGTCTATCCGGTCGGGCGCAACGGCATGCACAAGTACAACAATCAGGACCACTCGATGCTCACCGCGATGCTGGCGGTCGAGAACATCACCGGCGCCGATCACGACCTGTGGTCGGTCAACGTCGAGTCCGACTACCACGAGCAGAAGACCGAGGCGTCCAACGAGGGCGGTCGGGCGGCACCGACATTCGCGGGGGCGTCCCAGGGTGGGGGATGAACGCGACCGTCCCGCTTGGCGTGCACACCCGGTGTTGGTCGTACCCGTCCTGTTGCTGCTGATCGGCGCAATCCTGCTGCGGTTCCTCGCGACCTCGCCGTTGTGGCTCGACGAGGCGCAGAGCGTCGCGATCAGCGAGCTGCCGATTCCCCAGCTCTTCGACGCGTTACGCGCCGACGCCGCACCTCCGCTGTACTACCTGCTGCTGCACGGCTGGATCGAGCTCGTCGGCACCGGAGACTGGGCGGTACGCGCCCTGTCCGGACTGTTCGCGGTCGCCGCGCTGCCACTGTTCTACCTCCTGGCGAAACGCTCGGCTGCCGGACTTGCCACGCTGGCACTGGCAGCCGCGAACCCGTGGTTGGTGCGGTACGCCACCGAGGCGCGCCCGTACGCCCTGGAAGTCCTGCTGGTGCTGCTCGGCGTGCTCGCCCTGGAGCGGGTGTATCGACGGCCCGGACCGGTTCGCGCCGTACTCCTGGCCGTGGTCGCCGGGCTGCTGCTGCTGACCCACTACTGGTCGCTGTTCCTCTACGCGGTGGTGGGGCTCGGCCTGCTGGTGTCGCTGCTGCGAACCCGCTCCCGGGCGGCCGGCTGGAGCCTGGCCGGGCTTGCCGGGGGAGCCGTACTGTTCGTCCCCTGGCTGCCCAGCTTCCGGTACCAGATCCAGCACACCGGCACCCCCTGGACCGGACGCAGCGGATCACAGGTCCTCCTGCACCTGGTCGCCGAATGGGGAACCGCCGGCCTCCGACCGCCGATCGTGCTGCTCCTGGTCACCTGGCCACTGACCGTCTGGGCCGCGCTGACCGGTGGACACCGTGCTCGGCTGCTCGGCGCGGCGGGCGGCGCCACCCTCCTGCTCGCCTTTGCCGTGGCCTGGCTGACCGGTTCCGCGGTGGTCAGCCGCTACACCGCGGTCGTGGTGCCACTGGCACTGCTGCTACTCGGGACGGGAGCCGCGCTACTTCCCCGGCTGTGGCCGGCCGTGGTGGTCACCGGCCTGGCACTGTCCTGGCTGGCGACGGATGCCGTTCTCGTGACCCAGCAACGCACCGACGCCGGGCCCATCGCCGCCGTACTCAACCGGCACCTCACCGACGCCGACACGGTGATCTTCTGCCCCGACCAGCTCGGACCGGACATCGTCCGCCGGTTGAAAGCCCGCCCACGGCTGCTCAGTTTTCCCCACCAGGACACCCCCGGTCGCCTCGACTGGATCGACTACAAGCAGCGAATCGACAGTCAGGACCCATTCCGGCTCGCCGAACAGGTCGCGGCAGGTCGCAACGGTGGAGCCGTCTGGCTGGTTCCCCGCTACGGCTACCGACCGTTCGGCGACCGCTGCGAGCAACTGGGTGTTGCGCTGGAACGGGTACTCGGTCCGGTACGACAGCTCCCCGTGCACAGCCGTGGCACTCTACAGCCGATCTGGCAGTGGGCGCGGCAGTAGCAGGAAATAGCCGTCCGACGAGTCGACTGTCCGCTTTCCCGCCGGGTTTCCGCTGTATCCAGCCGGGTAGCCAGTTAACGTGGCGACAGCGCTTCGTCGAACTGGAGACGCCTGTGGCCCTGACCATGATGGTCGACGGACATCAGGAGGAGCGACATGACCGCGGTTCAAGAGCAGGACGTGCTCGACCTGCTGCATGAGCAGCACAACCAGATCAAGGCCCTGTTCGGTCAGCTCAGCCGTGCTCGGGGTACGGAGAAACGAGAGTTGTTCGAGGATCTGGTCCGGCTGCTCGCGGTACACGAGAGCGCTGAGGAGATCGTCGTGCATCCGCGGGCCGAGCGGAAGATCGACGGCGGTGCTGACGTGGTCGGCAAGCGCAGGCACGAGGAAGACCAGGCCAAGCGGGAACTGGCAGCCCTGTACGACCTGGGCGTCGAACACCCGGACTTCGACTCGCGTCTGGCCATGTTCGAGGACGCGGTGGTCGAGCACGCCGGCCGGGAGGAGTCGGAGGAGTTTCCGGCGCTGCGGCGGAACTCGTCGCCGGAGCAGTTGCGGCGGATGGCTGGCGCGTTGCGGGCGGCGGAGGCGATGGCTCCGACCCGTCCACACCCCCACAGCGGCGAGTCCAGGACCGCCAATCTCGTCGCCGGTCCACCGATGGCGTTGTTCGACCGGCTGCGCGACGCGGTACGGGACTGGCGCGAAGCGCACCGGGATCAGGATTGACCGGCGCCGCCGCCCCAGCCGTGAATAACACTCCCGGTGTCTCCGGATACGGACGTGTGTGTCAGACGCGCGAGGAGGAGCGGGATGTCCCGCAGGATCGGTGAATGGTGGACGGTGGCGGCGTTGGGAGCTGTCGGCGCGGCTGCGGTCGCTGCCGTCCGCCATCGCGGCAAGGAGTCTTTACCGTCACACCGGGGCCGCGGATATGTGACCACTCGGGTCGTGACGGTGGACCGGCCGATGGAGCAGGTTCGGACGCTCTGGGGGGATCAGGAGTGGTTGTCGGTCGTACTGGATCGGCCGGTGACGATCAGGCGACTGGACGATCGTCGGTGGCAGTGCGTCATCGGGGAGCCGGGGGACGAGGCGGAGCACCTTGTCGAAGCCGTCTCCGGGGTCCAGGACAACTCGGTTCGCTGGCGGGTCGAGGAGGGGCCGATGGCGCACGAGGGGCACCTCGAGCTGAGGGTCGCGCCGGGTGACCGGGGTACCGAACTGCGGGTCGATCTGTCCTACCCGGAGGGCCGGGCAGGACATCGCATCCGGGAGCTGCGGGGCAACGATCCGGATCAGGTGCTCCGTTCGGCGTTGCGCCGGGCCAAGTCGATGATCGAGTCCGGTCAGGTGCTGTCGACGATGGATGAGCCGTCGGGTAGAGGGCCGGTGGCGGAGCGGACCACCAGGTTCATGCGGGAGAAGCTGGCGACCGGAGGACGGTCATGAAGGCGCTGTGCTGGGAGGGCGTCGGAAAGCTCGCGGTCCGCGACGTCCCCGAGCCGATCATCCGTACCGAGGGTGACGCGATCATCCGGGTGCGGGCGAGCAGTGTCTGCGGCTCCGACCTGCACCTGATCAACGGGTACCTGCCGGCGATGCGGCAGGGCGACATCCTCGGCCACGAGTTCATGGGCGAGGTCGTCGAGGTCGGCCCGTCGGTGAAACAGCTCCGGGTCGGCGATCGGGTGGTGGTCGGATCGGTGCTGGCCTGCGGCGGATGCTGGTACTGCCGAACCGAGCAGTACTCGCTCTGTGACAACTCCAACCCGCAGCCGAACTTTACCGAGAAGCTCTGGGGACACACCCCGGCCGGCATCATCGGCTACTCCCACGCCGCCGGTGGGTTCGCCGGCAGCCACGCCGAGTACGTCCGGGTGCCGTTCGCCGACATCGGCGTGTTCAAGGTTCCCGAAGGAGTGAGCGACGACGCCGCGGTCTTCGCCTCCGACGCGATGCCCACCGGTTGGATGGCCGCCGACTTCTGCAACCTGGCCGGTGGTGAGGTGGTCGCGGTCTGGGGTGCCGGCGGTGTCGGGCAGATGGCGGCCCGTTCCGCGCAACTGCTCGGCGCGGGACGGGTGATCATCATCGACCGGCTTCCCGATCGGCTCTCCGTCGCCGCCGATCGGCTCGGAGTCGAGACGATCGACTACAGCAAGGTCGACGTCCTGGACGTGTTGCGGGAGATGACCGGTGGACGGGGCCCCGACGCCTGCATCGAGGCGGTGGGCATGGAGGCGCACGACACCGGCCCCGCGTACGCCTACGACCGGGTCAAGCAGGCCGCCCGGCTACAGACCGACCGCCCGACCGCTGTCCGACAGGCGATCATGGCCTGCCGCAAGGGCGGAACGGTGAGCATCGTCGGTGTGTTCAGCGGCTTCGTCGACAAGTTCCCGCTCGGCGCCGCGATGAACAAGGCCCTGGTGTTGCGGATGGGCCAGATGCACGCCCAGCGCTACATCCCGATGCTGCTCGAACGGCTAGCCAACGGGGAGATCGACCCTGGTTACCTCGCCACCCACCCCATGTCGCTGCAGGATGCTCCGCGCGGCTACGAGATCTTCGAGAAGAAACAGGACGGCTGCCTGCGTACGGTGCTCCACCCGGCCGCCTGATCCGGCCCGTACGGTCCGGCCGGACCGACCTCCGTTGCCGGGACGGCTCAGCGGAACGATGTTTCGGCCACAGGGTGCGAGGATCCTGCGCGGCGGGTTCGTCGGCGGCTCCAGGTGGTGAAGACGGCAACTGCGAGGAGCAGTTCGGCCAGGTCACCGCCGTAGTACATCAACCGTGCCGCGTCGCGTACGGCGTCGGGATCGAGGGCGGCGCCGGGTGGCCAGTGGGATGCCTGGGAGTAGAGGAGCTTGGCCAGCACCGCGTGCGCGGCAGCGGCCAGCACGAGCACCGCGAGCCGCACACCCAGGTGGGGCCGCCGAGGTGCCGGGTCCGGGCCGGCGACGAACCAGGCTAGCAGGTAGCCGACGGCGAACACGTGCGCATGTACGGCGATGTGCAGCGCCTCGTTCGTCCTGGCGTGGGCGTACACCGGCGTCAGGTAGATCAGGTAGAGACCGCCGACGTTGAGCAGGAGCACGGTGCCCGGGTGGGTCAGCAGATGCGATACCCGCCAACGGAGAAGGCCCGCCACGCGCCGTCGGCCCAACCTCGGCATCGTTCGCAGCGCCAACGTCATCGGCGCGGCCAGCGTGAGCGCGAGCGGGGCGTACATGCCGACCAGCAGGTGCTGCGCCACGTGCACCCGTACATCGTGGTGGGCGGCCGAGGCGACCATGGGGGAGAGGGCCACGGCCAGCAGGCCGGCACCCGCGACGAAAAAAGCGGCCCGCAGGGGACGCCAGCCGGAGGTCGTACGCCGGGCGCGGCCGGCAGCGGTCAGATAGCACCCGGTCACGACGACGACCGGGAGGAGCGGAAGCCAACCCCAACTGCCGGCGTTCAGCGCCGAGTGGGCCAGCCCGTCCGTCATCGAGCGCCCGACGCCCGACGGGACCGGAGCGCGAGCAGTGCCCCCACGACCAGCATTAGCGCGCCCGCGGCGATCCAGGCAACGTCGTACGGGACGAGGTCGACGCCGTACCGGATCTGGTGCACGCGCAGCAGCTTGTGGTCGACAACGCCGTCGAAGAGCTGGAAACCGCCCAGCCCGAGAAACAGTCCCGCCCAGGCCGATGCCGGCACCAGGGAACCGTGCCGGCGCAGGTCGGCGAGGAGGAAGAAGCCGGCGACCAGCGCGACCAACTCCGCGGCGTGCAGCGCCCCGTCGGAGACAAGCCCCAGGGCGGGGGTGGACCGGTCGTAGAAGTGGTGCCAGTGCAGAAGCTGATGGAAGACGATCTCGTCGACCGCCGCCATCACTCCCACGCCGATCAGCACCGTCGCCACCGTTGAACGACCTGGTCGCCCCCGGCCGACCGGAGCGATCCGCGCATCCGTCCCCACAGCCGTTTCCTGTCTTTTCGCCCGTTTCTCGAGCGGCTTGTACCCAGGTTGTCCCGACCTAAACCAAGGCCGTCCGGCTTCCAGTGGGTCGGACAGCTACGTGTCGAGTCAGGTGCGGACGGGTAGCAGGAGCACGGCGACCGACGAAGTGACCAGCAAGGCACGTCGAGGTGGCAGCTCCCACAGGAAAGTTGGCCCGATGGTCGTGCTCCCGTACACCGGATCCGGGTGGAGGCGTGGCCGGATGCCGGCGGTGCGACACCGCCCCGCGACGGTCGTTGTTCCGCCCGGACAGATCAGTTACCGATGAGACTGCCGCAGCCCCGTGGTCCGCTGTCCCGGGCCGTGATCGACGCGCTGGCCGGCGAGCCGGGCACCCTTCCCGTCGACCTCGCGGGCCGTTGGCCCGCCGGCGAAGCCTGCCACGACGCGCTCCGGGACGAGGACCTGCAGGTTCTGCTTTTCACCTGTTACGAGTTGCATTACCGGGGCTGGGACGGGGTCGATGACCGGTGGGAGTGGGATCCCTCGCTGCTCGCTGCGCGCAACGCCGCCGAGGACAGGTTCGAGCGGTCGGTACGCCGGTTGGTGGGTCCTGTTCCGGCGTTGCGACCGCAGGAGATTCCGCAGGCTCTGGCGGGTCTGGTTGCGGCGGACGACGGGCCGCCGCTGTCCACCGAGCTGAAGCGCCGGGCGAGTCTCGATCAGTTCCGCGAGTTCGTCGTGCACCGGTCGGTGTACCACTTCCGGGAGGCAGACCCCCACACCTGGGCCATCCCACGACTGGGCGGGCCGGCCAAGGCGGCACTGATCGAGATCCAGATCGACGAGTACGGTGGCGGCCAGTTGTCGCGGATGCACGCGGAACTGTTTCGCAACACGGCGCACTGGCTTGATTTGGACACCGAGTACGGGGCCCACGTCGATGCCGTACCCGCGGTCACCCTTGCGACGAACAACCTGATGTCGCTGTTCGGCCTGCACCGGCGCTGGCGTGGTGCCCTGCTCGGGCACCTGGCGGCCCTGGAGATGACCTCGTCGCTGCCGAACCGCCGCTACGGGGACGGACTGCGGCGCCTTGGCGGCACCCCGGAGGCCACCCGTTTCTATGACGAACACGTTGAAGCGGACGCGGTCCACGAGCAGATCGCCGCACATGACATGTGTGGCGCGTTCGCCACCGCGGAGCCGGACCGCGCCGCCGACGTCTGGTTCGGGGCGGCATCCGTGCTGGCCGTGGAGCGGGCCTTCGGCATGCACCTGCTCGACAGCTGGGCTGCGGGGCACAGTTCGCTGCGACCGATGGTCCGGCGATGACCGGCGGGTCCAACCTGCCTCCGGGTAGGAGATCTACGCCGGCCCGGAGCGAGCCCGCCACCCTCAACCTGGAGTACGTGCTGCCGGTCCGCTGGTCCGACGACACCGAACTCGACGACCTGACTCGGTACCTGCGCTGGCTCGGCTGCCGGGTCGATGTGACAGTGGTCGACGGTTCCCCGCAGGACCTGTTCGCCCGGCACGCCGCCCAGTGGCGCCCACACGTGCGACACCTACCGCCCGATCCCGACCTGCATTACGCCAACGGCAAGGTCAACGGGGTGGCGACAGGGGTACGGCTGTCCCGACACGAGCGGGTGGTCGTCGCGGACGACGACGTCCGGTACGACGACGACGGGCTGCGCAAGGTATATCGGCTACTCGACCGGTCGGACCTGGTCCGACCGCAGAACTTCTTCCACCCCCTGCCCTGGCATGCCCGCTGGGACACCGGCCGGACGCTGCTCAACCGGGCCGTGGGCGCGGACTACCCGGGCACCCTCGGCATCCGCCGGTCGATGTTCCTCGATATGGGTGGCTACGACGGCGACGTGCTGTTCGAGAACCTCGAACTCATCCGTACCGTTCGTGGCTGCGGTGGCGTCGAGGTCTCTGATCCCGGCCTCTACGTGCGCAGGCTACCGCCGGATGTCCGCCGGTTCTGGTCCCAGCGGGTCCGACAGGCGTACGACGACCTGGCCCAACCCGCCCGAATGGCACTCTTCCTGGCTGTCCTGCCCGTGCTGGTCGGGATGCTCGCGCGGGGCCGACGAACTCCGCTGGCGGTTGCTGCCGCAGGCGTCATGGCACTTGCCGAGCGGGGCAGACGCAGGGCCGGTGGTGTGGCCGTGTATCCGTTCACCACAACGCTGTTGGCTCCGGCCTGGGTGCTGGAACGTGCGGTGTGCAGCTGGCTGGCGCTCGGCCTGAGATACGGTCGCGGCGGAGCGTGGTACGCGGCTCGGCGGATTCGGGTCGCAGCCCACAGCCAACGGGCACTCACCCGCGCTGACCTGCGGCTACTTTCCGGCTCGCAGACAAGACGATCGGACCGTGCTCGCGATGCTGCCCGATGATCTCAACGTTCGCCCAACGGCGAACCTTGATGGCCGCGCGCGAATGCAGGCTGGTCGAGCGGCCGGCCCCAGCCGGGCCTCGCTAGACTGCTCTCGGGTCAAGCCATGCGCCCGTTCAGCTCTCCCTATGAGAGAGGTTCCCTCGTGCGCAGGCCCTCCAAACCCTTTTTTAATGCCGCACCGCACCCCATCGATGGCAGACGGACCCCCTGGGGGTGCCGTCGCACCGTTCACCCGCCAGCGGAGGTCCCCTCCCGGGAAGCCGACCTCGTTGGGGCAGCGCTGTTCGCCGTTTCCCGACACACCGAACCGCTGCCGCCTCCGAATCCGGCTGCGAACGACCAGTTGATCGTGCTCCCGGCCGGAGAGGTGGACCTGGCGACCGCGCCGCTGCTGCAGGAGGTACTGCTGAGCGCCGTTGAACGACATCCCCAGGTCTGCTGCGACCTCGGCAAGGTCACGTTTTTCGGTGCGGCCGGGGTGACCGCCCTGCTCGTCGCACACAACCGCGCGCTCCAGCTCGGGTCCCGCCTCACCGTGCGTGGCGCGCACGGCGTGACCCGACGCGTCCTGCACCTCACCGGGTTGGAGCGAATCCTCGGTATCGACCCCGGGTCCACCCATGCTGACGCGGCCACTTGACGATTCCCCTGGGGCACGCAGGACGACGACCTCGCCGCCATGACCCTCGAACGCCGCCCATCCATGTCATGAGGGAAGGCCGCGGTCACCCTCGGTCAGCCGGTGGGGCCACTCTTCGGGCGCCGACTGGTGCTGTCGGAGTAGTTCTGGGCCGCTCACCCGAGTGCGGCTACCTGTGACGCAACAGCGACAGCGTATCCAGGATTGGGGACGCCGCCCACATGGGTAGTGCAACGCCGCAGACAACGAAGGGAAGCCCCATGGAAATCAGCGGCATCATCACCGCCCTCATCATCGGCCTCGTCATCGGTGCCCTCGGACGACTGGTCGTACCCGGAAAGCAGAATCTGCCGATCTGGCTCACCCTCGTCATCGGTGTCGTCGCGGCCCTGCTCGGTACCGTCATCGCCGGCGCGATCGGGGTCGCCGAAACCGGCGGTGTCGACTGGATCGAGCTCCTCCTCCAGGTCGGGCTCGCCGCCGTCGGTGTCGCGATCGCGGCGGGATCGTTCGGCCGGAGCCATCGAGTCGCCTGACGTCCCTATCTGCTCCCCGGCATGCGTCTGAGGCGCATCCGGCCGTCTGGACCGAGAACGTGTCCGCCACAGCTCAGGTGTGGCGGACACGTTCTCCTTCCACCGGCAGAGGTTGGCGGGGGACTGCTGTCGCGACGACCTGCGTCCCCTCGTGGGCGAATACGCGAGGGAAGGATGTGGCTCGATATGGGCGTGAGGGGAGGGGGACAGGGGTAGAGCGGGCGTATGGCATTGGTTTCGGGCATGGCGGAGTCGTACTGGATGGATTCGACCGGGTCGACGTCGTTCCCGGCGTTGGCGGACAGCGTCGCGGTGGATGTGGCGGTGATCGGTGCTGGTATCGCCGGCCTCTGTACGGCCTGGGAGTTGGCCAGGGCCGGTGCCCGGGTGGCGATCTTCGAGGCCGACCGGGTCGCGAGTGGTGTGACCGGATACACCACGGCGAAGCTGACCACCCAGCACGGACTGATTTACGCGCACCTGCGGTCGAGTTTCGGTGCTGAGGCGGCTCAGCAGTATGCCGCGTCCCAATCGGACGCGCTCGCGCACGTGGCGGATACCGTGGCCGAACTGAGCATCGACTGTGATCTGGAGCGGCTGCCGGCTTTCACCTACCTGCCGCCGGATTCGGATCTGAGGCAGATCGAGGCTGAGGTCGAAGCCGCAGCCCAGGCGGGACTGCCGGCGTCGTTGGTCACCGAGACGGGGCTGCCGTACGGGGTCGGCGCGGCGGTGCGGGTCGAGCGGCAGGCGCAGTTCCACCCGCGCCGGTATCTGCTCGCCCTGGCCGCGGATTTCACCGCCCGCGGCGGCCGGATATTCGAACGGACCCGGATCGTCGATCTGGACGAGGGGACACCGTGCCGGCTGACGAGCGAGTCCGGTGCGACGGTGACGGCAGGTGCGGTGGTGGTGGCCACCCACTACCCCATCTTCGACCGAGCCGCGCTGTTCACCCGCCTTGAGCCGCGCCGCGAGCTGGTGGTCGCGGCAGTCGTCGATCCCGGTGACGACCCGGGCGGCATGTACGTGACGACAGCGGAGAACACCCGTTCGGTGCGGACCGCGCCGTACGGTGACGGACGACGCTTGCTCATCGTCACGGGTGAGACATTCAAACCGGGTACTCCGGGCGTCGCCGACCGGTTGGCGACGTTGATCGACTGGACCAGGGAGAGGTTCGCGGTTGATGCCTTGGCCTACCACTGGGCAGCGCAGGACAACATCACCACCGACAGGGTCCCGTACGTCGGACGGCTGCACCCCGGTGCCGGGCACGTGTACGTGGCGACAGGGTTCAACGCCTGGGGAATGAGCAGCGGGGTGATGGCCAGCCGGCTACTGGCCAATCTGATCAACGGGCAGGGGTCGCCGTGGGAGGCCCTCTACGACCCGCGCCGTGTTCATCCCGCCGTCGAGGCGGGTAGCTTCCTCAAAGCCAACATCGCCGTCGCGCGTCGGTTCGTCGGCGATCGCATCCGTCCCGCCACCCACGCCGATTCGCCCGCCGACATCGCCCCGGGCAGCGGTGCGATCGTCCGGATTTCCGGCGAACGCTGCGCGGCGTACCGCGACGACACCGGGAACCTGCATGCGGTCTCGGCCACCTGCACCCACCTGGGTTGTCTTGTGGCCTTCAACGACGTGGAGAAAACCTGGGACTGTCCTTGTCACGGTTCCCGCTTCGGCACCGACGGCACGGTGATCCAGGGCCCCGCAACCGAGCCGCTGCCGGCACGTGAGCTGGACGATCAGTAGACAACCCAGGTCCAGGGAGTGCGGACAATCAGTCGGGCCGGGGGAGTGAGCGGCCCCGGCGGTGGGTATGGAGAGTAGCCATGACGACAAGCCAAGATGCCATTCTGATAGGTGGTCCGAGCAACGACGCCCTGGTCACGGGCGGAGACGCAGGACTGGTGGAGGTGCAGATCGATGGCCTGATCCATCGTTACATCCGCACCACCCAGCAGCGGCAACGTGACAGCGCCACGCTGACCGTCTATAACTACGACGGGGTCGTGGCGCCGAACGGCGGCGAGTCCGGGTCCGAGAATGCGAGCGACCGTGTCGCGTCGCCGCTGGCGTCCGGTCTGGCCACCGAACTGCCGCCCGGTGAGCCCGCCGTTCCGTCAGCCCGGCACGGCTCCTGAGTTGTCGCCCACCCGCCGAGTCGGCGGAGGAGATTGCAAAAAGCATCTACCGGAGATTGGTTGATCTCCGGTAGATGCTTTTTGGCGAAGGTGGCACGTTCTGCCTGTTACGCGTAGTTCCAGCGAGTTTCCTGTGGTTTGTGCTTGTCGGGTCAAGAAAGCCGTTCGTCGGGTTTCGGGCCAGGTCGCGGGGGTAGGGGCTGGGCACGCGATCGCTGGAGGAGAGAGACTGTGTTCAATCCGTTGGATCACCAGGGCCTACCACTGGACAGGCAGATTCGTAACTGGCGTGAGCTGAACGTCGAGCCGATCGACCCGGAGGCGGTCGACCCGTACACCCGGTGTCGGATCATCACGATGAACGGCATCGAGGTCGAAGCGATCATGTTCCAGCACAACTTCGCCCGTAACTGCCCGGACCCTGAGGTTCGACGTCAGCTCGCGTACGTGCGGTACGTCGAGAACCAGCAGCAGCGGGTGGTGAACTGGCTGTTGCCAGGGGTGGCCAGCGTGTTGGAGACGACACTCGGGTACGAGCAGGTCGCGGTTGATCTCACCGCCTGGGTTGCCCGGCACGAACCGGACCCGTACCTGAAGCAGGCGTACGAGTTCGGGGTACTGGAGGACTTCGATCACCTGTACCGCTACGCGAACCTGTACGAGATGGTCGAGCGGCGTAAGGCGGAGAAGATAGTCGACGGTCTGACGGAGGTGATGCCGGGTCGACCGACCGTGGTCGAGCATCGGCATCCGTTCGACGAGGTACGAACGCCGTACGACAAGAAGAGTGTCGATCCCCGGTCGAAACTCAACGCGCTGACGATCCTGTCGGCCGAGCAGCAGGTGATGATGTATTACATGAACGTCGGGCCGCAGTACATGGAGCCGATTGCCCGACAGCTCTACCAGGAGATCAGTCTGATCGAGCAGCAGCACGTCACCCACTACGAGTCGCTGCTCGACCCGGGCGAGAACTGGTGGGAACGGCTTCTCACCCACGAGTACAACGAGTGCTGGTTGTACTACTCGTTTATGGAGCAGGAGACCGATCCCCGGATCAAGGCGATCTGGGAGCTGCACCTGCAGATGGAGTTGGCGCATTTGCAGCAGGCGGCGAACCTGCTGCGGGTGCACGACGGTCGGGAGCCGGAGGAGGTCGTCGGCAGTGCCGGGGTTCCGGAGCCGTTGACCTTCGAACCGAACAAGGACTACCTGCGGCACCTCCTGGCTACCCAGATGGACCTGAACAAGCTTGGTGAGGGCTACGTACAGGAGGCGCACGAGCGGTTCGAATGGATGCAGCAGCAGCTCCACGACGGTCAGAAGCCGCCGAGTGAGGAGGTCATCGACCTGCATCGGGAGAAGTTCGGCGACGAGTACCGAATCGAAACCGAGGGCCCGCACCCGGTTGAGTCGCTGCGCGTACAGGAGGGAACCCGTCGTGCCTGACCAGACCGGGCCTGCCACCCCGGGCCCCGAGGACGACGTCGTCGACCTGTTGCTGGCTCAGCACGCCCAGATCGAGGAGTTGTTCCTCCTGGTCAGCGGAGGCGACGGTGAGGTGCAGCGGGACGCGTTCGACGACCTGGTCTTCATGCTCGCGGTGCACGAGACGGCCGAGGAAGAGGTGATTCATCCCCTGGCCCGCGAACTGCCCGGCGGCGGCGCCGACGACCTGGTCGAGGAGCGGTTGGCGGAGGAACGCCAGGCCAAGGAGATGCTCAAGGAACTCGCCGAGGGCGGTGTGCAGGCGGAAGGCTTCGGCGCGGGCATTCTGTTGCTCCGTGACGCGGTGCTCAGGCACGCGCGCCACGAGGAACGGTACGAATTCCCGCTGCTGCGTCAGCATATTCCGGCGACGCGGCTTCGTCGTCTCGCCGCCGCCGTCCGTGCCGCGGAGTCGATCGCACCGACACGCCCCCACGCTGCCCCCGGGTCGGCAGCCGCCAGAGCGGGCCTGGGCCTGCCGCTGGCCGTCCTCGACCGGGTCCGCGACTCGATCCGGCGAGCTGCGGACGGTCAGGACTGATACAGCCTGGTGGTGCCACATGAACCGGTGGTGCTCGACGGGGTCGCGGGTGCTCGCGCCTGCCCGGCGCGAACTCACCTGTCGGCGCTGATTCCCCGGGCGGTACCGGTTTCCCGGTACCGCCCGTCAGGAGCCGGGTCGGGGCCGGCGCCAGCGCGGAAGCCGAGGGCTTTGTGCGTGCCGTCGCAGAACGGCTTGATCGCTGATCCCCCACACCGGCACAGCGCGACTGTGTCGCGTCCGGGCTCGATGACGTTCCCGTCAGGGGTACGCAATTCGAAATCCCCCCTGAGTAACAACGGCCCGTCCTCGTACGAAGTGACCGTCGCTGACGGCTCGTCGCGCCCTGTGTGTGCCATGCCCGGTAACTGCCCAGCGAAGGACCCCGATAACCCAACGACCGTAGGGTGTTCGGACGCCACGGGCGACCCGGTCAAAATGATCGCCGGGCAGGGGATTCGGTCGGTCAGCAGGGCGAGGTCGTCGCCGTATGGCCCGCTCGCTGCCGCGCTCCCGTGCTGGACGCGGCGACTAGAGCAGGCCGGCGTTTCCGGCGAGTGCGGCGGCCTCGGTCCGGGTACTCACCCGCAGCTTCCTCAACAGGGACGCGGTCAGCCGTTTGACCGTCCGCTCGGAGACGTGCAGGTTCTCGGCTATCTCCACCGTGCTGTTTCCCTTCGCAATAAGCTGCAACAGCAGGCGTTCCTCGTCATCCAGTACGGCAGAAGCGGGAAGCCGGCTACGTACCGGCGTAAGTAGCGCTGTGAGTAGGTCGGCGGGGAGTACGGCCCACCCGTCGAGGACCGCGAGCAGCGGCGGTAGCAGTTCCTCGGGCTCACTGCTCTTGGGCAGGTATCCGACCGCGCCGGCCCGGAGCGCCTCGACGGCGAGGTCCGTCTCGCCGAGCCCGGACATGGCGACGATCCGCAGGCCGGGGCTGGTTCGGCAGATGGCGGCGATGGCGCGTACTCCACCGGGAGGCGGCATGTGCAGATCGACCAGTGCCAGGTCCGGTCGGCACTGCCGGACGAGTGCCGGCGGCACCGGCCGCGTCGCCGGTCGACCCCACGACGCATGCCCGACCGTCGCTGGTGGCGGCAAGGAGCATTTCCAGACCTCGTACGAACAGCGGGTGGTCGTCGACCAGCGCGATGCGGACGGTGGCCGGGTTGGGCACGCCGGGCCGTTACCCGAACGTGAATCGTTTATGCGTCACAGGGTGGGTCGGGCCGTGAGTCGAGGCCTTGACCGGCTGGTCGGGCTCCTCGCCGGATCGACCGTGGCCGCGCCGTGGACGTGGCGGCGCAACCGATCGGACGTGGCCGCGACGCGGCTGGTCCGGTCCGCCGCGATGCCGGCCGGCGCGGAAGAGGGAGCCGACGCGGTTCTGCTACGGGTGCTCTGTCACGAACTCCGCTCGCCGATCACCGCACTCGCGTCCCTGACCCGGGCCTTGGCCGACCAACCGGAGCGGCTCCGCGAGCCGGACCGGCAGGCGATGTTGCTGCTCGCCCGGGATCAGGCGGTGCATCTGGACGGGGTCTGGCGGCAGGCGGCGAGCCTGGTCGAGGTCGTGTCGACCGGCCCTGCCGACGTCCGGGTGCGCCTGCGTCAGATCCTTCCCGCCGTACTGGCTATCGCACCTCTGGCTCGGGTACGGGTCAGCGCAGCGGCGGGGGACCGCCTGGTGGCGGGTCGACGCGTACGCCAGATCCTGATCAACCTGGTCGACAACGCGCTGCGACACGGGCCACCCGGTGGCCGGATCTGGATCTCCGCCTCGTTGCGGTCGAATGAGCTGGTGCTCGTGGTCGCCGACCAGGGCAGGTCCTGTACGGCGTTGCGGGCGGCCCTGCGCCGTCCGACGCCACCGCCGGGGATGACCGGCCTTGGACTCTGGATCGTCCGCCAGCTCGTCGGCGTGGAAGGCGGCACCGTGGTCGCGTACCGGCTGCGATCACGCCGGGTCGCGGTCGAGGTGCGACTTCCCGCGCGGCCGGATGCCGGTCGGCGTACCGGGGTTGGCCCCGGTGGGCCGCCGGTTGGCACCGACGGGTCTGCCGAGGGGGGATGAACCCGGTGTTCGCCATCCGTGATCAAGGAGGCCACCGTGTTCAGTCACGTCAAGGATCTACAGTTCGAAGCCAAACCCGACGGCCCCGACGCCGCCTTCGCCCGCCGTCTACAGGAGGTGCTGGGCGGCAAGTGGGGAGAGATGACCGTCGCCAACCAGTACCTTTTCCAGGGCTGGAGTTGCCGGCTCCCGGGCAAGTACAAGGACCTGCTGCTCGACGTGGGCACCGAGGAGATGGGCCACGTCGAGATGATCTGCACGATGATCGCCCGGCTGCTCGACAGCGCACCGCTGTCCCTGCAGGAGGCGGCGGCTGAGGACAACCCGATGCTGACCGCCATCTACGCGGGGTCGAACCCGGCACACTTCATCCACTCCGGTGGTGGTCCGCAGCCGGTGGACAGCAACGGGGTGCCCTGGAACGGGGCGTTCATCACCGCCAGCGGCAACCTGCTCGCCGACTTCCACCTCAACGTGACCGCCGAGGCGCAGGGCCGGTTGCAGGTCGCCCGCCTGTTCAACATGACCGACGACCCGGGCGTGAAGAAGATGCTGCGGTTCCTGCTGGCCCGCGACACGATGCACCAGAACATGTGGCTGGCCGCGATCGAGCAGCTCAAGGAGGACGGTCTCGAGGAGATGCCGGTTCCCGAGGCGTTCCCCGACGCGGAGCAGGAGAACGAGTTCGCCTACCAGTACATCAACTTCTCGGAAGGCGAGGATGCCGCCGAGGGCAGGTGGGCGTCCGGCCCTAGCCCGGACGGCAAGGGCGAGTTCAGCTATCAGGCGACCCCGACCGCGCACGCCGACGAACCCGTGTTGCCACCGGGGGACCCGCGTCTGCACGGCACGCCGCCGCCGACCGACAGCGTCGCCAAGGCGGGCAAGAAGCGCCGCTGACCTGCCTCGTCGCGCCGGTCGCCCCCCATCGGGGCGGCCCGGCGCGGCCCAGGACCGGAAGGGCCGATCATGGTCGAATTGTTGGCTCGTCCCTTGGCGGACGCGTTCATGCAGGTCGGTGTCTACGTCGCGGTGCTGGTCGCGCTCTTCGGCTGGCTCCGCTGGCGGTACGGCGACCGGGTCACCGACGGGCTCACCCGCCGCCCCCGGCTGGGGCCGCTGGTCGGCGCGCTGCTCGGGGTGAGCCCCGGCTGTGGCGGCGCGATCATCCTCATGCCGCTCTACGCCCGGGGCAAGGTCTCCTTCGGTACGGTCGTGGCGGCGCTCGCCTCGACCATGGGTGACTCCTCCTGGGTCGTCATCGCCGCCGACCCGGGTTTCGCTCTCAAAATCCATGCGCTGCTCTTCGCGGTGGGACTCGCCACTGGCTACGCCGTCGACCTGCTCGGCATCGACCCGGCCCGAGCACTGCACCGGCCGGAGGCCCGTCCCCATCCTCAGCCCGAGTCGGTTGACACCCCGGCCGACGGGTCGACGGGTCCGACCGTGTCCGGACAGGGCGCCGCGCTCGCCCTCCTCACCCGGGCCGACCCGGTTGTGGAGCGGCAGCGCCGAATGTCGACCGCGTTCTGGGGGTTGACCACACCCGCGTTCCTGGTCTCCGTACCGGTGGTCTTCCATGTCGTCGACCCGGCCCTGCTCAGCGCCCCGCTCGGCGGTGTCGACCCCTACCTGGTACTCGGCTGCGCCGGGACCTTCGTCGCGGTGCTGATCTTCGCCGCCGGGCGCGGTCGGTTCGCCGACGACACACTCGAGACCGCGCAACCTCGGACCGTACGGGATGCGTTCCGGCACAGCGCGCACGAAGCCTCGTTCATCACCTTCTGGGTTGCCGTGGCCTACCTGGGTTGGCAGATCCTCAGCACGACCACCGGGTTCGACGGATCGCAACTGGCGCTCGCCGGTGCGGTCGGAGTCCTCGTCGGCGCGCTGATCGGCCTCGTCCCCGGCTGCGCGGTACAGATCGTCTTCACCGGCATCTACGTCAGCGGCGGCCTGCCGATGACGACCCTCGTCGCGAACGCGATCAGCCAGGACGGTGACGCCCTCATCCCACTGGCCGCGTTACGCCGTCGCGCGGCCGCGCTGGCCACCGTGATCACCACGATCCCGGCGATCCTCGTCGGCCTGACACTCCTGCTGTTCGTCGGCTGAGTACCGACAGTCCGCCGATCGAGGAGACGAGTCATGCGTACGACGAACAGATGGTCCGGACTGTCGGGCAACGACGAAGCCCATGCATCAGCGATCACAGAGTGCGGAACGCTCGGAAGGGTTCGACTCAAATTGTGGATCTTCGCTGGAGCCTCGGTTGTCGCCGTACTGGTCGGACTGCCAGGCTGGACCCAGTGTGCGCTGGTGGCGACCACCCTGATGATTCCCGGCGCGGTCGCCGCGCAGAGCGGACGGAACCAGGTATGGATGATCTTCCTGTCTGTCGTGATGACTCGAGGGCCGAAGCGGCAGGTGCCCTGCCACTCCGAACCCTTGGTCCGCCACCGGGAGTGTCGCTGCAAAAGGGCCGCGCCCACACGCTCGGCGGCCGGGAGGGAAACCGACCCACCCCCGATGGGAGTCACGCAAGGCTCATGCGTGGTGACCCGTAATGTTGGCCCGGCAGGGCGAGTCACCTGAATGGTGAGACGGTGCCTGGTGTGGATCGCGAGCTGGCACCGTCGCCCCTGCCTCAAGAACGGGCGCCCGACCTGCACGGTCAAAGACGCGGACGCAGTACGGCCCCGGCGGTGACCGTGCCAGGTGGACTGGTCGGGCCGCCGGGGCCAGCGTCGTACCGCGTGTCTAGTGGGTGTCGACGCTGGTGCGCGGGTCGGTGTCCCTACTGCGGCTGCCGGCCTTCGCCAGACCCCGGCTGACCATGTAGCCGACGGTGAGCAGGGTGATGAACCACCAGGCCTTGTCGGCGGCGAACAGGTCATGACCGTCGTTGTTGCCGCTGTCACCGACTACGTTGGAGGCGATCAGCACACCGATGACAGCGAGCACGTAGACGACCAGTTCGCTGGTCTTGAACGACGGCTTCGTCTCGTCGCCACGCGTACGGATGCGCGCGACGTCGGTAGTGCCGTTGTTCGCGTGGATGGACGTGCTCCTCTGGCAGTCTCCTGATGCTTGTCAATCAACGGCATTGTCGCCGGCCGGCTTTGTTACCTCCGGCCCGGCATCCTCTACCCCCACCAGTTGGATCTCACACATCGTTTTCAATGTGCGGGACTCGCTCGCCGTCGTGTGGACCGCTGGGAATCGGCGTGGCGTTTTCCGGTCATCGGATCGGTGTTGTTCGTACGTCGCCAAGGTGTTTGGTGATGCGTAGCAGCACCTGGTCCGGTGGCCCGGCGACGAAGGCGGCGGTGTCGGCGAGCGCGGCGATCAAGGGCAGTCCACGGCCGCCGACGGTAAGCGGGTCGGGGAGACCGGCGTCGAGTTGGCCGCCGTTGGGGGTGCTGCCGCGATTGCCGACCTCGAGTAGGCAGATGTGGTCGTCGATGATGATGGTGATGTCGACGGCGCTGTCGGGATCGGCGTGCATCACCGCGTTGGCGCATGCCTCGGTGATCAGCACGGCGAGGGGTCCTCGGGTGTCCTCGGCGGCGTCGGTGAGGCTCAGCAGGGTGGTGAGTACATGACGGGCGCGGGTCACCGTGGACGGTTGCCGCGGGAGTGACAGGGTCATGGTCACGCGCATCGCGCAGTTCCTCCTCGGCCCGTGCGTGACCGCGCCGGACTGCTGTGTCATGCGTTGAAGCGGGGTGCGCCGGTCGCGATCAGCACTACCCGGGGTTGCCGACGTGAAACGGTCAGAGTGTCAGCCCGATGTACCAGGCCGGCGGCGGTTCGCCCACCGGCAGAATAGGGTAAGCGGGAATCACCGGCGTGGGGAGGCTGTAGTGGATCTACTGTTGTCGGTCCGGCCGGGCCGGGGTTGCACCGTGATCGAGGTGCGCGGTGAGTTGGACATGGCGACGTCCCCGCAGTTGCGTGAGGGTCTGCAACGGTTGGTCGACGCCGGTGACCGTCAGGTGGTGCTGGATCTGGCCGGGGTGGGATTCATGGACTCCAGCGCGCTGGGCACGCTGGTGGTGATGTTCAAGGCGTTGCGTGACGTCGGCGGACGGTTGTGCCTCGCCGCAGTCCAGCCCGCTGTGCACAGCGTCCTGACGGTCACGTCGGTGGATCGAGTGATCGACGTGTATGACAGTGTGCGGGCGGCGGAAGCCGATGTGCCGTCCACGGACGCGACTGGCCGGTAGTCAGTCGGGCAGAGCGGTGCTGGCACGCGCCTGGTCGGCGCCGGCGCTGGTACGCCGGTCCACGCTGTGCCCGCCGTGCCAGTCGAGGATGAGCAGGGTGGCATCATCGGCCAGAGTCGGTCCGCTGACCTCGAGCACGGCGTCGGCCAACGCCCGTACAGCCTCGCGCGGGTGCAGACCGGCGATCGACCGCAACAGGGTCGGCAAGTCCAGGCTGGCGGCGTTGCGCTCCCGCATGCCATCGGTAACCACTACCAAACGGTCGCCCGGTAACAGCATGATCTCGTCGGCACGATAATTGGCTCCGGCGAACATGCCCAGGGGGAAGTTGCCCGGTAGCGGCAGCGCCCGGGTGTCCCCGTCGCGTACCAGCAGCGGTGGCACGTGTCCGGCGTTGAGTAGCGCGCATACGCCGGTACGCAGGTCGAGACGGCCGAGGACCGCGGTGATGTAACTGCCGGGCACGGTCGTGTGTTCGGCCAAGTCGGCATTTGCGGCGTTGGCCTGCTCCACCAGCAAAGCCGCGCGGCGGCGGCTGTTGCGCAGGCTACTCACGCCCAGCGTGGCCGTCAGCGCGCTGGCCACCCCGTGGCCCATCGCGTCGGTGACGCTGAAGTGCAGCACGTCCCGGGCAAGGCTGTAGTCGAAGGTGTCCCCGCCGATGCTGGCGGCGGGTTCGAGCCAGCCGGACAGGGTGAAAGCACTACCCTCACACGTGAACGAGGCGGGCAGCAGGCGGCGCTGGATCTCCCCGGACAGGGTGAACGGGGTCGTGCGTTGCCCCCACTCGAAAAGATCGGTGTACCGCCTGTTGGCGATCACCACGAACGCCAACACGTGAGCCGCGCGGGCGATCTCCTCCACCACCTGCGGCGCGGGCTCGTCCGGCAGGACCATCTCCAGCAGGCCGGTCGCCTCGCCGCGGTCGGTCACCGGCGCCAACACCGTCCACCGGTCTGGCTGCGCGACAACCTGCACCGTCTGGCTGCGCAGCGCCCGCTCGGCGGGACCGCCGTCGAACGGCATCACGGTGGCGACCTCGTCACCGTCCCGGCGTCCCTTACTGGCGCCGTCGAGGGGTACGTGGGCCAACCGGACCAGCGCCCGGCCGCTGAGGTCCGCGATCAGGAACGCCGCGCTACGTGCCCCCAGCGCCGTACCGAGTTCCCGGGTGACCGCCTCGACCGCCGCGACCGGCGAGGCGTTCTCCGCCGCATCCAACATGTCGGCCATGATCCGCCCTCGACTGCTTTCCACTGTCGGAGCCTACGAGACCCGCTGGTCATCGCCCAGCACGAGGATCGTGACGGCACGTCGACGACCCCAGGTCCGGTCGTCATCGCCATCGTGGCGACCCACCCGCAGTAGATGTTTGTCTGACCCGCCGGGCGGAGGGGCCTTAGATCGCGCGGCAATGTGGTCGAGATCTGCGTCGCCGTGCAGGAAGGTGTCGACGGCTGCGGCAAGTTTCGGGCCAGCCGTGGTGACGGCATTGTGGGCGGCGGCGATG
The DNA here is from genome assembly GCF_053601675.1 of Micromonospora sp. NPDC004704. Taxonomy (NCBI): domain Bacteria; kingdom Bacillati; phylum Actinomycetota; class Actinomycetes; order Micromonosporales; family Micromonosporaceae; genus Micromonospora; species Micromonospora sp. NPDC004704. Next base: position 87,244 of record NZ_JBSGCD010000017.1, on the reverse strand, counting down.
GTAAGAGTGCGGCCACCCGGTGTGAGAAGGACGGCCTGGTCTACCCAGCGCGCTGGTGCGATCGGGTCGAGGTCGCCACGGACCAGCAGGGTCGGCACGCTGATCGCGGGGAGTTTGGCATCGATGTGATCTTCGATAGCGTGCCGTAGGGTGGCGACGATGCGGCGTGGTCCCGCGTCGCGTAGATCCCTGGCGAGAATCGGGGTCTGCCGCCAGTCCTCGCGAGGTAGGTCGCGCAGCAGCCGGCGTAATTGTCCGGTCATCGTCGCGGCTGTCGGATCAGTGGTAGGACCGACGAGGATGAGTGCCGCGACGAGGTCCGGGCGGCGCACCGCGAGTTCGACGGCTACCTGACAGCCGAACGAGTTGCCGAGTATCGCGGCGGATGCGACGCCGAGGGTTTCCATGAATGCGGCGACCGCCTCGGCGTGCTGGACGACGTCGAGGACAGCCCCCGGTTTGCCCGACAACCCGAAGCCGGGCAGGTCGGGAACGTAGACGGAACGACCGCCGAGCCGCAACGCGGTGGGCATCAGGTAACGGTGCGAGACGGCGAGACCGTGCAGGAGCACACACGGCGTGGCGGCGTCGGCGGTGATTCGTTCCCGGACGTGCAGCCGCAGGCCGGCTACCTGTACCCAACGGCTGGAGAATCCGCCGGTCGGCGCAGGAGCCGCGAGTGCCGCCCGGCGTTCCGTTGCGGTCAGTCGTCCAGAGCGGTTCCAGCGACGGTGGTGAGCGCTGGCAGGGCTGATGGGGGGCCTCCGTGTGAGAAAAAGCATTCAGTGGAAGCTGCTGTCCGGTGGCAACTCCTGGCTCGGCGGCACCGGTCATGCGGCTGGGGCACGGCCGGCGCGCTGCTGGCAGAAATCGGGCCCAATGGACCGCCCCCTGGCCCAGACCGCGCACCGTGCGGGGACTGGCGGCCACATTTCGCGTGGGAAGCCGAATCCTCACCTCGTTGACCAGAGCGGACTCCTCCCCTGCGCTTTCGGACCGGCGTGTGCACAGGCAACTGCAGGTGGGGCATGTCAACAGGGGAGAGCGACCCTGCGCGCCGAGCACAGTGTAGGCCGGCTCCGTCCTGCGAACAGAGGACCGGTCGCTCCGAAAAAGATGGAAGAGCTTCGACGTGTAGTCCCGCGATTGGGGGGTAGCAGGCCGTCGCACGGAATCGAATCAGTCAATGCATCTGTCAATATCTACCTGGAAGGGCATCATGACGATAAATTCGTCGGCCTCATCGACGTCCGTTGGCCGGGAGTCCGCAACCGACACAGTGCGAGAGGTCGGTGCCCAGGCGGCGCAGGCCGGGCGAAATGTCACCGCAACGGTGAAGGAGCAGGGCGGGGAAACGCTCGCCGAGGCAACCCGGCAGGCTCGGAATCTCTACGGCGAGGCCCGTGGGCAACTTGCCTCGCAAGCTGGTGAGCAGCAGCGTCGAACAGCCGGCGGCCTGCGGTCGCTCGCCGACGAGATGCGGGCGATGGCAGAGCAGGGTGGTCAGTCAGGCCCGGTCTCCGAGTTTGCCCGGCAGGCCGCCGAGAGGATTCACGTCACCGCGGGCTGGCTGGAGGAGCGCGAGCCGGGCGACCTGCTCACTGAGGTCCGGGCGTATGCCAGGCGCAATCCCGCGACGTTCCTCGTCGGTGCGGCCCTGCTGGGAGTGGTCGCCGGGCGCCTGACCCGGAACATGGGAGGCAGCGGTGTTCAGGATGCCGCTGCCGGCGACCACGGGCTCGTCGTGGCCGAAACGGCGCCGCCCGCCAACGGTTCCGTTGGGCAGGTCGACGACGCGTCGACCAGCGCTCTGTCGGTGGCGGCACCCGCCTCGCAGAGTCCGACCACCCAGCCGGCGCGCGGAATGACGCGTGTGGCGGACCCGGCGGACCTCGAAGGTCTTTCATCGTCGTCGCCGGCAGGTGTGCGGCCATGACCGCTCCCAACTCCATGCCTGGCTATCGGACGAGTGCCGACACGGTCGAGGAGGCACCAAACCGGTCCCTGGGTGACCTGATGCGGCAGGTCAGCGAAGACCTGTCCGAGCTGGTACGCCAGGAGGTGACCTTGGCGAAGGCAGAGTTGCGCCAAGAGGGCGCCAAGGCGGGTAAGGCGGCCGGTCTCTTCGGCGGTGCCGGCCTTGGTGGCTTCATGGTCGTGCTCTTCCTCTCCCTCGCCCTCTGGAGCGGGTTGTCCAACGTCATGGACCAGGGCTGGGCGGCCTTGATCGTCGCAGTCGTCTGGGCCACGGTCGCGGGCGTGCTGTACGCCAAGGCGAAGTCGAATGCCCAGCGGGTGCGGGGATTGCGGCGAACCACGGAAAGCATGCAGAAAATTCCGGGGGCCTTGAAGCCGAATCAGGAAGGGGTCGACCGATGACCAACGATCCGGAGCAGATCCGGCGCGAGATCGAACAGACTCGAATCGAATTGAGCACCGATGTGGACGCGCTGGCGTACAAGGTGAGTCCGGCCCGGATCATCGCGGACCGTAAACAGCGCGTCCGGGGGGCTGTAGGGAATGTGAGGGACAAGGTTATGGGTACCGTTTCGGACATCGGTGAGAGCACCACCTCGACCGCGTCGTCGCTGACCGACCACGCATCGTCTGCGGTTACGGCGGTCGGCGATGCCGCAAAGCAGGCTCCGGGGAAGGTGCGGCAGCAGTCCGAGGGGAATCCCTTGGCCGCCGGCCTGATCGCGTTCGGTGTCGGTTGGCTCATCTCGTCGCTGATGCCGGCCACCGACCGCGAGCAACAGGCCGCCGACCGGCTCAAGAAGAAGGTCGGTGAGCACAGCGGCGAGCTCAAGGACAAGCTCGCGGAGGTAGCCCAGCAGGGCCGTGAGCAGCTGCGCGAGCCGGCTCAGCGGGCCGCCGAGGCGGTACGTTCCACCGCAAGCGACGCCGTTCAAACGGTGAAGGACGACGGTCGTTCGGCCGTCCAGAACGTCCGGGACCACGCGCCCGATCAGGTCCGATCCTGACTCCGAGCGGGTAACCACCAACGCGTGAGGCGAGAGGGACTTTCCGGGATCGCCGGGAGGCGAGCAGTCGTGGCGATAATCCGACAGGCTGAGTTCCGGTTCGACGGGTCGCTGCCGGCGGCGCATATCGCGCCGCCGGCAGTACCGTGGTGGTTCTTCGTCAAGGAACTGGCCCAGGTCGCAGGCAACCGCTCAACATCGGTATCCGTCACCGATACCTGACGAACACGAGTCGTAGTTCGTCGTTACTTCGGGCACGATGCCCAGGACACCGACCAGCAGGAAGACCGCGCTCACGGCGACCGTCGCCCTGCGTACGGGTGCGGTATGGGACATGCCTGGGGAGGGATGCACCAGCGGAGCGCCGGTAGGCTCGGGGGCCCGGCCGATTACCGTCCGAACGACGGTTTCACAACCCTGAACACCGTCTCGACGATCGGCTCGTTCGTGCTGGATGGCTCGACGCTGTTCGTGATCTACAACGTCTGGGAGTCCTGGCGCTTCGGCCCACTGGTCACCGTCGACGACACGTGGGGCTTCGGCAACTCGCTGGAATGGGCGACCAGTTGCCCACCGCCGCTGCGAAACTTCGACCGAATGCCCCGGCTCCGCTCCGAGGGCCCCGCCTTCGACGTCAAGTACGCCCCACCACGTGCCGCCGCCGCTCCGTCGATGGTCACCTTGCAAGGCTAGGGAGCCTCTCGAGTGGCGGACTCCGACCGGTCCGCATAAGGTGGGATCCGGGTCAAGCCACGCGCCCACCTTGTTCGCCACGTGACCTGGATGCAGGTGCTCATATCCGAGCGCCCATGGCCGGCCCTTCCCATTGTGCGTCTCCCCAGATCCGGCCTGGTTCTGAGCAGGTTGCCCATGCTCGGTCCTTTGCCGAGTGTGCCGCATCTATGCGCACCACCGGTGTCACCGAACAAGACTCCTTTCCTTTCCTGCGACCCGCCACGCGAGCGGGCCAATCACTGCGCCCTGTCCAGCGATCGGTACGTCGTCGCTCTCCGGATCGATGGCCGACGCGGTACCGATTTCCTCGCCGGGCGACGCAGCGACGGTGACGGCAGGCGAATCCTGCTGCGGTCACGGCCAGGTCGAACCGCCCGGTTGGTCGAGCCCTCCAGCCCAGAGAGACGAGTGAAATCGTGATCACGAACAGTGTGGCGAGCCGGTACGGACCGGCTGGACGGGTCGATGACCAGACAGCCGCAGACCTACTGCTCCAGTTTGCGTCCAGCAGTCCGGATCACCCCGACCGCGACAGGCTCCGCGACGAGGTCATCCGTGCCTTCCTGCCCCTGGCCCGTCACCTGGCGGCCCGTTACAGCGGCCGGGGCGAACCTCTTGACGACCTCGTCCAGACCGCCACTGTCGCTCTGATCAGAGCGGTCGACCGGTTCGACCCCACCTTCGGGATCGCGTTTGTCGGTTTCGCGGTCCCCACCATCACCGGCGAAATCAAAAGGCACTTCCGTGACCACACCTGGAACCTGAGGGTCCCCCGCAAGCTACAAGAACGACGGCTCGCGCTCGCCGCCGCCACCGAAGCTCTCACCGGTCGGCTCCGCCGGTCTCCCACCGTTCACGAACTCGCCGTCGAACTCGGGATGGGCGAGGAGGAGGTACTTGAGGGACTGGAAGGAGCTCGCGCGTACCGCGCCATCTCGCTCTCCACTCCGGTCTCGCACGAGCAGGGCACCGAACTGGGCGACATCCTTGGCGGACCTGACAGCGGATATGAACAGGTCGAACTGCGCATCGCCCTCGGACCGGCACTCGCGGCTCTCACCGAGCGGGAGCAGAGGATCATCGCGCTGCGCTTCTACGGCAATTTGACCCAGACCCAGATCGCCGAGCAGGTTGGTGTCTCGCAGATGCACGTCTGCCGTCTGCTGGCGCAGGCCCTCGCCAAGCTCCGCCCGTACCTGGCGGCATGAAAAAGCTGGTTCGGGAGGACGTGACGGTTTGAAGCGGCACCCGACCCAGAGCGCCCGCGTGCGCGGGTAGCAGCCGGTCGACAACTGAGGCCCGCCAGATCGAGGGGAAAACCGCACCGCGTACGCGCTCTCCGTCGCACCTGGGCTCCACGATTGTCAGTGCCGGTCGCTGAGCCATCTATCGATGGCGGCCGTGCGGGTGGGGCTGGGTGTCGATGCCGAGCATGTGTTCCACGCCGGTGAGTGCAGAACGCGTCGGGCAATGCCATGGGGCGACGCACGGTGACGAGGGATCCGGAGGCACCCCTCTCTGCAAGGGAGCAGTCCTGGGTGCGCGGCTTGACCCGCGAGAAGTCCAGCTCCGGGGAGGTGTGGCGTAGCCGGCCTGTTGAGCTGGGCAGGTTCCGACCCGGCGGTCCCGGGGTTTCGCAGTAGGGCGGCGTATGGTTGAGGTCTGTGGCTGATGCCCGGCTTCTGGGAATCGGCGAGCCAACGTCATGTAAGCGGCGGGGTTTCGGATCCGGCTCCGGCTGGTCCGTGCAGCGGTCCGCGAACGCGGGCCGCCAACGCGCCCCTATTGCCGCAAAGTACGGTGACGGCGCTGTTCGCGAGGATTCCCCTGCCATGTCCGATACACCGCTGGATCCTACCGACGCGTTCGCTGAACTCGGGCGGATCAAGCTCAGCGACACCGATCTCGACGGAATCCTGGACCGGATAGCCCAGCTCGCGAAGCGGACCATTCCGGGCGCGGAAGAGGTGTCGGTCACCTTGGTACGCGGCGACAACGCCCGTACCGCCGCGTTCACCGGTGGGCTCGCGTTGAGCCTGGACGAATGGCAGTACGAGAGCGGCCACGGTCCATGCCTGGACGCCGCCGTGACCGCCACCACCATGTCCGTGCCTGACATGTTGGCCGAGACCCGCTGGCCGGACTGGGCGGCCCGCGCCCGTACGGAGGGTGCGCAGAGTTCCTTGTCGATCGGGTTGCCGGTTCAGGAAGCGGTCGTCGGGGCACTCAACATCTACGGCGTCAAGCCCGAGGCCTTCGACGAGGACGCGGTCACTCTTGCCCAGACGTTCGCCGCCTACGCCGCCGTCGCCCTGGCCAACGCCCATCTCTACCACAGCACCGCCACACTGGCACAACAGATGGAGGCGGCGATGCAGAGTCGAGCGGTCATCGAGCAGGCCAAGGGCATCGTCATGGGTGACCGTCGCTGCACCGCCGACGAGGCGTTCGCGATTCTCGTGAAAGTGTCCCAGGACTCCAACCGCAAACTCCGCGACGTCGCCGCCGCGCTCGTCGACCGCGCCGCCGGGTCTCCGAAGCCGTAACAGGTCGCCGACCCCTCGGCTGAGCACCAGCCCTGGTGGCCACGGAAGCCTTCGTCATCGGTGGGCTGCCGTCTCTCCCGGACCCTGCTGCTCTCGGCGTGCGGCGGCGGGCGAAGGAGACCGGTACGGCCGTGAGACACAGGGGGTCAGCGATAAAACGTCAGATACAGCGCCAGGGCGAAGTTGCCAACGAGAATGACCGCGCCGAGAATCGCGGCGGAGCGTCGCCACGCCGTCCACCGATTTGCCTTCCCTCTCTCGACGCTGGTCGCCTTCTCGACGAGGGCGGCGGCAACGGTCACCGCGATCCTTTCCCGTTCTTCGGCGTCGCGGCGGTCGGAGGTGATATTGGTGCTGAAGAGGGTGACGTTGGCGTGAAGATCGTCAGTCAGCCCCTGTACTGCCCTGGTGAGGGAGTGGATCGAATCGTCGATCCGGCGGAGATGGTCGTCGTGGCCCTCCAGACGCTGCTCGATCCGTCCCGCGTCCTGCCCAAGTCCGTAGATTTCTCTTTCGGTTTCTGCACCTGTCAAACGTCGGCCGGGTTGAGTGACACGCCGGCCGGGTCCCCGGTGGAGCCCCGGCGGGGTCAAGGCTGTCGGGGTGGCAGAACCTCTTCGAGTACGCCGATTAAGTGATCAAGAAGACCAACTCCCACCACCTAATCACACCGTGCAGACCCGCGCGCTGCACGCCTACCTGCGGTGGCGCAACGTCCACGCCCGCCACGCCGACATACTCGCCGCACATCGCCGAGACTGTGCCCGCATTCACAGCGAGAAGGGCATCCGCTGGGGAGGGCGCCCCGCCTTCAAGACCGTGGCCTGAGCCGTCCTACACATGCGGCACATCGTCCACATGTCCCGGATCACCGCTCGGGCGGCGGCCATCGCTGTCAAGAGCTTCGGCGAGTTCGGCGCGTAACTGGCTACGGGTGCGCACCAGAATCCGCCCGAGCATGTTCTTGCCGTTTCCGGTCGTGCCCCGACCCCAGTAGTGATCGGTGGTCGTGTCTTCGACGATCTCTTCGTCACCGGTGGACAACAGAATGTCACGGATATCGGCGTGCGCGCGGAACTTGGTTGCCACCGCACGGCGCATCACGTCGTCCTTGACCCGTTCCCAGTCCCTCCGCAGAGGTTTTGACGAGTCACGGCCCAGCTCCGCTGCCCGCAGCGGTGTGTGAGCACGCCGGACGAGATCCGCGTGACGAGTGCCCTTGAATTTTTGCGCCTGGAAGTAGTGCTCCGAGGTCGGCCACCAGACTTCTTCGAGGTCGAAGCCGTGATCGGAAAAGTTAGAAAAGCATCCATAAGGGACTTCGCCAGCGCCATAGAAGTAGATCGTCACGGGAACCTCACGGGTGTTACGGAAGCACGCACCGTCTCAGGCATGGCCTAGCCCCCGCAACCAGTATTCTTCGCCGGGCTCGGCCTTTCAGCGCGCCACCGACCCGGTAAACCTTCCCGGTCGGAGCACTAACAACTTTCCGGGCTAGCGGCTGTCGGACCCGCGTGATGCCTGCAAGGATCGCTTCGTGGATGCACTTGAGGTTCTGTGTCGCGAGTTTACCAGCGACGAGGGGACTTTCCTGCTTGCGCTGTACAGCGAGCGTAGATGGGACCGCGTGGCCTTCGCTCGCTCATCCACGATCGGACGCGCCGGGCGCGAACGCGAGGGGTCTCTTCTCGACGTCTTGGTCGGGCAGCGGGAGCGCTCGTGCCGAAAGTAGTGCGTCGGACCGTCGGCGGCGCTCCTTATAGCGACGATGCCGGGACGGCGCTCAACGGGCGATTGCTTCGTTGGATGGGAGGCCATCTCGTGAGCATCGAGACGAGGGGGTCGAGCGGGAAGCCGGTATCCTGCCGCGTGTGACCTATCCAATGATGCCGAACGACCCGCGGTGGCTTGGTAACTATGAGCTGCTCGGTCGTCTTGGCGAGGGCGGCATGGGCACCGTCTTCCTCGGACGCTCGCCGGATGGCCGGCTGGTGGCGGTCAAGATGTTGCGGGCCGAGCACGCCTGGGACACCGAGTTCCGGGGGCGCTTCCGCAGCGAGGTCAACCGGGCCCGCGAGGTGCCCGGCTTCTGCACGGCGGCGGTGCTCGACGCCGACCCGGATCACGAGACGCCGTATCTGGTGGTCGAGTACGTCGACGGGCCGAGTCTCTCCGAGGTGATCCGGGAGCGAGGGCCGCTGGACGGCGGCACACTGCACAGCGTGGCGGTCGGGGTGGCCACGGCGCTGGCGGCGATCCATGGAGTGGGGGTCATCCACCGGGACCTGAAGCCGCAGAACGTGCTGTTCTCGCTGGGTACGCCCAAGGTGATCGACTTCGGGATCGCGCGGGCGCTCGAGGCGACCAGCCGGCATACCAAGACAGACCAGATGGTCGGCACGGTGGCGTACATGGCGCCGGAGCGGTTCGACAACGACTCGAATCGTACGGTGGGGCCGGCGGCTGACGTGTTCGCGTGGGGTGTGGTGGTGGCTTACGCGGCGACCGGACGTACCCCGTTTTGGGCGGATTCCCCGGCCGCCACGGCGGCTCGCATTCTGACCCAGCCGCCCGACCTGACAGGGCTCGGCGGGTCGTTGCGTGACCTGGTGGCCCGCACGCTAGCCAAGGATCCGACCGAGCGGCCGACCGCACACCAACTGCTCGATCTGCTGCTGGAGGCGGAAACGGGGGGAGCGCTCGCCCAGCGGCCGGAGCTGCTCAAGGCCGCCGAGGCGGCCCAGCACACGGGTCGGGTGCGGCCTTCCGCCGTACGCGAGCCGGCCACACCCGTTCGTCGGCGGGTGAGCCGCCTGGTGGCCGTGGCCGTGGCCGCGACCGTCGTGAGTGCCGGTATCGGATTCGCGTTGTCGCGCAACGAGCCGGGTGAGACGCTGGCGTCCGTCGTGCCCAGCACGTCGGCGTCGGCCGCGCCCAACTCGACGGTGGCCGTCTCAGACACGCCACGGATCCAGGGGCCGGGGGTGTCCGACCGACTCGACCGGCGCGGCCTGTGGAAGGCCGACCAGACTGCCGACAGCGCCGCCGGGTGGTGCACCTTTGACCGGCGGATGCTGGCGACAACACACATGTCCACCCTCTATCAGTGCAAGGGGCCGCAGGACTCGTTCGCCGGCGACCAGACGATCGCGGCCGACGTCGGCATCGTCACCAAGGGCGCCTGCGCGGCGATCTGGTTCCGGGTCGTCGACCAGCACGGCTACGTAGCCTCGTTCTGCGAAAACGAAATCCGGCTGGGGATCGACGAAAGCTCGGGAAATGGGTTCAATTCGGAGCAGCGGGTCGCCTCGAGCGCGTTCCAGGTCGGGCAGACGCACCGGACCGGCATCACCGTGCACAACGGCACGGCCCAGGTGACGGTCGACGGTACGCCTGCTCTGAGCGTGCCGGTCACCGACCCGCAGCTGGTCGCGGGCCGGGTCGTGCTCGGGGCGCTCAACGACGCGAGCGAGGGGGACGCCACAGTGGCCTTCGCGAACGTCGATTTCCGGTCACCGGTGGTGGGTCAGCCGGCGCACTTCACTGATCCTACGACTGGCTCCAGTCAGTCGATGGTGGAGCTTTACTCGTACGATCCGGTCGCGCGCTCCGCGGTGGCTCAGCCGGTGCTCGTGATGGCCAGTGCGGACTACTGCAAGCAATTCAAGATTGACTCGAGCGATATCAAGTGCAGCGACCCGTACCAGATCGTCGAGAGCCACACGAAGGTGACGATCCCGGTCCGGTCCGCGCCGAAACTGACGTCGTGGGAGAACGTCGGCGGCGGGGACGGCATCGTCTCGGTGCACGCCGGCGCCGGTCACTCCATCTCTGCGTCCGACTTCACCAAGTGGCTGGCCGGGAAGCAGGGTGGGCTGGTCGCGGTTACCACCACCAACGGCGAGGTCACCACGCTGACCAAGATTGACAACCCCTGACCCGGTTGCGTCGCGGTCCCGGTCACCAGCGCGTCCGGGTCGGCGATCCGCCCCCACGGCGCGCTCTCTGCAACCGTCAAGGCGCGGCAGCCTCGGAGGCGACTGCTCGCGTGCGCTGCCCGACATGCAGATCGACTTGGTAGCTCCTGATCGTTGACGAGTATGACCTGCCATTGCGTTCTTCACCGGCGTACTCGGGTTTGACCTTGTCGAGGACTCCCCGTCGCTCGCTGACGACGGACGTCTCAAGCGCGGCCCGTGGTCGGACTCGGCATCACCGAGTTCCAGCAAGGTGGGCCTCCGGCCGACCATGGGGTCGTCGCCGAAATGAATGACGCGTTGCTGGCCGGCTGATCCCGGGCGTCAACTCGTTGTTTGGGCCGTCGTATCGTGGCGTCGTTGCCGCGCCGGTGCAGGGAATTCAGTACGGCCAGGTCGTCGTTGGACAGGCGTAGTGCGCCGGCGGCCACGTTCGCGACCAGGTGTTCCGGATTGCCGGTGCCGGGGATGGCCAGCACGTGCGGCCCCTGGTGCAGTGTCCATGCCAGCCGGACCTGTGCGGCGCTCGCCCCGTGGGCGCGTGCGATGGCAAGCACCTCCGCTGTGTCGGCGACCGTCGCGCCCGCGTCGCGTCCGGCTCCGGCGATTGCGTAGAACGGTACGAATGCGACCTCCTGCTCACCGCAGGTACGCAGGAACTCGTCGTACTGGGGTGGTGTGCCGAGGCCGTACCGGTTCTGCACGCAGACCACCGGTGCGATGGCCCGGGCCTCGGCGAGGCGTTCGGCGTTGACGTTGGAGATGCCCAGGTGGCGGATGAGGCCGGCGTCGCGTAGTTCGGCCAGGACGCCGAACCGTTCGGCGATCGAGTCGGTGCCGACGACGCGTAGGTTCACCACGTCGAGATGGTCCCGGCCGAGCTGACGCAGGTTCTCCTCGACCTGGCCGCGCAGCTGCTGGGGGCCGGCGTGGGGGAGCCATCGACCGGACGGGTCCCGGCCCGGTCCGACCTTGGTGGTGATGACGAGATCGTCGGGATACGGGGCCAGCGCCCGGTTGATCAGCTCGTTGGCGGAACGCAACGGGGAGAAGTAGAAGGCGGCGGTGTCGATGTGGTTCACGCCGAGTTCGACCGCGCGGCGCAGGACGCTGATCGCTTGGCCACGGTCACGCGCGGTGCCGTCCGTCCGGAACGCCGCGCCTTCCTGGGCAAGACGCATCGCACCGAAACCGATCCGGTTGATCTTCAGGTCGCCGAGCGTCCAGGTGCCCGACGCGGCTGCGGTGATCGTTTCCGAGGTCATGCCGCAATGATCTCGACGGGGTAGCCTGGCAGCCATTGATTAAGGCATGCCCGAATCCGCGAGGAGTGGTCGGCCTGGAGCAACTGGCGTTTTCGGCGAGTGATCTGGCGCAGATGCGGTTCGCCGTTTCGCCGATGTGGGAGGTCGGGACCAGCTTCCGGCTGCTGCGCTCCGGTTCCGTGCACCCCGTGCATCAGCCCTGGCTTGAGCAGGTACGACCACGCGTGGCCGCCGCCGGGCTGGACCGAGGCTGGCTCGCCGAACTGATCCCGCCCTCGGGCTACGTCCCCGACTTCCTCAACCCGGCACCCGCCGGACCGGCCCCCACATTGACGGTCGAACTGGCCGGCATGCTGGCTGCTCCCGCCGGACAGGTACGGCAGGACCTCGACCGCCTGGCCGGCGAGCAGGGGCGGCTCGGTCCCCGGTCGCAGGCCCTGTACGTCGAGCCGCAGGCCCGTCTGGTTCGGCTCACGGAAGAGATCGGGGCCTACTGGGAACTGGCGCTCGCCCCGTACTGGGCGCGGATCCGGGCGGTGCTCCACGCAGACGTCTTCTACCGGGCCAGGCAGGTTGCCGAGCACGGCACGGCTCACCTCTTCAACGAGCTGCACCCCTCGCTGAGTTGGGGTGACAACGCACTACGACTGACCCGCCGGCGGCGGGCGCTGTGCCGTACGACGGCGGGCGAGGGACTACTGCTGGTTCCCTCGGTCTTCACCGGCCCGGGTCCGTTCACCCGGGTCAGGATGCCCGAGCCGCCGCAACTCGCCTACCCGGCGCGCGGCGTTGGTGCACTGTGGGCATCACGGCCGACGACGGGGACCGACGCTATCGCCGCCGTACTGGGCCGGTCACGGACCCTGCTGCTGACCGAACTGGAAACACCGGCCTCCACCACCGAACTGGCCCGCCGTACCGGGATCTCCGCGGCCGGCGTATCCCAGCACCTGACCGCGCTGTGCGACGCGGGCCTTGTCAGCGCCCACCGAGCCGGCCGCTCGGTGCTCTACGCGCGCACGTCCGTGGCCGAATCCGTCCTCACCGCCGCCATGTGAGCCGGGTTCGGTCGTGCGGCCTGCCGTGCGAGAAGTCAGTTGGCCGCGTCCGGATGTCCCGGCATGCTGGAACCGCCACTGCTGCTGCCGGAGGAGCCGCCGGCCATGCCCGCGCCGTCGTCTTCGGTGACGATGTCCGGCTGCTCGTCGGTGTCGTCCGGCGCCGGCACGTCGGTGTCCGCCGTCACCTGGGGCAGTGCGACCCGGTTGGCATCGTTCTCGGCGGGTGCGGGCTGCTCACCGTTGCGTGCCTGGTATGCCACGATCGCCTCCGGCGTTCACCGATGTCCGTTCGGGCCGCCTACCCCGGACCGCGGGGGCGAAACATCCGGCGTACGGCCAACCGGATGGCTTGCGGCTCGCGTACGCGAGCGGCGTGCGTCCGTGCATGCGTCACGGGACAGCGCCTCGGCATCGGAGAGGGCCTGCGCGACCGCGTCGAGGGGATAGCCGAGACCGACCGCCACCGAGGCGAGGACATCGCCGACCTGGTGTTCTCCGTGCACCCGCAGCCGGACCCGTGCCTCGGCACCGCGGGCGACGAGCCGGAACCCGAGCCGCCCCTGCGCGTCAAGCTTGACGTCGATGGCCCGCACGTCGGCGCGGGGGCTCAGCCCGTAGGTCAGGACCCGCGCCCGCGAGCTGTCCCGGATCAACGCCGGGGCGCTGCGGTTGTCGTTGACGGCGGTGCCGCTCGGCGAGGTGGTATCGGACGCCCTGGCGAGCACCATCCCGCTCGCCGCTGCCCGCCGGATCAAGCTGGTCGCCAGCGAGTCGGGGTGGCCGACGGTTGCCGCGAGCGAACCGGAACTGGCCCGGGTGGTGGCCAACCTGCTGCTCAACGCTGTCCGCTACACCCCCGGAAGACGGAACGGTGCGGATCGAGGCGGGCCGCGAGCGGGACCACGCCTGGCTGTCGGTGGCCGACACCTGCGGCGGCATCCCCCCGGCCGACCTTCCCCGGCTGTTCGACGTGGCGTTCCGAGGTGAACCGGCACGCACCCCCGGACCGGGTAACGGCAACGGTGACGCCTCCGGCGGACTCGGCCTGGCCATCGTCCACGGGCTGGTCGAGGCCCACGGAGGTCGGGTCGAGGTGCGCAACACCGCCGAGGGCTGCCAGTTCGTGGTCCGGTTGACTGCCGCCTGACGAGGTCAACGCCCGGGGGTGTCACCCGCACCGGCAACGCTGGGACCGTGGACGGGTCACCCCCGCAGGTTGCGGCGCTCGTAGCCGAACGCGCCACCAACCGTCAGCGCGGCGGCGATGAGGAGCGTGGCAAGGTTCCCGGCCAGTCGGGTGCCACGTCCGGCACCGAGGCGAGGTGCGCTCCACGTCGGAGCGTGCGCCCCGACCGTCACCCTCGAACGGGCAAGTGTCGAGGGGCGTTCAGCCCGGCCGGCCGGGGACCTCGTAGGCCGTCCGGTACGCCGTGGACGTCGGTGTCGGCATCAGCTGTGAGCGATAACAAGACCGTCGTCAGATCCTTGGCGTCGAGGCGGTGCGGCTCATCGGTGGTTGGCCTGCGGGAGCCGACGATAGGTGGGCGAGGCCGTCCTGGGTGCATCGATGTGATTCGGGGGATTGGTGTGGACGGTTCGTTACGTCTTGACGAAGAACATGTTATCGCTCACTCTCGATATAGAGGTTGACGGCACCTGTGGCTCACCGGGCGAGCCCGACAGGTCGCGCCTCGGATCATGACGTCCCCCAGGGCATGCGGACGTCGCCTCAGGACTCCCGGCTGTGCCGGGGACAGCCTGCCGGACTTCTGCGACGGTGCGGTGCGGCCGAGGATGACCGTCCCGGATTCCTCGGCCGAGCTGGTGTCGGCCGCCCCGAACGGTTGGTCCTGAGCGGAAACAGCACCTCACCACCATCGATGCCACCAGTGAGAAGGATCGAGATGAAACCCAGGAAAAGTCTGCTAGCGACGGCAACCCTCGCGGTCGCACTGACCGCGGGTATGACGGTGACGCTGGCCTCTGCGGCCAGTGCTGGCACGACCCTGAAGGCGGCGGCGGCCGAGAAGGGCCGATACTTCGGTGCCGCCGTCGCGACGGGCAAGCTCTCCGACAGCCAGTACGTCGGCATCCTCAACAGCGAGTTCAACAGCGTCGTGGCCGAGAACGAGATGAAATGGGACGCCACGGAGCCTCAGCAGGGCCGTTTCACCTACACCGGCGGTGATCGTCTGGTCGGTCACGCGCAGGCGAACGGCATGAGCGTGCGTGGTCATGCCCTGCTCTGGCACGCGCAGCAGCCGGGTTGGGCGCAGGGCATGTCCGGCAGTGCGTTGCGCAACGCCGCGATCAACCATGTGACCCAGGTCGCGACCCATTTCCGGGGCAAGATCTACGCCTGGGACGTGGTGAACGAGGCGTTCGCCGACGGGGGCAGCGGCGGGCGACGTGACTCGAATCTGCAGCGTACCGGCAACGACTGGATCGAGGCGGCGTTCCGCGCCGCGCGGGCGGCCGACCCGGGTGCGAAGTTGTGTTACAACGACTACAACACCGACGGGATCAACGCGAAGTCGACCGGCATCTACAACATGGTTCGGGACTTCAAGTCCCGTGGCGTGCCGATCGACTGCGTGGGTTTTCAGTCGCACCTGGGCACCTCGCTGGCGGGGGATTATCAGGCGAATCTGCAGCGTTTCGCTGACCTGGGCGTCGACGTGCAGATCACCGAGCTGGACGTGATGACCGGCGGCAACCAGGCCAACATCTTCGGCTCGGTCACCCGCGCCTGCCTGGCCGTCTCGCGCTGCACCGGCATCACGGTGTGGGGCGTACGCGACAGCGACTCCTGGCGCGGCACCGACAACGCCCTGCTTTTCGATCGGTCGGGTAACAAGAAGGCGGCGTACACCTCCGTCCTCGACGCCCTCAACGCCGGCTCCAACACGCCGGGTTCCCCGGTGGACACCGGCGCCTGGTATGTGTTGCTGAATCGGAACAGCGGCAAGGCGCTGGACGTGTACAACCAGGCGACCACTGACGGTGCGCGAATCACGCAGTGGGCCCGGAACAACGGGGTGAACCAGCAGTGGCAGTTCGTGGACTCAGGTGGTGGCTACTACCGGCTGAAGTCCCGACACTCCGGCAAGGTGCTGGACGTCTACAACTTCTCCACCTCGGACTCCGCGCCGATCGTGCAATGGAGCGACGGCAACGGCACGAACCAGCAGTTCCGGCTCGCCGAATCCGCCGGTGGTTACGTGCGAGTGATCAACCGCAACAGCGGCAAGGCCATCGAGGTGCAGGCCGCGTCCACCGCTGATGGGGGGAACATCGTTCAGTACACGGACTGGGGTGGCAACAACCAACAGTGGCAACTGGTCCGCATCGGATAACGACCGGACCATAACCATCGGTCTCCGCCGGTTGCAGGTCCTGTAGCAGGGATCGAACCCGGCTCCGGCAGCGGGTACATCCGCTGGGCCAGCACTCCGGTGGTGCGGACGGCATCGTCCCGCCACCGGCGGTGCTGGTCGCCCCACTGCAGCTGATCATGGCGCTCGCGGAGGCCAGCACCCGGCTGGAAGCTGTCGGGCGGGTGGTGGGATGGCGGCCCGCCCCGATGGGGCTGGCCGCCGCGACCGTCATGCGACCGTACAGCTGAGGTGGGTCGGTGATCGGCTGCCGCCGGCGGTGCTGCCGATGTGGCCACGGTGGGGGATGCTCCCGCGGCAAGTCGTTGTAGCTGGCGTTGGTGACGGTCACCTGGTCGCCCTGCCGGGCTAGGTCATCCCGGATGCCCCGCGAACGGTGCGGTCGCGCGGGCAGGGGGCTGATGGCCTGCTGCAGCATCTCTCGCCCCACTCGGCTGGTTGAGCATGTTATCGATAACATGCTATTTTTGGTGCGGGAGCGAAGGGCACGCTCCCGGTCACCTCAGTCAGCCGGCAGAGGCAAGCCCGCGGGTACGCCCTCCCGCCGCCTTCCCGGTCGGTGACCAGTCCGGGCCGCTCCGCCGATGCCAGGCGACCGCACGCGGTCGCCGGACGACTTCGGTCCGGCCGCATGCTCGGCTTCCGATGCCCCGTCGCAGGTAACCACCGGCACCGACGGACGGTCCGCAGACCAACCTGTCTACGCCGCGCCGGCCTGCGGGAGCATGCCGGCCCGCATCGGAAGGATCGCCGCTATGCCTCCACCAGGCAGTGCCAGAAACATCCGCCTACACGTCACGGAACGGCCGAACCGTCGTTCCGGCCGCGCTGAACGGCGGCTCCATCGGCCAGGAACCGAATCGTCGACGGCGAGGAGACGGGACATGTCGCTATTTGCATCCTGCTGTGGCAGCGGGGCGCGGCCGGCGGTGGCCGGGTCGAGTTCGCGCAGTACCACCGGTGACGAGGAGGCGAGCAATGGCTAACCCGAGACACTCCACCTCATCCATCGCGGTCGCGGCGGTACTCCTCGCGACCATCGCCACCGCCAGCGGCATGCTGAGCGGCGGTTTCCGCGGAGCCGCGGTGGCCGCGACGAACGGCACCCTCGCGACGACCGCAGGCTGTGGCAAGGCCCCCACGCTGACCAGCGGGACGCACACCATTCAGAGCAGTGGGCAGAGTCGCAGCTACATCCTCCGGATCCCGGACGGGTACGACAGAAGTAGCCCCTACCGGCTGATCTTCGGCTTCCACTGGCTGAACGGCTCGGCCAGCAACGTCGCCTCGGCCGGCTACTACGGGCTTGCGCCGCTGTCGAACAACAGCACGATCTTCGTCGCGCCCCAAGGCCTCAACGCCGGCTGGGCCAACACCAACGGTCGGGACCTGACCCTCTTCGACGACATCTCCCGGCAGATCGAGAACGACCTCTGCGTGGACACGACCCGGCGTTTCGCCCTGGGCTGGAGCTACGGCGGGGCCATGAGCTATGCGGTTGCCTGCGCCCGGCCCACCGTCATCCGCGCGGTCACCGTCCTGTCCGGCGCCAACCTCAGCGGATGTAACGGTGGCAGCCAACCCGTCGCCTACTTCGGCATCCACGGCACCTACGACAGCGTGCTGAACATCTCCCAGGGTCGGTCGCTGCGCGACACGTTCGTCAGGAACAACGGCTGTACCGCGCAGAACCCGCGCGAGCCGAGCCGAGGCAGCCTCACCCACATCACCACCACCTATTCCGGCTGCCGAGCCGGTTACCCGGTGCAGTGGGCCGCGTTCGACGGAGACCACACCCCAAGCCCGGTCGACGGATCCTCCAGCCCCAACGACGCCAGGACCTGGACTTCGGGGGAGATCTGGAGATTCTTCACCCAGTTCCCGTCCGATACACCCCCCACGACGACACCGCCGACCACGACACCGCCCACGACGACACCGCCGACCACCCCGCCGCCGACCGGTGAGCCGGGCATCTGTGCCGCCAGCTACCGCTCGGTCAACAGCTGGCCCGGCGGCTTCCAGGGTGAGGTCACCGTCTCCAATAACACCGCCACCACAGTCAACGGCTGGACCGTACGCCTGACCCTGGCCAGTGGTCAGACCATCAGCAGCCTCTGGAACGGCACCCACACGGGCACCACCGGCAACGTCACCGTCCAGAACGCCCCCTACAACGGCACATTGAGCCCGAACGCCTCGACCACCTTCGGGTTCACCGCGACTGGCAACGGCAACCTCCCGCCCAGCAACATCACCTGCACCAGCCCCTGAACGTGCCGGATCAAGGGCCCGGAGCCACTTGGCTCCGGGCCGGAGGGCTGCGGACCGGGGCGCAGCCCCGGGGTTTTCGCAGCCGGGTTCGCCGCCACTACCGTGCCTCTCCGATTGCCGACACTGTCCGCGTAGCCCGCGAGCCGCACCCAATCTTTGCGCCCCGGTGATGAAGGTTCGGCAGGGCGCGGCTGCGCACCGGACCGTGTACGTCGTGGACGGAGATCAGCCCTCGACGGGAACGCGACGTGCCCGGGATGCGGGCCGGCGCGGGCCGGCAAGGTGCCCGGCAGTGGGTGGCCCACCACACCGAGCTGCATGCAGCTCTTCCGGGCCGCCCTGCCCCGGGCGGACCGCGCATCCTGCTCGGCTAAGCAAACTGTCTGTCACCACTGTGAATCAGAGCTGTCGGATTCGCGGGCCCCGAGGTGGCGAAGAGCCGCCACACGTCCGTCCGCCGGTGGGCGACGGCGCTGCAGCTCCGGGGCCTTGACCGACGGACCATGGAGCAGGACCAGGTCGACCGATTCCTGCGCAAACATCTATTTCGTCGCAACATGCCACTTTCTTGGATGCGCTGTCCCGGTCCGTGTCAGTGGGTGGGTGGCGCCCGCGCGGGATCGGTGGGGAATGCGGCTGCGCCAGGGAGGTGTGCCACCGGCCGATAGACCCATGACGTTACGACTTGACGAACGGCATGTTATCGCTCACAGTCGATGGCTAGGGATGACGGCGCCTGTGGCTTACCGGGCAAGCCTGCTTCGTCGGACCTTGGATCAGGCATGCGCCAAGGGCAGGCATGCGGAGTTCTTGTTAACGCTGACATTTCTGGCGCATGCTCCCCGGCCCGTGTGCCGCGGGTGCTCATCTTCGGGTGGACCGTACGGCCCTTGGTCATTGAAGGAGGATCATGTCTGCATCAGGTAGGTCTGGATCGATCGCGCCGCCGTCGCGGCGGCGCGGGTGGTTGCCGCGGATCGTCGCCGCCGGCGTCACGGCGGTGGTGGTCGGTGTCGCCGCTGCTGCGGTGGTGTCGACGCCGGCGGCCGCGGCGACGGTCGACACGAGTGCGTGGTACGTGCTGATCAATCGCAACAGTGGTAAGGCGTTGGATGTGTACAACCTGGCCACGAACGACGGGGCGCGAATCACGCAGTGGGCCCGGAACGACGGCAACCAGCAGCAGTGGCAGTTCGTCGACTCGGGTGGCGGTTACTACCGGTTGAAGTCGCGGCTGTCGGGCAAGGTGCTGGACGTCTACAACTGGTCGACCGCCAACAGTGCCAGCATCGTGCAGTGGACCGACGCCAACGGGTCCAACCAGCAGTTCCGGCTGGCGGACTCGGCCGGCGGCTACGTCCGACTGATCAACCGAAACAGCAACAAGGTCGTGGAGGTGCAGGGCGCCTCGACCGCCGACGGCGGGAACATCGTGCAGTACGACGACTGGAACGGCAACAACCAGCAGTGGCAACTCGTACGCGTGGACGGCGGGGGCAACCCCACCACGCCTCCGACTACGCCACCCGGCACCTGCGCACTTCCCTCGACGTACCGCTGGACGTCGACGGGATCGCTGGCGAACCCGAGGTCGGGGTGGGTCTCGCTCAAGGACTTCACCACCGTCCCCTACAACGGCAGGCACCTCGTCTACGCGACGACACACGACACGGGAACGTCGTGGGGCTCGATGAACTTCGGCCTCTTCACGAACTGGTCCGACATGGCGTCGGCCAGCCAGAACGCGATGTCTTCCTCCACCGTTGCGCCCTCGCTCTTCTACTTCGCCCCGAGAAACATCTGGGTGCTTGCCTACCAGTGGGGTGGGACCGCATTCTCGTACCGGACGTCGAGCGATCCCACCAATGCGAACGGGTGGTCATCGCAGCAGGCTCTCTTCACCGGAAGCATCTCCGGCTCCGGCACGGGACCCATCGACCAGGCACTCATCGGTGACAGCACGAACATGTACCTGTTTTTCGCCGGGGACAACGGCAAGATCTACCGCGCCAGCATGCCCATCGGGAACTTCCCGGGCAATTTCGGCTCCACCTCGACGGTGATCATGAGCGACACGACAAACAACCTGTTCGAAGCCGTTCAGGTCTACAAGATCCAGGGCCAGAACCAATACCTCATGATCGTTGAGGCGATCGGCTCGCAGGGCCGCTACTTCCGCTCGTTCACTGCCACCAGCCTGGGTGGTTCGTGGACCCCGCAGGCCGCGACCGAGAGCAATCCCTTCGCCGGCAAGGCCAACAGCGGCGCCACCTGGACCAACGACATCAGCCACGGCGAGTTGATCCGCACCAACGCCGATCAGACCATGACCATCAATCCCTGCAATCTGCAGTTTCTCTACCAGGGGCGTTCCCCCAGCTCCGGCGGCGACTACGGCCTTCTGCCCTACCGGCCGGGTCTGCTGACACTGCAGCGCTAGTGGCATGACGCAGGTCCGGCTCGGGGTTCCTGACGTTCGCGGACAACGGTGTACGTCGAATCGGGCGCCCGTTCGCTGCTCACGATCAGGGCCGAGTGGAAATGGTCCGGGTGGACTTGGCGTAAGGCCGAGCCCACCCGGACCACCGGAGGCAGTCGTATCGAGGCTGAGCATCTGATGTTCGACGATGCGAACGCCAACTTCCCCAACGTCCCGGCATGCCGACGCCACCACCGGACGCCGGCACACATGACAGGGCACGCGCGTGCGTTCTGCTCGTGGGTGATCCCGATCGAAGGAGTGGACCATGAAGGTCATCGGTGAGGCTCGTCCCGCCTCTCCAGGTAGACGTCGCTGGCGGTCCGGGTTGGCCGCGGCGGCGGCCGCGGTCATGGCGGCAGGCACGTTCGTCGCGGTGGATGTTGCGCCCGCAGCGGCGGCAACCGTGGACACCAACGCCTGGTACGTCCTGGTGAACCGGAACAGCGGCAAGGCGTTGGACCTGTACGGTTCGGCCACCAACGACGGCGCGCGGATCAGTCAGTGGACGCGGAACGACGGTGCGAACCAGCAGTGGCAGTTCGTGGACTCGGGTGGCGGTTACTACCGGCTGAAGTCACGGCACTCGGGCAAGGTCCTCGACGTGCAGAACTGGTCGACCGCCGACGGCGGTGCGATCGCGCAGTGGTCCGACCTCAACGGGACGAACCAGCAGTTCCGGTTGGCCGACTCGGACGGCGGTCACGTCCGGTTGATCAGCCGGCACAGCGGCAAGGTCGTGGAGGTGCAGGGCGCCTCGACCGCCGACGGCGCGAACATCGTGCAGTACTCCGACTGGAACGGTGCGAACCAGCAGTGGCAACTCGCCCGAGTGGACGGTGGCAACCCGCCGTCGGGCGGCACCGGGTGCGGCAGGGCGCCGACCCTGTCCAGCGGTACGCACACGATTCAGAGCAACGGCAAGAGCCGCTCCTTCATCCTGCGGGTGCCCGCCAACTACAACAACAACAATCCCTACCGGCTGATCTTCGCTTTCCACTGGCGGGGCGGCACGATGCAGGAGATCTCCTCGGGTGGCACCAGCGGGACCGCCTGGTCGTACTACGGGCAGCAGGAGCAGTCGAACAACAGTGCGATCCTGGTCGCGCCACAGGGGCTCGGCAACGGCTGGGGCAATGCCGGCGGTGAGGACGTCACGTTCGTCGACGACATGATCAGGCGGATCGAGAGCGACCTCTGCGTTAACCCGAGGCAGCGGTTCGCCCTCGGCTTCAGCTGGGGCGGCGGCATGAGCTACGCCCTCGCCTGTGCGCGGGCCGATGTCTTCCGGGCCGTCGCGGTCATCTCCGGGGCGCAGATCAGCGGGTGCAGCGGCGGCACCCAGCCCATCGCGTACTTCGGGCTGCACGGCATCTCCGACAACGTCCTCAACATCTCCCAGGGGCGGTCGCTACGCGATACGTTCGTCCGGAACAACGGTTGTGCCGCGCAGAGCCCACGGGAGCCGGGAACGGGCAGCCGTACGCACATCACGACCGGCTACTCGGGGTGCAGGGCCGGCTACCCGGTGCAGTGGGCTGCGTTCGACAACGGTCACATGCCCGGGCCGGTGGACGGAACCTACGCCGAGAGCGGCATCACGACCTGGACCAAGGGTGAGATCTGGAGGTTCTTCGCCCAGTTCTCGTGACGCCGGTCGACGCCGTGGCCGACGCCGAAGTCGAGCGGCGGCGCCTGCTCCCGTACGCCGGGGTAGGCACCGCCGTCCGCCTTCGCGCGCCGACGATCCGTTGTGCGTCCGGTCAGCGTTGCAGGCGGACCGGCTCACCCGAACCGCTGCGCCGGACCAGCCAGGCCTCGGTGATGTGGGTGAACATCGCCTCGGCGGCACCGTTCGGGTCGTGAGCGGCGATGAACTCGTAGATGCGCCGATGTCCGCGGTTCGAGGCCACGCACAGGGCGCGTTCGGTCCGGCCCATGTAGCGGGCGGTGTTCATGACCTGACTTTCCAACGACCGTACGACACCGCGAGCGATGCGGTTCCCGGACGCCTGCATGACGGTGTCATGGAAGGTCCGGTCGTGCTCGTGGTACGTGACATGGTCGTCAACGAGCCCGTCCATCCGGTCCACCAGAGCGCGCAGCCGGTCGAGAGTCTCCTGGTCGGCGAGGCGGGCGGCGACGTTCGCCATGTCGGATTCCAGCACCCGCCGGGTGACGACGAGGTCGTCGAGTACGGCGAGACTGTCGTCCCCGACGATGGTGGCCGCGAGGACGAGTTCGTCGAGCATGTCCCAGTCCGACGGCGGGGTGACCATGGTGCCAGCCCCTTGGCGGACCTGCACCAGCCCCTTCTCCTGAAGGATCTTCACCGCCTCCCGGACGACGGTCCGGCTCACCGAGAAGGTCTCGCAGAGGACCGGCTCGGGGGGCAGGGACGTTCCGGAGGGGTGGACCCCGCGGACGATGCGCTCCACCAACTCGGCGGTGACCGCCCTGGCGAGGTTGGCCGGTCGGCGTACCCATGCCGGGGTCGCCGTTGCATTCACGGCTTTCTCCTGCGGTGGCGTCATGTCCCCCTCCGAATGAATCGCCGTGGCACGACGTCCGTGGTCAGTGTACGACCGACTATTGACGTCACACGTCATACGGGTTACGTTCCGGTCAATGATGGCGCGACGGGCGCGTCCGTCGGCTACCCCACTCTCAGAGGTGACAGCGATGAAACAGCGAGCAATGTGGTCGGCCGTCCTCGTTGCGGGGCTGGCGTTGGCCGGCTGTGGGAGTGCCGCCGATTCGGGCTCGTCCTCGGGCGGATCGGACGGCAAGCTGGTGGTGTGGGATTGGAAGTCCGGCGAGGCGTTCGCCGCGTCCTACCTCAAAGAGGCGAAGGCCGACTTCGCGAAGAAGCACCCGGATGTCAAGGTCGAGTTCGTCGCGCAGCCGTTCGACCAGTACTACACGCTGCTCGGTGCGGCGATCCAGTCCGGCAAGGGCCCGGACGTCATCCTGTTCAACGGCGGAGGCCAGATCCGTGACCGGACGGACTCGCTGGTGCCGCTGGACGAGTACGTGGCCGACGACAAGCAACGGCTGGCCGGGTGGGACGCGTTCACCAAGGACGGCAAGATCTACGCGGGCCCGGTGACGCTGCAGGGTCACCCCATCTACTACAACAAGGCGATCTACGAGAGGGCCGGGCTCGACCCGGCGAGCCCGGCCACGACGTGGAACGAGTTCGTCGCCGACTGCGCCGCCATCGCCAAGGCCGGCGCCAAGTGCTTCGCCCTCGGCAACAAGGAGGGCGCCGGCATTCAGTTCTGGCTCTCGGGCCTGGCGTCGGGCATCCTCACCGCTCAGGAGTACGACGACTGGATCGCCGGGAAGCGCGACTGGAACTCCGCCAACGTCAAGCGGGTCTTCCAACTCTGGAAGGAGGCCGGCGACGCGGGACTGAACAACGACGGGGCCAACTCGACCGCGATGTTCAACGACTCCTTCGCCCTCTTCCAGTCGGGCAAGGCGGCCCACGTCATCGGGCTGATGTCGGACGTGGGGCACTGGAAGGACTTCAACGAGTTCCTGACGGCCGACAAACTCGGTGTGATGGACGCTCCGGTAGTCACCGCCGGGACCACCCCGAGCCTCGCCTACGACGGGGGTATCGGCTACGGGGTCGCCAAATGGACGAAGGACCCGAAGGTGGCCGCCGACCTTGTGCGATCCCTGACCTCGACCGATGCGCTGAAGGCCTTCTACGCCGACGCCGGGGCGATCGCCGCCGACACCACGATCGACGTGTCGCAGGGCGGCCCGGCTGTTGCCACGATCGTCTCCGAGCTCAAGGGCGGCAAGCCCGCCCTGCATGTGGCGCTGTCCTCGAAGACCCTGGACCTGATGGGGCGGCTCTCCCAGCAACTGCTCAGCGGTTCGATCACCGTCGACGAGGTGGTGAAGCAACTGGCCGCTTCCGACCAGGCGGGCTGAACTCGTGCCGATCGGAAATGCACACCCGTCGGTCCGTCCGGCTCAAACCGGACGGACCGAGCGGGCGGTGGCTGGATCATCGGCTGAGCGGGACGGTGCCCGCACCCGGCGCGCCGGTCGTGGCTCGCGCGCCGAGCGCCTTGCGCCCTACGTCCTGGTCGCCCCGGCCGTCCTGATAATCGTGGCGCTGCGGCTCTATCCGTTGCTCCTCGGAGTCAACTTCTCCTTCACCGGCGACGGCGAGCAGAACGGGCGGGCGGTAGGTTTCGACAACTACCGCGAGCTGCTCGGGGATCCGCTGTTCCAGACCGCGCTGGGCAACGTCGGGCTGCTGGTGCTGCTGCTCCCGGTGGCGGTGGCGATCCCCGGGCTGCTTGCGACATTCATCTACCTGAGGGTGCCCGGCCACCGGTTCTACCGCAGCGTCTACTTCTTTCCCGCGGTGCTCTCCCCGGTCATCGTCGGCGCGATCTTCAACCTGCTGCTCGCCTTCGACGGTCCCCTCAACGCCGTACTCGAGGCGGTCGGGGTCGGTCCGGTGGACTGGCTGGGCGACCCGGACCTTGCGATGTTCATGGTGGTCGGGGTGTACATCTGGGCCACCTTCGGAATGAGCCTGGTGGTGTTCCTCGCCGGGTTCGCGACCCTGGACGCCGCGCTCTTGGACGCGGCCCGGGTGGACGGGGCGTCACTACCCCGGGTCGTCTGGCACGTGATCATCCCGAGCCTCACGCGCACCATTCAGTTCGTCTTCGTGACCACGATGATCGGGATGCTGACCTCCATGTTCGGGCTGCTGTTCGTCATGACCAGCGGTGGCCCGGAGGGATCGACGTACCTGCCGGAGTACTACATCTGGATCCAACAGGGCCAGATGAACCGGCCGGCCCTCGCGTCGGCCGCATCGACGGTTCTCTTCGTCATCATGCTCGTCGTGGGGATGCTGCAGATCAAACTGCTCGAGCGAGCGGGAAGGGACAAGTGATGTCTCGCCTCCGTCTGGGCCGTTGGGCGGTGGCCATCCCGATGTCGCTGCTCGCGCTGGCGACGATCTACCCCCTGCTGTTCACCGCCAACGTCGCGATGAAGACGCGGCGTGACTACATCCTCGACCGGTTCTCGCTGACCGATGCCCTGCGCTGGGAGAACATCGGCACGGCGTGGAACAGCGTCGGCCTGGGCCGCTACTTCGCCAACTCCCTGCTCGTCGTGACGTCGTCGGTAGTCCTGCTGCTGCTGCTCGGGTCGATGGCCGGCTTCGCCCTGAGCCAGTTGCGCTTCCGTGGTTCGTCGGTGCTGTTCCTGGGCTGCCTCGCGGGACTGTTCGTTCCGTTTCAGGTGATCATGGTGCCGCTCGCCCGGATCATGGCCGACACCGCGCTCATCGACACGTACCCCGGGCTGGTCCTCGTCTACGTCGCCCAGTTCCTGCCCTTCACCGTCTTCCTGATGACGAGCTACTACCGGGGCATTCCGCCGGAGATCATTGACGCGGCCAGGATCGACGGCAACAGCGTGTACGGCGTGTACCGCCGGATCATGCTGCCGTTGGGGACCCCGGCGCTGCTGTCGGTCGGCATCCTCAACGCCCTGTTCTGCTGGAACGACGTCCTCATGTCGCTGGTGATGATGCCCTCGGCCGACCACCGGACACTGATGGTGGGTGTCACCGCGTTGCGGGGGCAGTACTCCGACGACATTCCCACCTTCGCCTCAGGTGTGCTGATCGCCGCGATACCCGTTCTGGTCGTCTACCTCTTCCTCCAGCGCCAAATCGCCGACGGCGTCGCCGCCGGTTCCACGAAGGGTTGACATGCGGATCACCGGATATCGGACATTATCCACTGTCCAGGAATGGGGACGGCCCGTCGGCGACGCCAACGGCGTGTTCGCCGACGGGGTGGTCCCGGTGCCGATCGTCATCGTCGAGACCGACGCGGGTATTTCCGGGGTCGGACTCGGACCGCACGTCGAGATCGAGCGTATTTTCGCGGCCATCGACGGCGAAGACCCCCGCGCGGTGACAACCCTCTACGACCGCATGCTGCGGCACACCTTCAAGGCCGGGCACGCGGGTCCGGTGTTCGGCACCATCGGCGCGCTCGACACCGCCCTGTGGGACATCAAGGCGCAGGCCGCCGGCGAGCCGCTGTGGCGGCTGCTGGGCGGACGCGATCGGCGGGTCCCCGCCTACGCTTCCGGCCTGGACATCGGGCTGACCGACGACGAACTCGTCTCGACCTACGAGGTCTACGCCCGGCACGGCCTACGGGCCGCCAAGCTCAAGGGCGGCCTGGACATCGAGCGCGACCGGCACCGCCTCTGCCTGGTCAGGGAGGTTCTGACCGAGGCCGGGCACGGACTGCGGCCGGGCCTGATGCTCGACGTGAACGAGGCATGGACCCGCAAGCAGGCCGTACGGCACGTCTGCGAACTCGAACGCACCCTCGACCTCATCTGGATCGAGGAGCCCGTCCGGCGCTGGGACGCGGAGGGACTCGCCACGGTCGGCCGAGGAATTCGCGCCTCGGTCGCCACCGGAGAGAACCTCACCGGGCTCGAACAGTACCGCCCGCTGATCGCCGCCGGCGCGGTCGACATCGTCCAGATGGCCGCCGTATGGGGGGTCACCCACTTCCTGCGGGCGTCCGCCCTGGCGCACGCCCACGACCTGCCGGTCAGCCCGATCGGCAACAGCCCGGTCGGACTGCTGCACGCCGCGACCTCGGTGCCGAATCACCTGACCAGCGAGCTACAGGACCTGCGTCCACCGGCCGGCGTCTCCATCGACCTCCACGTCGAGGACGGGGCCTTCGTCCTCGGAGACTCGCCGGGACTGGGCGTCCTGGTCGACGAGGACCGGATCCGGGAGGCCACCCGCCGCCCGCAGACGCAGACGACCGAGGGCCCCAACGTCCGGCCGGAGCGAGCCGGACGACGGCTGCTCGCCGGGGTCGACGGGATCGCGCCCGTACGCCAGGTTCCCGTCGTGCCGCTGAATTCCCACAACGCGGTGTCGCCTACCGCGCACCACTGACCTGGACACGGCTACCCGGACTCGTCCGGCGGGGCCGCCCGGGTCCGGACGCGGGCCCGGGGTCCGCCCGGTCGGCTCCGGTACCGGGGTGCCGGTTTCAGCGCGAGCTACCGACAGACCAAGGGGATCGTGGGTGCACCGCCACGGTGGTGCACCCACGACCATGCCCGGTCGGGACGACCGACGTACCGACCGCCGAGACGGAGGATCGATGAAGGCAGTCGTCTACCGGGGTGCGCGGCGCCTCGGGATCGAGGAACGTGAGCCGGAACCACCGGGTCGCGGCCAGGTGCGGATCGCGGTGGCCTACACCGGCATCTGCGGCACCGACCTGCACATTTACCACGGGGACATGGACGCCCGGGTCGGCCCCTCGGCGATCATCGGGCACGAGATGTCCGGGCGGATCGCGGCTGTCGGCGAGGACGCCACCGGTTGGACGGTCGGACAGGCCGTGACGGTGATGCCAACCCGGTCGTGCGGACGATGCGCGGCCTGCCGGCACGGGAACTCCCACGTCTGCCACGCCATGGACTTTCTCGGCATCGACTCGCCAGGCGCCATGCAGTCCTTCTGGAACGTGCCGGCGGAACTGGTCCTGCCGCTGCCCGAGGAACTGCCGCTCGACCACGCGGCGCTCGTCGAACCGGTCGCGGTCGCGGTGCACGACGTACGGCGGGGAAAGGTGACCGCCGACGACCTGGTGGTCGTGGTCGGCGGCGGGCCGATAGGGGTTCTCATCGCCGCCGTCGCGCAGGGCCGCGGCGCGCAGGTGCTCCTCGTCGAGCCGGACCCGTTCCGGCGCGCGGTCGCCGAAAAAATCGGGATCGATGTCGTCGACCCGGGTACGACCGATGTCGTGGCGTTGGTGAACGACCGCACCGAGGGCGCGGGTGCCGACGTCGCCTTCGAGGTGTCCGGCTCCGCCGCCGGGGTCGCCACGGCGGTTGACGTCCTGACCACTCGCGGCCGACTGGTGATGGTCGCGATTCACCCTCAACCTCGGGAGGTCAACCTGCACCGGTTCTTCTGGCGGGAGTTGGAGTTGCTCGGTGCCCGCCTGTACCAGCGCGACGACATGGCGGAGGCGATCCGTTTGGTCGCCTCCGGCGCGATCCCGGTGCGACAGCTCATCTCCCGGGTCGAACCCGTCGAGGCGGTCGCCGCCGCGTTCACGGCCCTGGAGGGTGGCGGCGTCATGAAGGTGCTGCTCGACCTGCGGGAGGGCAACCGGTGATGACCCTGTTCGACCTGTCCGGGCGGACCGCCGTCGTGACCGGTGCCCGGCGCGGAATCGGTCTTGCCATGGCCGAGGCCCTGGCCCTTGCCGGTGCCGACGTCGTCGGCGTCTCCGCTCAGATGGAAGCGCACGGAAGCGAGGTGGAACGCCGGGTCCGGGCGGCCGGCAGCCGGTTCACCGCGCTGCGGGCCGATCTCGCCGACCGGGCGGCCGTGCACCGGTTGGCCCGCGACCTCACCGCGCTCGGGCCGATCGACATCCTGGTGAACAACGGCGGCACGATTGCCCGTACCCCGGCCGCCGACCACCCGGACGAGATGTGGGACCACGTGATCGAGGTGAACCTGAGCAGCCAGTTCGTGCTGAGCCGGGAGATCGGCAGGGCGATGGTCGAGCGTGGCCGAGGAAAGATCATTTTCACCGCGTCGCTGCTGAGCTTCCAGGGCGGCATCACCGTTCCCGGCTACGCCGCGTCGAAGTCGGGAGTGGCCGGGCTCACCAAGGCGTTGGCGAACGAGTGGGCGGCCAGCGGGGTCAACGTCAACGCAATCGCCCCCGGCTACATCGCCACCGACAACACCCAGGCGCTGCGCGACGACCCCGACCGGGAACGGGCGATCCTCGCCCGGATTCCGGCGGCCCGCTGGGGCCGCGCCGACGATCTCGGCGGAGCCACGGTGTTTCTGGCGTCGGCGGCATCGGACTACGTCAACGGAGTCTTGCTGCCCGTCGACGGCGGCTGGCTCGGCCGATGACGAGCGAGCAGTGGGCACCGAAACGCCGCCCGGCGGTGCGCCGCACCGAACCGGGCTTCGGCGCGTCCGGCCACACCTGTCCGGGGCGGGTCAGCTCCGCCCGCACTCGTCTCGGTTGACGGCGACGTCCCGGTCGGGACCGGCTCCGTTTCGTCGGACGCCGGTCCCGACCGGACCGTCACTGGCTGCCGCGGTAGCCGTGGTTGCTCAGGCCAGGCTGAACCGCCACTGCTGGTTGGTGGACCCGAGGCAGTTCCACTGCAACAGCCGGGCGCCGTCGCTGGTGGCGGCGCTGGCGACATCCACGCAGAGCCCGCTCGGCGCGCTCGTCAGGGTGTACACCCCGGCGGTCCCCGTCGTCCCGGCGGTGAATTTCTGCTGGTTGCTGTTGTTGCAGGTGGCCTGCTGGAGGAAGGCCCCCGCCGTGGTGGAGCCGCCGGTCACCTCGACGCACTTGCCGCTGTGGACCGCCTTCAGGTAGATCGCACCACTGCCGGCGTCGACGGCCTGCCACTTCTGGTTGTTGCCGCCGGTGGCCGCCCACTGGTGGAGCTGGGCGCCGTCGGCGGTGGACACGCCGCTGACGTCCATCAGCTTGCCGCTGTGCAACGCGGTGAGCGTCCAGGTCCGGCCCGCCACGCCGCCGGTGTTGGGCACGCCGACGCCGGCGCCGCCGAACGTGTGCGAGTCGAGGTCGAACCAGTTGCTCGCGCTGCTCTTGAACACCAGGTAGAGCGTCTGGGTTCCGGCGAGGGCGGCAACGTTCACCGGTGCCGTGGACTGATAGTTGTCCCATCCACCGGTGCTGGGCACCGGTGTGGTGGCCAGTAGGGTGCCGGTCGGCGAGCCGGCGCGCAGTTCGATCGATCCGCCACCGGAGGGCGACGACAGCCGGTAGCTGACGTTCGTGATGCCCGACAGGCTCATCGGGGTGAACGCCACCCAGTCGTTGTTGGAGATGTCCCCGACGCGCTTGCCGCTCTCCGCGCCGGCCTGGTCGACAATCCGGGTGCCGGACTGGCTGCTGTAGTACTCGGCCTGCTTGTGCTTGGGCTGGAGAATCGCCTGTCCGTAGCCGGTGAGCGGAGCCGCGCCACCCGCGCCGCCGTTGTCGGTGTACTTCGCGTTCAGCACGTAGAACAGGTTTGCGCCGTCGGGATGTCCACCGAGCAGGTCGGTGGAGATGGTGCCCGAGCAGCCCGGGTATTCCGTGGTTTCGTGCGCGTGGTCGTCGTGCCCGAGCGCCGGGTTGAGGACCACCTTGGCGCAGTCGATCGGGTCGCCGCCTGGGTCGGAGACACTGATTTGGTACGAGACCCGGTCACCGAAGGTGAGCATGCCGCCGTTCGACGGGGTGGTGATGGTGACCACCGGTGCGGTGTTGCCGACGGTGATCTGGACGTTGGCGAAGCCGGTCTTGCCGGTGTTGTCGGTGACTTTCAACTGCGCCGCATAGTTGCCGTTGGTGGTGTAGACGTGTGACGGGTTGGCCGCCGTCGAGGTGGTGCCGTCGCCGAACGTCCACTGGTAGGTGAGCGTGTTGCCGGGGTCCGGATCGGCCGTACCGGCACTGCTGAACTGTACATTGAGCGGTGCATTGCCGCTGGTGGGCGTACCGGTGGCCTTGGCGACCGGCGACCGTCCGCCCTGGACGTAGTCGATCCGGTAGAGCCCGGAATCGCTGTTTCCACCGCCGAAGTTGGTGCCCCACTCCAGCAGGTAGAGCGAGCCGTCCCGGCCGAACTCCATGTCCATCGGCTTGTTGAACCTCGCCGTCGGCAGGAACGGGTTGGTGCGGGTCACCGCCGTGGCGGAGTCGAAGTGCACCTCCTTGACGTAGCTGCGCGACCACTCGTAGAAGAAGTGGACGCCGTCGTAGTACGGCGGAAACTTGGTTGCGGACGGGTTAGCCGGGTCGTACCGGTAGACCGGTCCGCC
Source organism: Micromonospora sp. NPDC004704 (assembly GCF_053601675.1). Classification (NCBI taxonomy): domain Bacteria; kingdom Bacillati; phylum Actinomycetota; class Actinomycetes; order Micromonosporales; family Micromonosporaceae; genus Micromonospora; species Micromonospora sp. NPDC004704. The sequence goes on along the minus strand of NZ_JBSGCD010000017.1, from coordinate 55,610 downwards.
CATCGGGCCGGAACCGCCGGATCCGAGCTCCGGGAAGGTCGGCGAGGTGCCGTAGCCGTACCACAGGTTGGGCGCGACGACTGGCCGCAGGCTGGTCAGCCCGGTGTTGTTGGGCGAGTTGTTGACCGGTGCGGAGCAGTTGAACTTGGCGCCGACGACGCCGGTGTCCGGGTTGAACGGCGCGTAGGGCTGGTTGTCGCCGTGGCAGAACGGCCAGCCATAGTTACCCGCCGACTTGATCACGTTGAGCTCGACGAGCCCCTCGGGGCCGCGATTGGTGGTCGGTGGGTTCCGGTCGGGGCCGTAGTCGGCCAGGTAGACCCAGCCGTTGGCCGGGTCGATCGAGAAGCGGAACGGGTTGCGAAAGCCCATCGCGTAGATTTCCGGTCGGGTCTGTGCCGTTCCCTGCGCGTAGAGGTTGCCCGTCGGGATGGTGTAGCCGCCGCTGGTCGAGGGCCTGATGCGCAGCAGCTTGCCGCGCAGGTCGTTGGTGTTGCCGGCGGTCCGGGCGGCGTCGAGATTGGCCTTGCCCGACCGCCAGTCCAGCGGCGCGTAGCCCTGCCAGTTGGGGTCGAGGTTCGGCGGCGTGTCGTCCCCGGTGCCGATGTAGAGGTTTCCGTCGGGACCGAATTCGAGGTATCCGCCGGTGTGGCCGGGTTCCGGGAACGTGCGGTCACGGTACGCCGGGATGTCGATGATCCGGACCTCGCTGGACAGGTTGAGCGTGTCGCCGGTGAGCGTGTAACGGGAGACGCGGTTGACGTCGGTCGTGCTGCTCGACGGCGAGTGGTACAGGTACACGTGACCGTTGGTGGCGAAGTTCGGGTCGAGCGCCATCCCGGTGAGGCCGTCCTCGCCGCCGGTGTAGACGCTGAGCGTGCCCGCGGTGACGGTGGTGTTCGTGCCGGGTTTGAAGATCTTGACCTGCCCGCCCCGCTGGACGTAGAGGACGCGCCCGTCCGGTGCCACGGCCAGGGACATCGGGTCGACGGTGTTGTCGTCGAGGGCACGCTTCTCGAAGTTGCCCCAGACGGTGCCGCCGCAGTCGCCGGCCTCGTTGCCGGCCGCCCACTTGACTCCACCCAGGACGTGGTTGCGGAAGTACGTCTCGCTGTACGACTCGGCGGCGTGCCCCATGGCGGTGGTCCAGACCCGGCCGGAGGCGACGTTGCGGCACCAGGAGATCGGATGGTCCGGCCCCATCGCCCGTGAGCCCGGGTTGTACGTCCGCTCGTCGGCGGTCACCAGGACGTGGACGTCGCCGCGGGGGTTGCGGTCGAAGTTGTACCACTCCTCGCTGCGGTTCCAGCGGTCCGGCAGGCCGGCCGTGGACGGGTGCTTCTTGTCGGCGACGATGGCGGTGCCGGGCAGCACGCCGGGGGAGTGTTCCGGCATGTGCGCGCCGGCGTTCACGGTCTGGTCCCACCACGGGTACTCGGATTCGATGCCCATGTCCGTGGCGTTGTGGATGGCGACGATTCCCTTACCGCTGGCGAGGAAACCCTCCACCGCCTGGCGTTGGGCCGCTGAGGTCCACACCATGCCCGAGGTCTGGAACATGATGAGGACGTCGAAGGTGGCGAGGTTGGCCGCGGTGAAGACGTTCGAGTCCTCGCTGTGTACCAACTCGAAGTTGTTCGCGGTCGCCTGTTGCTGGAACATCGAGACCCCGGCGGGGATCGAGTCGTGTCGGTAGCCGGTGGTCTTGGTGAACAGCAGGGCTCGGAAGGCCGGGGCCGCCGATGCCGGTTGGACGAGCGCGAGCGCGAGTAACAGGCCCGCGATCAACCCGATGATCAATGTCTTGCGACGCATGCCGTCTCCTAATGTGGGCGGGCAACGGGATTGCGACCACGGGCCCCACGGCATGTCAGGTTGTGCCTGGACGCGCGAGGGGGCACGAGTGTGCCGGTTGGTCGTCGTGCCGTCCGCCGCAACGGCAGTCAGCCCCTGCAGGACGTCACACAGCGTGGCATGGGCTGTGTTCTCGTCCCGTGGTCTGTGAGGTCAGGATGCGCTAGGCATCGATGGGTGTCAATGGCCTGATCAAATGTCCCGGTTCTCCTCCGGAGGCCGGGCGAAGGCGCCCGGCTTTCTCGGTTGGCGCCGCCGCCGGTCCGGTGACGGGCCTGGTGATCGGCTCGAGTCGAGGATTGCGGACCCGCATCCAAACATCTATCTTCATACGTGTGATGTTTCGGCCGTGTCAAGGCAATGTTTGCAACACGAGCACGTAAGCCTGTGTGGCGATCTGCGGAAGCTCGTCGTCCAGCGCCCCGAACGGCTTCGGGGCGGTGCGCGGATCTCGTCGGTGACTACTTTCTGTGAGGGTTCTCGGGATGTCAGATCCACGTCCGGCGCCGCTGCTCGCCCTGCGCGGCATCGGCAAGTCCTTCCTCGGGGTACGCGTCCTCGACGGTGTCGACCTGGAGGTCGCGCCGGGCGAGGTCCACGCCGTCGTCGGTGAGAACGGCGCGGGGAAGTCCACCCTCATGAAGATCGTCTCGGGCGGGTACGTCCCGGACGAGGGCACCGTCGAGTTCGCGGGCGTTCCGCGCGCGTTCCGCGGCCCACGCGACGCGCAGCGGGCCGGCATCGGCATCATCCACCAGGAGTTCAACCTCCTGCCGGAGCGCACCGTCGCGGAGAACGTCTACCTTGGGCACGAGCCGGTACGGCGTGGCCTGGTCGACCGCCGGGAGATGCTCAGCCGCACCACTCAGCTGCTTGCCTCGATCGGCGAGACCGCGTTGCCGGCCGACGCCCGTGTGGGGCGCCTCGGTGTCGCGCAGCAGCAGGTGGTCGAGATCGCCAAGGCACTCGCGCTCGACGCGCGGCTGCTCATCATGGACGAACCGACCGCGGCGCTGGCCGACCACGAGGTCGAACTGCTCTACCGGCTGGTACGCCGGCTCCAGGAGCGCGACATCGGCCTGCTGTACGTCTCACACCGGCTCACCGAGGTCTTCGACCTGTCCGGCCGGATCACGGTCCTGAAGGACGGTCGCCGGGTGACCACCTTGCACACCCCGGACACCAACGCCGACGAGCTGGTGCGGCACATGGTCGGCCGGGAGCTGTCCAGTTACTACCCGGACCGGGCCAGCCCCGACGACCTCGGTCAGGTCCGACTCACCGTCCGCGGCGGGGGAAACGGGAAGTTGCGCGGCGTGGACCTGGACCTGCGCGCGGGGGAGGTGCTGGGCGTCGGCGGCCTCCAGGGCTCCGGGCGATCGGCGCTGGCCCGTGCGCTCTTCGGCGTATCCCCGTTCACGACCGGCGAGATCACGCTCGGCGGCAAGCCGGTCCGGCTGCGCTCGCCGCGCGCCGCCATGCTGGCCGGCGTCGCCTACGTCACCGAGGACCGCAAGGGCGAAGGCATCGTCGCCCGACAGTCGGTGCTCGACAACGCGCTGCTCGCCAGCCGGGCCGTCTTCGCGGCTCGGTCCGGCCGCGCCGCCCGGACCGTTCGGGTCCGTGAACTGCTCGCCGCGGTGGAGGTCCGCGCCGCCGGCGACGACCAGGAGATCCGCTTCCTGTCCGGCGGCAACCAGCAGAAGGTCGTGCTGGCCCGATGGCTCGCGATCAACCCGCTGATCCTGCTGTTCGACGAGCCGACCCGGGGCATCGACGTGGGCGCGAAGTCGGCCATCCACGACCTCGTCCGCCGCCTCGCCCACGATGGCGCGGCCATTCTGATGATCTCGTCCGACCTGCCGGAGCTGCTGGGGATGAGCGACCGGATCGTCGTCATGCGCGACGGCGGCATCGCGGGCGAGGTGCCCGCCGGTGCGACCGAGGAGGACGTCGTCGCCCTGGCGGTCGGGACCGTACGGGAGGCGGCCGCGTGAGCGTCCTGTCGCTCCTGCCGGCCCGACGCCCCGTACCGGGCGTGTTCGTGGCCCTGACCCTCACTCTCGCGATCGGGTGGCTGGTCGTCCTGATCGATGGCGGTCAACTGTTCAACCAGTCGACGACGGTGAGTCTGCTGCATGTCGCCGCCGGGCTGGGGCTCGTCGCCGTCGGCCAGACCCTGGTCATCCTCGGTGGCTCGCTCGACCTCTCCGTGGCGTACGTGATCAGCCTGAGCACCCTCGTCGCGGCCGAGACCATGAACGGCAGCGACGGAGCGATGCTGCCGGCGATCGGCCTGGCACTCACCCTCAGCGCCGGCATCGGCCTGCTCAACGGCCTGCTCGTCACCAAGGTGCGGATAAACGCCTTCATCGCGACCCTCGGCGTCGGCCTGCTGCTCAAGGGATACCTCGACAGCGGCTACGACGGTCCGGCCGGCACCACCTCACCCACACTCGTGCAGACCCTCGGCTACCAGCGCGTCGGACCGGTGCCGCTGTCCTTCCTGTTGCTGCTCGTCGTCACCGGGGCAGCGTGGTTCGCGCTCTCACGGACCCGGTTCGGCCACCACCTGGTCGCCGTCGGCGGCGACCAGGAGGTCGCTCGGCTCTCCGGCGTCCGCAACGACCGGGTTCTCGTCACCGCCCACGTGCTCTGCTCGCTCTGCGCCGGGCTGGCCGGCATCTACCTCGCCAGCCGGCTCGGCTCGGGGGCACCCCGGGTGGGCACCGAGGGCCTCTACGACCTGGAGTCGATCGCCGCGGTGGTGCTCGGCGGGACCGCCCTCGCCGGCGGGCGCGGCGGCGTCATCGGCACAGTCGGCGGAGTTCTGCTGCTCGCCAGTATCGACGCCATCTTCAACCAGCTTGAGGTGGACGCCTTCTTCAAACAGGTGGTCAGGGGCGCCATCATCATCGCCGCGGTCGCCGTCTACGCCCGCCGGGCCTCGCGAAAGGCGGCGTCATAGCCATGCAGATCGCCCAACGCAGTCCGCTGCCGCTGCGACTCCTGCGGGTACGCCCCGGCGGCGTCCTGCCGATCCTCGCGATTCTCGCGGTGCTGCTGGTCCTCCTCGCCGTCCGGCAGCCCGACTTCTTCGCCCCACCGTCGCTGATGTCCTTCCTCGGCCGTTGCGCGCCGGTCATCCTGCTCGCCGCCGGTCAGTACTTCGTGATCGTCTCCGGCGAGTTCGACCTCTCGGTCGGTTCCCTGGTCACCGCCCAGGTTGTCGTCGCCGCCCGGCTGATCGACGGCGATCCGTCGCGGACGTGGCCGGTGGTGCTGGTGCTGCTCGTCGGCGGCGCGCTCGTCGGGCTGGTCAACGGCCTGATCACGACGCGACTGCGGGTGCCGTCGTTCATCACCACCCTCGGCATGTTCCTGATCCTCGTCGGCGCGGTCTACCTCTGGTCCGACGGCGCACCGAAGGGCGGCTTCTCCGAGGAGTTCCGTCAGTTCGGCCGGCGCTCGATCGAGGACGTCCCGGTGCTCGGACGTCTCCCGTACGCCCTGGTTGTCCTGGTGGTCCTCGCGGCGCTGGCGGCGCTGCTGATGCGGTCGGACTTCGGCCGGACGCTGGTCGCCGTGGGCGACAACCCGCGCACCGCCGAGCTGAGCGGGGTACGCGTCTGGCGTACCCGGACGATCGCCTTCGTCCTCAGCGGAGTCGCGGCAGCGGTGGCGGCGATCCTGCTGGGTGGCTACAGCGGCGTGTCGTTCCAGGCCGGCGCCGGCCTGGAGTTCGGTGCGATCACCGCCGTCGTCCTCGGCGGCGTCGCGCTGGGCGGGGGGCGCGGCTCGGTCGTCGGAGCGATGCTCGGTGCGCTGACCCTCGAACTCCTGTTCACCCTCATGAATTTCTACGGCGTCTCCGGCGCCCTCAGGTCGACCGTCCAGGGCGCGATCATCCTGCTCGCCGTGGCGGTCTCGGCAACACGATCTTCGTTGAGATAAGGGGAATCATGGTACGACGTTCCATGGCGGCGCTGGCGGCCGTCACTCTGCTGTCCCTCGCCGGCTGTGCCACCGACGAGCCGACCGCGGGCCCCTCGGGCAGCGCCTCCGCCGCCGGGTCGGGCACCGGGGACCAGTCGAAGTTCTTCGTGGAGGCCGACCACCAAGCCGAGCTCTCGCTGCTGGACGCCGCCCCGACCGGGCCGGCCGACAAGCCGTGGGAACAGGTGCTCAACCCCACGATGGTGGACACCGCGAAGTTCAAGAAGAACGGCCCGTACAAGATCTGCTTCTCCAACGCGGCGCTCAACAATCCCTGGCGACAGGTCGGATTCAAGACCATGCAGGCCGAGGTCGAGGCGCAGCGCAGCCGCATCAAGGAGTTCGTGCACGTCGACGCCGAGGGCAAGGACCAGAAGCAGATCGCGGACATCAACGACCTGCTCGGCAAGAGTTGCGACGCACTCATCGTCTCGCCGAACACCACCGCCACCCTCACCCCGGCCGTCGAGGCGGCCTGCCGGGCGGGCCTGCCGGTTGTCGTGTTCGACCGTGGTGTCAACACGAAGTGCCCGGTGACGTTCATCAACCCGATCGGAGGCTACGGCTTCGGTCACGTCGGAGCCGAGTTCGTCAGCCAGCGGATGAAGCCCGGTGGCAAGGTGCTCGCCCTGCGGATCCTGCCCGGTGTCGACGTCCTGGAGACCCGCTGGTCCGCGGCGAAGGTGGTGTTCGACAAGGCGAAGGTCGACGTCGTCGGGGTCGAGTTCACCGACGGGGACCCGGCCAAGACCAAGAAGATCGTCAACGACTACATCCAGCGGTACGGCACGATCGACGGCGTCTGGATGGACGCGGGGGCGGTCGCCGTCGCTGCCGTCGAGGCGTTCCAGGACGCGGGCAAGCCCGTGCCGCCGATCAACGGCGAGGACCAGCTCGACTTCCTGAAGATGTGGAAGGACAAGAAACTCACCGCGATCGCCCCGACCTACCCGACCTACCAGTGGCGCACCCCGATCATCGCCGCACTGCGCATTCTCGACGGCTCCGAGGTGTCCAGCCCGTGGAAGCTGCCCCAGCCGACCATCACCGAAGACAACCTGGACCGGTACCTCGATCCGAGCATGCCGCCGCTGCACTACGCCATGTGCGGCTGCACCGACCTGCCCGGCTACCCGCAGCGCTGGAAGTAGGTTCCGGTGTACGCCATCGGCGTCAACCCCTGGGTGTGGACCTCGCCGGTCGACGACGAGGCTCTCGCCGAGCTGATCCCACGGATCGCCTCGTTCGGCTTCGACGCGGTCGAACTGCCGATCGAGCAGCCCGGCGACTGGGACCCGGTCCGCACCCGGGACCTGTTGGCGGCGTACGGCCTCGTCGCGGCCGGCGTCTGCGCGGTCACCCCGCCCGGTCGGGACCTGGTGGACGCGGCGCCGGCCGTCGTGGAGTCGACCGTGGCGTACCTGATGGATTGCGTGGCGAGCGCGGCGGCCGTTGGCGCACCGTGCGTCGGCGGTCCGGTGTACGCCGCGGTCGGCCGCACCTGGCGGATGTCGCCGACGACTCGCGCGGCCTGCTACGCGGACTTCCGGCGGGCCTTGTCGCCGGTGGCCGAGCAGGCCGGCGAGTGGGGTGTGAGCCTCGGTGTCGAGGCACTGAACCGTTACGAGACGAGCGTCGTCAACACCATCGAGCAGACGATCGAACTGATCGACGGTCTGCCTCCCAACGTCGGCATCATGATCGATACATATCACATGAACATCGAGGAGGCCGATCCCTACGAGGCACTCGCCGTCGCCGGACGGCACATCAAGCACGTCCAGGTCAGCGGGACCGACCGGGGCGCCCCCGGGCGGGACCACTTCGACTGGCCCCGATTCTTCGACACCCTGCGAACCACCGGTTATCAGGGCGCGGTCTGCATCGAGTCGTTCACGGCGGAGAACGAGACCATCGCCACCGCCGCGTCGATCTGGCGTCCGCTGGCCGTATCGCAGGACCGTCTCGCCCTGGACGGCCTGCACCACCTGCGGAAGGCCATGAGATGACCGGTGGCCGTGCAGGAAACCGTCCGCAGTGGGTCGCTGCGCGGGAGCGGCGGTCCGCTGGTCCATGTTGTTAGCGCTAACGCGATCACCGCGTCACCGAGCCCCGCCGCGTTGAGGCGGTTCCACCACCACCCCTCCCAGGTCAGGAGACCGTCCCGTGTCCCTACCCCTTGTCCGCCGGCTGCTGGCCGGCGCCGCCGCCACGGCGATGACCGCCCTGGTCGCCGTGACCGCCTCGGCGTCCCCGGCCCTGGCGGTCACCACCACCCTCTATGCGTCCCCCTCCGGCACCGGCACCGGTTGCTCCGCCTCCCAGCCGTGTTCGCTCACCGCCGCACAGGCTGCGGTACGGGCACGCAACAGCACGATGTCCGGTGACATCGTCGTGGAACTGGCCGACGGGGTGTACCGGCTCACGACGCCGCTGCGACTGACGGCGGCAGACTCCGGCAACAACGGCTACCAGGTGATCTGGCAAGCGGCCGCCTCGGCCCGTCCGACGATCAGCGGCGCGCGGGCGGTCACCGGTTGGTCGCTCGTCGACTCGGGGAAGAACATCTGGCGGGCCAACGTGGGAGCCGGGCTCGACACCCGCCAGCTCTACGTCAACGGCGCCGTCGCCACCCGGGCGCGTACCGCCGTCAACCGGGCCGACTTCAGTTTCACCACGACCGGCATGCGGTTCAGCAACAGCGCGCTGAACTACCTCAACAACCTCGGCAACCAGAACCGGGTCGAGGTCGAGAGCGTGGGCTCGTTCACCGACCGGTACTCGCCGGTGCAGAGCATCAGCGGCAACTTCCTCACGATGCAGCAGCCCGCCTGGAACAACAACACCTTCGGCTTCGACACCCTGTCCAGCCCGCACCGGGCGGGCCCGTTCTACCTGACCAACGCGTACGAGTTCCTCGACTCGCCGGGGGAGTGGTATCTCAACCCCGGCACCGGCGCGCTCAACTACATCCCGCTCGCCGGGCAGAACATGGCCACCGTCAACGTGGAACTGCCGCAGTTGCAGTCCCTGGTCAACGTCGGCGGCACCTACGACGCGCCCGCGCACCACATCGCGTTGCGCGGCATCACCTTCACCGGCACCAGTTGGCTCGGGCCCAGCAGCAACCAGGGCTTCGCCGACCAGCAGACAGGCGCCCACATCATCGGCACCTGGGCCCGCCCGTCCGACGCCCTGACCTCCTGCCAGGCCGGCTGCCCCCAGTTCGAGGCCACCCGGCCGAACTGGTACCAGATGCCCGCCGCCGTGCAGGTCTCCGCCGCCAACACCGTCACGTTCAGCGACTCCCAGTTCGTCAACCTGGGACAGACGGCGATCGGCATCGGCAACGACGCCAACGCCCACGCCAGCGGCGTCGGCCTGGGCGCCAGCAACATCACGGTCACCCGCTCCGAGATCGCCCGCAACTCGGCCGGCGGCATCGTGGTCGGCGGCGTACGAGCCGACGCGCATCACCCCGGTGACCAGCGGATGGTCAACCGGGACATCACCATCAGCAACAACCGGGTCCACGACCTCGGCCTGGAGTACCGGGGCGTCGTGTCGATCCTGACCACCTACGTCAACACCGCCACCATCTCCCACAACGAGGTCTACAACATGCCGTACACCGGCCTCTCGGTCGGGTACGGCTGGGGCGCCAACGACGCCGGCGGCAGTCAGCACTACGCCAACCGTGGCCTGTACAACTACCAGCCGCGCTACACGACACCCACCACCGCGTCCAACAACCGGGTCATCGGCAACTACGTGCACGACGTCATGCAGCAGATGACCGACGGAGGGTGCATCTACACCCTTTCGGCGAACCCGAACGGGGCCATCGACGAGAACTACTGCCTGCGGACCAACGGCTGGTTCGGGCTCTACTTCGACGAGGGCTCCCGCTACTACAGCGCCCGCAACAACGTTCTCTCCTCCACCGGTACCTGGGCCACCGCCAATTACTGGTACGCGGAGAACATGGGCAACTTCACCGTCACCAACAACTGGTCGACCAACGGCAGCACCAACGTGACCAACGGCGATCGCGGCAACGTCGTTTCCGGCAACCTCACGGTCACCAACGGCAACTGGCCGTCGGGCGCCCAGGCGGTGATCACCGCGGCCGGTGTCCAGAACGGCGGCACCAACCCGCAGAACGTGCAGATCGTGGGGGGCCAGTCGGGCCGCTGCGCCGAGATTGGCGGGTCCAGCACGACCAACGGCACCCAGGCCCAGCTCTGGGACTGCACCAGTGGTACCAACCAGCGCTGGACCCAGACCGCCGGTCGGCAGCTCATGGTCTACGGCACCAAGTGCCTGGACGCCTCCGGCCAGGGCACCACCAACGGCACCACGGTGGTGATCTGGGACTGTAACGGCCAGGCCAACCAGCAGTGGAACATCAACGCCAACGGCACGATCACGGGCGAGCAGTCGGGCCTCTGCCTGGATGCGACCGGCGCCGCGACGGCAAACGGTACGAAGCTCGTCCTCTGGTCCTGCAACGGTGGCACGAACCAGCAGTGGCGGCTGCGCAGTTGAGTGGTGGGCGCCCGTACCGCCCTGCGCCGCAGGAGGTACGGGCGCCCGATCGCCCTCGTTCGGAGGGTCGACATCCGTGGGCCTCCGGGGCGGGTCAGGCCCCGAGGCAGGCTCGCACGGCGGCCGTGAGCCGATCGCCCCGGTCGTCGTCGACACCGCCCATCTGGTTGACGACGTACGCGAAGCCCACCTGGTAGGCGTCGTCGCCGAAGGCCAGGTGGCCGCCCGCACCGTCGTGGCCGAAGCTGAGCGCGCCGAGCAGGGGGCGCGCCGGCGGGGAGTCCAGGAGGAAGCCGGTTCCCCACCGCTGGCCGGTGTCGGCCGGCCCGTACCGCTGCTGGCCGGCGACCCGGGGGAGGGTCGCGTCGTAGACCGAAGCCTTGGTGAGCAGGCGTTCGGTGCCGACCGGGGACACCGTGGCGGCGTAGAGGCGGGCGAGGCTCTCGGCGGTGCTGACGGCACCGGCTCCGGGTATCCCGGCGGCCTGGATCACCGGGTCGTTGAAGCTGACCAGACCGTCGTGGTCGGCGGGGAAGGCGAAGGCGCCGCCCATGGTGAGTCCGCTCTCGGCGACCGGGTGCATGGGCACCGAGGAGCCGGCCGGCGGCGCCAGCATCCAGGCCACCGAGTCGCGCTCCTCGTCGGGAAGACCGATCCAGGTACGCAGGCCGAGCGGCGCGGCGAGTACGTCGCGGAAGAACGCGCCGGGCAGCTGACCGGTGATCCGGTGGATCACCTCGCCGATCAGCCAACCGTAGGTCATCGCGTGGTAGCTGTGCGCGGTGCCGGGCGCCCACAGTGGCGTCTGCGCCTCGATCGCCTCGATCACCGGCTTCCAGCCGACGACGTCCTCGCGGGTGAGGGGCCGGTCCAGGGCTGGCAGGCCGGCCTGGTGGGTGAGCAGCCAGCGCACCGGGATGGCCGCCTTGCCGTGCTGACCGAACTCGGGCCAGTACCGGGTGACCGGCGCGTCCAGGTCGAGGCGGCCCTGCTGGACCAGCAGGTACGCGCAGATGGCCAGGATCCCCTTGGTGCAGGAGAAGACGACCGCCGGGGTGTCAGCCTCCCAGGGGCGTCCCGACCGGGGATCGGCGAGCCCTCCGTACAGGTCGACGACCTTGCGGCCCCGGACGTAGAGGGCCACGGCGGCGCCGACCTCGTCGCGCGACGAGAAGTTGTCCCGGAAGATGTCGACGACCCGGCCGAAGCCCTCGTCGGCGTCCCCCCGGATCGATGGATGCGTGGTCACGCACTATCCCTTCAGCGACCCCTGGATCAGGGCCTTGATGAACTGGCGTTGGAAGATCAGGAACACGATGAGCGTGGGGGTGAGGATCAGCAGGGACCCGGCGCACAGCAGCACCAGGTCGGTCCCCCACTGGCCCTGGAACGCGCCGAGCGCGCCGGCCATCGTGCGTTTCGTGGCGTCGTCGACGAGCACGATGGCGAGCAGGAACTGGTTCCAGGTCCACAGGAACAGCAGGATGGTCAGCGACGCGATGGCCGGTCGGGCGAGCGGTACGTGGATGCGCCAGAACAACTGCCAGGTATTGCTGCCGTCGACTCGCGCCGCCTCGGAGAGTTCCTTCGGCACGGTGGTGAAGTGTGCCCGCATCCAGAACACCGAGAACGGCATGTACAGGCCGATCAGCGGCAGGATGATCGCCCAGCGGGTGTTGAGCAGGCCGAGGTCGCGCATCTGGTAATACAGCGGGGTGACCACGGCTTCGAGTGGCAGGGTCAGCCCGAGCAGGAGCAGACCGAAGGCGATCGGACCGCCGGGCACCCGCAGGTGACCCAGTCCGAACCCGGCCATGGTCGCGATGACCACGCCGATCGGCACGACCCCGACCACGATCAGCAGGCTGGACTGCAGCAACACACCCATGTTGGCGGCGGTGAACGCGGCGCCGAAGTTGCCCCACTGCGGGTCGGACGGCCAGGCCAGTCCGGTGGGGACGGTGCCGCGCGGCTGCAACGCCGCGGACAGCATGCTCAGGAACGGCAGGAGCGTGACGACGACGAGCGCGATCAGGAAGATCCGTCCGGTCAGGCGTTCGCCGCGGCTGGTGAGGTTCATGCCTTGTCCTCCCGGGTCAGCCGCTGGATCGGCAGCACGCACGCCAGCACCAGCACCATGAGCACCACCGCCAGCGCCGAGGCGAGTCCGACCTGCCGCTGGGAGAAGGCGAGCCGGTAGATCTCCAGACCGGGCACCGTGGTCTGGATGCCGGGCCCACCGCTGGTGGAGATGTAGACGATGTCGAAACTGGCGAGGGCGGCGATGATGGTCACGGTGAGGCAGACCCCGATCTCCTGGCGCAGGCTCGGCAGGGTGACGGCGAAGAACTCCCGTACGGGTCCGGCGCCGTCGATGCGGGCCGCTTCGTACAGCGCCGGGTCGATCTTGCTCATGCCCGTGACGAGCAGGATCGTGCACAGGCCGAGCATGACCCAGGTACCGATCACGCCCACCGAGGGCAGCGCCGTGTCGAACTCGCCGAGCCAGGCGCGGGTGATCCCGCCCAGGCCGACGGCCCGCAGGATCTGGTTGACCAGGCCGTCGGTGGACAGCAGCCAGGTCCACGCGATGCCGGCCGCGACCAGCGGGATCACCTGCGGCAGGAACAGCACGGTGCGCACGACGGTGCCGAAGGGGCCGGCGCTGAGCCGGCGGACGAGGCTGGCGACCAGCAGCCCCAGGCAGACCGGGACGAAGCTGAAGAAGATGATCAGGATGAACGCGTTCGAGATGATCTTCAGGAGGTCGCTGTCGGTGACCACGGTCAGGTAGTTGTGCAGGCCGACCCACTCGGCCTGACCGATGCCGTTCCAGCGGTACAGCGAGTACTGCACCGTGGTGACGAGCGGACGCAGGACGAAGAACCCGTACATGATCAGGGCCGGCAGGACCCAGAGCCAGCCGAGCCAGCCGGCCGTACGGCCCCACCGCTTCCGGTGGGGCCGTACGGGTGCCTGCCGATCCTCGCCGCCGGCCCGGGTCGGGGCGCCGGAGGGAGTGCTGCCGACGGCAGAGGTCATCGGGACAGTTCCTTCTCGTACTCGGCCTGGACCGCCTTCACGTACCCCTCGGGGGTCTGCTGCCCGGCGACGAGCTTCTGCATCTCCGGGGTGATCGCGGCGGCGAAGATCCCACCGGTCGCGTTCGCGGTGAAGTCGACCGCGCCGTTCTCGGCGCCGAGCTGCTGCGACGCCTTGAGCGTCTCGGACAACACGGTGCCCTCGGCGATGGTCGGGAGCGGCAGGTCGGACGGGCCACCGGGGTGCGAGCCGCCGACCGTCACCGAGATCTCCCGGGCCTTGGGGTCGGTGTGCGTCCAGTTGAGGAAGAACGCGGCAGCGTCCGGGTTCTTCGCCCGGGCGCCGACGCCGAACGTGTTCGGCGCCGACATCGCCACGTGCTTGCTGCCGGCGGCCTCGCCGGGGAACAGGAAGAAGCCCACGTTGCCGGCCATGTTCTTGTCGAGGTTGCCGGACTCCCAGTCACCGTTGAACATGAACAGGCCGTTGCCCTTCTGGAACTCGCCGACCATGGACGCGTAGTCCAGGGCGTTCGCGTCCTTCGGGAAGTAGCCCGCCTGCGCCCACCGCTGGATGGACTGGGTGGCCTTCAGCGCGGCGGGGGTGTCGAACGTCGCGCCCGGCTTCTGGAAGATCCAGTCGGCCACCTGGGTGGGGTCCCCGAACTGGTTCTGCAGCGCCTGGTGCGGGAAGTTGATGCCGGCGGTGTTCTTGTTGAACTGCATGATCGGCTGCACGTTGGCGGCCTTCGCCTTGGCCAGCAGTTCCTCGAACTCGGCGATGGTGGTCGGGGGCTTGGCCATGCCCACCTGCGTGGACAGGGTTTTGTTGTAGAACACCCCGGTCACGCTGTAGCCCAGGCCGAGCCCGTACAGCGAGCCCGAGCCCCGTACGGCGCCCCCGTCGGCGAGCCGTAGTTGGACGAGCTGCGAGGCCGGGAACTTGTCCCAGCCGTAGGCGGTCACGTAAGGGTCGAGGTTCTTCAGCAGGTCGTCCTTGACCAGGTCGACCATGGTGGGTAGCCGGATGATGTCGGGCGCGTTGTCCGAGGCCAGCACGCGGGGTGCGTTCTCGGTGATCACGGTGAACTGGTCCTCGCGGACGTTGAACTTCACGTTCGGGTGCTGCTTGGTGAACTCGTCCGCCAGCGCCTTGACCAGCGGGAAGCCGGTCTCCGCGTACAGCTCCAGGGTGATCGGCCCGGTGCCGAGTTCGGTGCTGACCGGGGCGTCGGACCCGGCCGACGACGGCTGGTCCGATCCTGGTGCGCTACAGGCGGTCATCACCAGGCCGGCGGTGAGGGCCGGCACCAGCAGTGCCAGCCGGCGTCGCGAGAACCTGGTCGAAAAATCCGGCACGTCAACCACTCCTTGATTCATGCCGCGTCACGCCGCCGACGGTCGGGCGGCACAGCCCCGACCGCCTCGCCCCGGTCGCGCGGCCGGGCCCGGGGGCCGCGACCACGTCGGCCGACACGATCACGGGAAAAGGGGGCTGTTTCCCTTCCGTAACGCTGAACGACGTCGCTAAAATGATTTAGCAGAGCATGCGCGCGGCCCATGAACCCTGTCAAGGATGAGATCTGTAACGACCTGGAAACGGCTCGGCCACACGGCCGAGCGCGCCCGTCGCCCGTCCCGGCTGCGCCGGACACGGCGACTCGCGGATGATGAATGAGATGTGGTGGCGCATGTGACGCACCGCGGATTCGGAGGAGTCATGGGCAGCAACAGGGCGACCCTGGCCGATGTCGCACGACTGGCCGGCCTGTCCAAGACCGCCGCCTCGATGGTGCTCAACGGGCGCGAGGGCACCCGGCTCTCCGCAGAGGCCCACCAGCGCGTCTTCGCCGCAGCCGAGGAACTCGGGTACCGACCCAACACGGCGGCGCGCAGTCTGCGCACCCGCAAGACCGCGACCATCGCGTTCGTCTCCGACATCGTCGCCACCACCAGGTTCGCCGGCGACCTGATCCGCGGCGCGCTGGACGCCGCCCGGGAACGCGACCACGTACTGCTCATCACGGAGACCCAGGGCGACGCGGCGTTCGAGCGGTACGCCATCGAGGCGATGCTCGATCGCCAGGTCGACGGCGTGGTCTACGCGGCGATGGCGACCCGTCGGCTCACGGTGCCCCCCGCCATCCTCGGCGGCCCGGTGGTGCTGCTCAACGCCACCAGCTCGGACGACCTGCCCTGCGTGCTGCCCGACGACGAGAAGGCCGCCGTGACGGTCACCGAGACCCTCCTCGCACACGGCCATCGCGACCGCATCGCGCTGATCGGCCGCAACCGGCTCAAGGAGGACGACCCCGAGGTCTCCATCGCCGCGCGGGCCCGCCTGCGCGGTATCCGCAAAACCCTCTCCGCCGCCGACGTCACCCTGTTCGCCGAGTGTCACTGCGTGGAGTGGCTACCCGAACACGGGTACGCCGCCATGTGCACCCTCCTGTCCAGGTCACCACGCCCGACCGCGGTCATCTGCATGAACGACCGCCTGGCCTTCGGTGCCTACCAGGCGCTCAACGAGGCCGGGCTGACCGTCCCCGACGACATCTCCGTGATCTCCTTCGATGACGATCCCATCGCCGCCTGGCTCCGTCCCAGCCTGACCAGCGCCGCCCTGCCGCACGAGCGGATGGGGCGCCGTGCCGTGGAACTCGTGCTCGACGGCGGCGCGGCCGGGCCGTCGTACGTTCCCATGCCGCTGCGTCGACGCAGGTCCACCGCCGCGCCGGCCGGCACAACCCACTCACCGAGGTAGGGGATGTGCTAGCTAAACCGATTCACTGGTAGGTTGCCGGCATGTTGCGATTGCCGGACCACTGGGTGTGGGACAGCTGGTACGTCCAGGACGACGACGGCCGGTGGCATGCCTTCTTCCTGCGCGCCTCCCGCGCCCTGCGCGACCCGAACCGCCGCCACCAGCGGGCCACGATCGGGCACGCCGTCTCCACCGACCTACGCGACTGGACCCTGGTCGCCGACGCGCTCGTGCCGGCCGACTCACCGGGCTGGGACGATCTGGCCACCTGGACGGGGTGTACCGTCCGCGGCCCGGACGGCCGGTGGCACATGTTCTACACCGGAGTCAGCCGCGCCGAGGACGGGCTGGTCCAGCGGATCGGTCGGGCGGTCTCCGACGACCTGACCACCTGGCACCGGCACGGCACCGAACCCGTCGTCGAAGCCGACCCGACCTGGTACGAGCTGCTCGACCGGGACATGTGGTACGAGCAGGCATGGCGTGACCCGTGGGTGTTCGCCGACCCCTCCGGGGACGGCTGGCACATGCTCGTCACCGCCCGCGCCAACCAGGGACCGGCGTCCGAGCGCGGCGTCGTCGGCCACGCGACCTCCCCGGACCTGGTCACCTGGACCGCCCGGCCGCCGCTGTCCACGCCCGCCGGATTCGGCCACCTCGAAGTTCCCCAGGTCGCCGTTGTCGACGGCCAACCCGTCCTGCTCTTCTGCACCAACGCCGTGGCGGACCCCCGCCTCGGCGACCAGCGAATCTGGGTGGTGGACGCACCGAGCGTGCGCGGCCCCTGGGACATATCCCGCGCGCAGCCGGTCGCGCACCCGCACCTCTACGCACCCCGCCTGGTCCCCGACGGGGACCGGGGCTGGGCGCTCATCGGATTCCTCGACCACGTCGACGGCACGTTCGTCGGCGAAATCACCGACCCCGTCCCGTTCCAACCCCCGTGGACGAGCCCGGACGCCGACACCGTGCGGGCCACCGTCGGCCACCGGCCATGAGCGCGGCACGGGAGCAGGGGGACGGATCCGTCAGCCCGGACCCGACACCGGTCACCGTCTTGGGCGAGGCGGTCGTCGACCTCGTACCGGAGCCCGACGGCCGGTACGCCGCACATCCGGGCGGCAGCCCCCTGAACGTGGCCGTCGGCCTGGCCCGACTGGGTGTGCCGACCCGGTTGCTCGCCCGGTTCTCGACCACGGCCCTCGGCCGCCGGCTGCGCGGGCACGCGGCGGCCAACGGCGTCGACCTCCGGTACGCCGTCGACGCCGAGGAGCCGGCGACGCTCGCGATCGTCTCCCTGGGCGCCGACGGCAACGCCGGGTACGACTTCTACGTCGAAGGCACGGCGGACTGGGCCTGGCGGCCGGGCGAGCTGGACGTCGCACTCGCCCGGCGGGGCATCGTGCACGCCGGCTCGCTGGCGGTGTTCCTGCCGCCCGGCGCGGACCGGGTCGGCGCCGCCCTGCGTGCCGCGCGGGACAACGGCATGATCGTCAGCCTCGACCCGAATGTCCGGCCCGGCCTGCTCGGCACCCCCGCCGAGGCCCGCACCCGGGTCGACCAGCTGGTGCGCCATGCCCACGTCGTCAAGGCCAGCGAGGAGGACATCGGCTGGCTCTACCCGGGGCGATCGCAGGAGCAGGTCCTCGATCACTGGCACGACCAGGGCGTGACGCTCGGCGTCGTGACCCTCGGCCCGCGTGGCGCCGTCGCCCGCTCGGGCAACCGGCTGCTCCGGCAGGCGGCCCCCGCCGTCGAGGTGGTCGACACCATCGGCGCCGGCGACGCGTTCACCGCCGGGTTGCTCGCCGTACTCTCCCGGTCCGGCGCAGGGCACGCCTGGCCGGACGACGAGATCGGCGCCGCCCTGCGGTACGCCGTCGCGGTGGCCGCCGCCACCTGTGCCCGCCCGGGAGCCGACCCGCCGCACCGGGACGAACTGCCCGGCCCTCCGACCGACTCGTCGGGGCGGGCAGCGGACGGGACGTACCGGTAACTTCCGTCCCTGGAGGCCGCCCTTATCCGTGTGTCGCGCGGAACCGCAGGGGCGCCGACGACGGGGGTCGGGAAACGCGGATGTTATCGATAACAATCGAATTGCGCATTGGTGTGCCGCTCCCGGTGGTGCGTTCGATCCAGGTCGGCATCAGCCCTGCGGAGCGGTCGATTCGGTCGTGCGGAAATGAGCCGGATCGGGTGTCGATCGTCGCGGCAGGTGGGGTGCGCGGTGCTGGCCGTGGCGCACGTCGGATTCCGTTCCGACCGGAAGGCCCTGGTGTCGGCTGCCGCGAGCGTTCGGCAGCGGGAGAAGCCGTCGGTCCTGGGCCGGTCGAGTGGTGCGGGGGAAATGAATCCCTGCGTACCTGAAACGAGGACGGTCGCGGCGGCCGGCGATCCTTGGTGTCCTCCAATCGCGAACCTGGCATCGCGCGAGGTGCCGCACTGGCGGGTCGATCGATTCGACCGCGATGAATAGCTGGTTTCGCCGATGTTATCGCTGACATCACGGACTGCCGACCGATGGTCGTGATTGGACAGCCGGGGTCGGCGGACCGCGCGGCGTGTCTCGTCGGCGGTGCTGTCGCTCGGTGTGGGCCACCCTGCCCGGCGAACGCGCATTCGCGGCGCCGGTCTGCGCGGCGGTCGACCCGGTCCCTCGGAAAGGGGACGGAACGGATCCTTTGCGCCGTCGCGATGTCGCTGCGCCCGAGTCGGGGCGACTGTTCGGCTCCGTTACGGAGCCGTTGCGTACAGATGTCTTGACGAGTTTGGATGTGAGCGTTAACACTATCCCCGTCAACGGTGGAGGTGAACATGAACCGTGTGGACGGAGCTGGCGACCGCTACGTCGTCGGTGTCGACTTCGGCACCCTGTCCGGACGAGCTCTCGTGGTCCGGGTGGGTGACGGCGCCGAGTTGGGGACCGCGGTGCACCAGTACGGCGACGGGGTCATCAGCGCGGCGCTTCCGACAGGCCGACCGCTTCCTCCGGACTGGGCTCTGCAGAATCCCGAGGACTACCGCGACGTGCTGCGGTACGCGGTCCCGGCGGCGGTGTCCGCCGCGAAGGTGGATCCCGCGGCGGTGGTCGGGATCGGCATCGACTTCACCGCCTGCACCGTGCTCCCGACCTTCGCCGACGGCACTCCACTCTGCGAGGATCCCGAGCTGCGCGACCGTCCACACTCCTGGGTGAAGCTGTGGAAGCATCACGCCGCGCAACCACACGCCGACCGAATCAACGCGTTGGCACACGAGCGTGCGGAGCCGTGGATCGGCCGGTACGGCGGCAAGATCTCAGCCGAGTGGCAGTTCGCCAAGGGCCTGCAAATGCTGGAAGAGGACCCCGAGGTCTATCACCGGGCCGAGCGCTTCGTCGAAGCGGCCGACTGGATCGTCTGGCAGCTCGGCGGCGCCGAAACCCGGAACGCCTGCACGGCAGGTTACAAGGGCATCCTGCAGGACGGTCGCCATCCGTCCCGGGACTTCCTGACCGCGCTCAACCCGGGTTTCGGCGACTTCGTGAGCAAGCTGGACGGTCCGTTGTCACCCCTCGGCGCCCGAGCCGGCGCGCTCACCGCCCGAGCCGCGGCGTGGACCGGCCTGCCGGAGGGGATCGCGGTGGCTGTCGGCAACGTCGACGCGCACGTCACCGCGGCGTCCGCGCAGGCGGTGAAGCCCGGTCGGATGGTTGCGATCATGGGCACCTCCACCTGTCACGTGGTCAACGGCGCACACCTCGCGGAGGTCGCCGGGATGTGTGGCGTCGTCGACGGCGGCATCAGCCCGGGGGCGTGGGGGTACGAGGCCGGGCAGAGCGGGGTGGGCGACATCTTCGGCTGGTTCGTCGAGCACGCGGCCCCGGCCGGCGTCGCTTCGCACGAACGTCTCACCGAACTGGCCGCGAGCCAGGCGGTCGGTGCGCACGGCCTGATCGCGCTGGACTGGTGGAACGGCAACCGCTCGCTGCTGGTCAACCACGACCTGAGCGGGATGATCGTCGGGATGACCCTGGCCACCCGGCCGCAGGACATCTACCGGGCGCTGCTGGAGTCCACGGCGTACGGCACACGGATGATCATCGAGGCGTTCGTGGCGTCCGGAGTGGCGGTGGACGACCTGGTCATCGCCGGCGGTCTCACCTCCAACAGCCTGTTGATGCAGATCTACGCCGACGTCACCAACCGGCCGCTGAACATCATCGGCTCCGCACAGGGGCCCGCGCTGGGATCGGCGATCCATGCCGCCGTCGCCGCCGGTGACTACCCCTCGATCCACGAGGCGTCGCAGGCGATGGGGCGGGTGCACGAGGCCGTCTACCGACCGGATCCCGAGCGGGTGCGTGCCTACGACGCCCTCTACGCCGAGTACCGGACACTGCACGACCAGTTTGGACGCGGCGGCAACGACGTCATGCTCCGCCTCCGGGCGATCCGCAACGCGGCGGTCGATGCCGCCGCCGTCACGCCCGAGACCGCGCTGGAGGTGATCCGATGAACGACGAGGTGGACCGACAGATCGGCGAGCTGCGGCAAATCGTCGCCCGCCTGCATACTGAGTTGACCCGATATCGCCTGGTCGCCTGGACGGCCGGCAACGTCTCCGCGCGGGTCCCCGGCCGGGATCTGATGGTGATCAAGCCGAGCGGAGTGGGCTACGACGAGCTCTCCGCGGAAACCATGGTGGTGTGCGACCTCGACGGCGTACTCGTCGAGGGGGATCTGGCGCCGTCCAGCGACACCGCCGCCCACGCCTACGTCTACCGGGCGATGCCCGAGGTCGGCGGGGTCGTCCACACGCACAGCTCGTACGCCACCGCCTGGGCCGCGAGCGGGGAGGCGATCCCCTGTCACCTCACGGCGCAGGCGGACGAGTTCGGAGGAGAGATCCCGATCGGCCCGTTCGCCCTGATCGGTGGCGACGACATCGGCAAGGGCATCGTCAGCACGCTCGTCGGGCACCGCTCGCCCGCGGTGTTGATGCGCAACCACGGCGTGTTCACCATCGGCCGCGACGCCCGCGCGGCGGTCAAGGCGGCGGTCATGTGCGAGGACGTGGCCCGTACCGCGCACCTGGCCCGCGCACTCGGGCAGCCGGTGCCGATCGCGCAGGCCGACATCGACGCCCTCTACCACCGGTACCAGAACGTCTACGGCCAACAACCGGCGCCACCGGCGGATTCCTGACCGCCCCGCGGTCGGGTCGAAAGCCCGCCGGTCTGCACCACGGAGTTACCAGCACGCACCAGCCGCGTATGCCACTTCCCGCACGTCGGCGGTAGGCGCGGTGCATCCACCACACCGAGCCCAAGGAGATCCGATGAGAAAGATGCGAACGCACTCCGCTGCATGGCGTACCGCCTCGGTCGTCGCCAGTGTGCTGCTCGTCGGCAGCATGGCGGCCTGCGGCAACAGCGACACCGGCGGCGGGTCCACCGACGACGGCAAGATCACGATGGGCTTTTCGCAGGTCGGCGCGGAGAGCGGTTGGCGGACCGCGAACACCACCTCGATCAAGGACGCCGCTGCTGCCGCCGGGATCGACCTGAAGTTCGACGACGCGCAGCAGAAGCAGGAGAACCAGATCAAGGCCATCCGCAACTACATCCAGCAGAAGGTCGACGTGATCGCCTTCTCGCCGGTGGTGGAATCCGGGTGGGACACCGTGCTCAAGGAGGCCAAGGACGCCGGCATCCCGGTCATCCTGACCGACCGCTCGGTCGACTCGGCCGACAAGTCCCTCTACAAGACCTTTCTCGGCTCGGACTTCGTCAAGGAGGGCCGGCTCGCCGGGGAATGGTTGGTCGAGCAGAAGAAGACCGCCTCGGGCCCGGTGAACATCGTCGAGTTGCAGGGCAGCGCCGGTGCCGCGCCCGCGAACGACCGCAAGAAGGGCTTCGCCGAGGCAATCGCCGCCAACCCGAACCTGAAAGTCATCGCTTCACAGACCGGTGAGTTCACCCGGGCCGGCGGTAAGGCCGTGATGGAGCAGTTCCTCAAGGCGAACCCGACGATCGACGTGCTGTTCGCGCACAACGACGACATGGGGCTGGGCGCGCTGGAGGCGATCACCGCCGCCGGCAAGGTGCCCGGCAAGGACATCACCATCATCACCGTGGACGCCGTCAAGGACGGCATGCAGGCCCTCGCCGACGGCAAGTTCAACTTCATCGCCGAGTGCAGCCCGCTGCTCGGCCCACAGCTCATGGACCTGGCGAAGAAGGTCCACGCAGGCGAGGCGGTGCCGGCTCGAATCGAGACCGAGGAGACCACCTTCACCTCCGAGCAGGCCAAGGCGGCACTGCCCAACCGCAAGTACTGACCGACGCCGGGGTCGCCGCGCCTGCGTGGCGGCCCCGCTGCGTCACCCCCTTACCCGCAACGGACCGGGCGTGGCCCGCGATCACCCTCGTACCACGCCCGCCCGGGCGATCCGCAGCGACGACCGGGCGGGCGTACGGGAGCGCAGCGGCCCTTCCCTGTCGACAACCCAGAAGAGGTCTGATGGGATGACGGATAGCCGTCCGGTCCTGACGATGACCGGGATCGCCAAGTCCTTTCCCGGGGTGCGCGCACTCCACGACGTCAACTTCCGGCTCTTTCCGGGCGAGGTGCACGCCCTGATGGGCGAGAACGGCGCCGGCAAGTCGACCCTCATCAAGGTGCTGACCGGCGTCTACGACACCGAGGAGGGCGCGATCACGCTCGACGGCGAGCCGGTGTCCTTCAGCGGGCCGATGCAGGCGACGGCCGCCGGTGTCAGCACCGTCTACCAGGAGGTCAACCTCTGCCCCAACCTCTCGGTCGCGGAGAACATCTTCATCGGACGCGAGCCCCGCTTGCTCGGAGCCGTCCGGTGGGGTCACGTCCGCCGCCGCGCCCGCGCGCTGCTGGCCCGCCTCGACCTCGATCTCGACGTCAGCGCGCCGCTCGGGACGTACTCCCTCGCCATCCAGCAGATGGTCGCCATCGCCCGGGCGATCGACATCCGGGCCCGGGTGCTGATCCTGGACGAGCCGACCTCAAGCCTTGACGCCGGCGAGGTCGCCCAGCTGTTCCGCATCATGCGGCAACTACGCGACGAGGGCATCGCGATCGTGTTCGTGACCCATTTCCTCGACCAGGTCTACGGCATCGCCGACCGGATCACCGTGCTGCGCAACGGCGGGCTGGTCGGCGAGTATCCGACCGCCGAACTGCCCCAGCTCACCCTCGTCGAGAAGATGATCGGCAAGGAACTCGACGTACTCGACGGGATCGAGGAGCACTCGCGGCGCGACGTGGCCGCCCGACAGCATGGCAGCCCGCTGCTGGCGGTGTCGAGGCTCGGGCGCTCGGGGGCGGTCGAGCCGTTCGACCTCACCATTCACGCGGGGGAGGTGGTCGGACTGGCCGGGCTGCTGGGCTCCGGCCGTACCGAGGTGGCCCGGCTGTTGTTCGGTGCCGACCGGGCCGACGGTGGTCAGGTCGCGGTGAACGGAACATCGAGCAGTCTGCGTACCCCCGCGCGGGCGATCGAGCAGGGCGTGGGCTTCTGTTCGGAGAACCGCCGCGCAGAGGGCATCGTCGCCGACCTGACGGTCCGCGAGAACATGATCCTCGCCATGCAGGCCGCCCGCGGCTGGCTGCGGCCGATCCCTCGTCGCAGGCAGGACGAGCTGGTCGAGAAGTACGTCAAGGCGCTCAACATCCGGCCGTCCGACCCGGAGGTGCCGGTACGCAATCTCTCCGGCGGCAACCAGCAGAAGGTGCTCCTGGCCCGGTGGCTGATCACCGAGCCACGGCTGCTGATCCTCGACGAACCGACCCGGGGCATCGACATCGGCGCGAAGACGGAGATCCAGAAGCTCGTGGCGCAGTTGTCCGACGGCGGCATGGCGGTGCTGTTCATCTCCGCCGAGCTGGAGGAGGTGCTGCGCCTCAGCCACAAGGTGGTGGTGATGCGTGACCGGCAGATGGTCGCGCAGCTCGCCAACGACGACAGCCTCGACGCCGATCGCATCATGCAGACCATCGCCAACGGGTCCCACCGGGAGGAGGCAGACCGATGAACGCCACCATGGGCCGCTACCGGACGATGATCGGTCACCGGCTGTTCTGGCCCGCCGCCGTGCTGGTCGTCATGTTCGCCGCGAACACGATCTACCGGCCGGGGTTCCTGTCCATCGAGCTCAAGGATGGGCACCTGTACGGCGCCCCGATCGACATCCTGCGGCTGAGCGCGCCGCTGATCCTCGTCGCCCTGGGCATGACCCTGGTCATCTCGACCGGGGGAATCGACCTGTCGGTCGGCTCACTGTGCGCGATCAGCGGCGCGATCGCCTGCATGTACATCAGCCGGCAACCCGACCAGAACAGCCTCGCCGTGGTGCTGACCGCCCTCGCGATGGCCTTCGGGGTCGCGCTCGTGCTCGGCGCCTGGAACGGGGTGCTGGTCGCCGTGATCGGGATCCAACCGATCATCGCCACGTTGATCCTGATGGTGGCCGGCCGAGGGCTCGCGCAGCTGATCACCGAGGGCCAGATCATCACCATCAACTCCGAGCCGTACCGGGCGATCGGGCTGGGCCACGTGCTGACCCTGCCGCTGGCCATCTTCATCGCGCTGGCGGCGGCCCTGCTCGTCGCCGCGTTCACCCGCCGCACCGCACTGGGCATGATCATCGAGTCGGTGGGCGGTAACGCCGAGGCCAGCCGCCTGTCCGGCATCCGCTCCGGCCGGGTCGTGTTCCTCGCGTACGTGCTCAGCGCCGGCTGCGCCGCGATCGCCGGTTTCATGATGACGGCGAACGTCTCCAGTGCCGACGGCAACGCCGCCGGACTCTGGGTGGAGCTCGACGCCATTCTCGCGGTAGTCATCGGCGGCACGTCCCTCGCGGGCGGCCGGTTCTTCCTCAGCGGCACCATCCTGGGCGCGCTGATCATCCAGACCCTGACCACCACGGTGTACGCCATGAACATCTCACCGCAGACCTCGCTGCTGTTCAAAGCGGTCGTCGTGATCGCCGTCTGTCTCATCCAGGCGCCGGCCTTCCGCGCTCGGTTCACCCGTCGCAGGACCGGCGCGCCACCGCCGAGCACCATCGCCGCCAAGTCGAAGGAGCAGGTGACGGCATGACCACCGGATCGATCACCGCGCGTCCGTCCCGGATCCGGCTGCCGAGGCGACAGGTGCCGGTCCTGGCCACGCTCGCCCTGCTGCTGGTCATGTACGGCATCGGCGTGTCCCAGTACCGGGCGTTCTCCAACGTGCAGGTCATCTTCAACATCTTCATCGACAACGGTTTCCTGCTCGTTGTCGCGGTGGGTATGACCTTCGTGATCCTCACCGGCGGTATCGATCTGTCGGTCGGTTCCGTCGTCGCCATGACGGCGATGGTGTCGGCCTGGCTGCTCCAGGAGGGCCTGCCGGCGGGGCTCGTCCTCGTCATCGCGCTGCTCATCGGTCCGACGCTCGGCCTGCTGATGGGCTGCGCCATCCACTTCTTCGAGATCCAGCCGTTCATCGTCACGCTCGCCGGGATGTTCTTCGCCCGGGGGATGTGCACGTCCATCTCCGGTTCGTCCATCCCGATCACCGATGGGTTCTGGACCAGGATGTCGCAGGAGCGGATCGGTGATCCCCGCGGAAATTTCGTCTCGATCAGCGTGCTGATCACCCTGGTCGTGGTGGCCATCGCCGCGTACACGCTGGCCTACACCCGGCTGGGACGAAACGTGTACGCCATTGGCGGTAATCCACAGTCGGCGCTGCTCATGGGCCTGCCGGTGGGGCGGACCCGGATCGCCGTCTACACGATCAGCGGCCTGTGCTCCGCGATCGGCGGGATCCTGCTGTCCTTCTACACCCTCTCCGGCGCGCCACTGATCGCCGTCGGGATGGAGTTGGACGTCATCGCCGCGGTCGTCATCGGTGGCACCGTGCTCACCGGCGGCTCGGGCTACGTCTTCGGCACGGTGCTCGGCGTGCTGGTCCTGGGTGTGATCCAGACCCTCATCACTTTCGATGGAAGTCTCAGCTCCTGGTGGACCAAAATTGTGATCGGGGGTCTGCTCTTCGTGTTCATCCTCTTCCAGCGAATCATCGGCATCCGTTACAAGTGACCGTCCCTCTCGCGGAAGGCAGCCCCATGGCATCACACACCGAACCCGAGGTCTGGTTTCTCACCGGCAGCCAAGGCATGTACGGCGAGGACACTCTCCGGCAGGTGGCCGAGCAGTCACGTCTGATCGCGGCCGTGCTTGACGAATCGCCGCAGATTCCCGCCCGGGTGGTCTGGAAGCCGGTCCTGACCAACAGCGGCGAGATTCTGCGGGTCTGCCGCGACGCCGCCGCGCAGGGCGCGATCGGGGTTGTCGCGTGGATGCACACCTTCTCGCCGGCGAAGATGTGGATCGCCGGCCTGGACGCGTTGCAGACACCGCTGCTGCATCTGCACACCCAGGCCAACGTCGTGCTGCCGTGGGCCGACATCGACATGGACTTCATGAACCTGAACCAGGCGGCCCACGGCGACCGCGAGTTCGGCTACATCCAGACCCGTCTCGGTGTGGCCCGCAAGACCGTGGCCGGGCACGTCAGCGACCCGCGGGTGACCGCCCGCGTCGGGGCGTGGGCCCGTGCCGCGCTCGGCTGGTCGGCGATGCGGTCGCTGCGCCTGGCCCGCTTCGGCGACAACATGCGTGACGTCGCGGTGACCGAGGGTGACAAGGTCGAGGCGGAGCTGCGCTTCGGGGTGTCGGTCAACACGTACGGCGTCAACGATCTGGTCCAGGTGGTCGGTGAGGTCGCCGACGCGCAGGTGGACGAGCTGGTCAAGGAGTACGAGGACACCTACCGCATCGTCGGTGAGCTGCTTGCCGGAGGCGAGCGGCACGACTCGCTGCGGTACGCCGCACGCCTGGAGCTCGGCATGCGCGCCTTCTTGGACGCGGGCGGGTTCCGGGCCTTCACCACGAACTTCGAGGACCTCGGCGGGCTGCGCCAGTTGCCCGGCATCGCCGTGCAGCGGCTGATGGCGGACGGCTACGGTTTCGGCGGCGAGGGTGACTGGAAGACCTCCGTGCTGGTGCGGACCCTCAAGGCGATGTCGGTGGGTGTGGATGGCGGTACGTCGTTCATGGAGGACTACACCTACGACCTCACCCCGGGCGAGGAGTTGGTACTCGGTGCGCACATGCTCGAGGTCTGCCCGACCATCGCGTCCGGGGTGCCGAACGTGGAGATCCACCCGCTGACCATCGGGGGCAGGGAGGATCCGGTCCGGCTCGTGTTCGACGCCGCGCCGGGCCCGGCGGTGGTGCTCGGGCTGGCCGACATGGGGGAGCGCTTCCGGCTCGTGGCCAACGAGATCGACGTGGTGGCTCCGCCGCAGCCGCTGCGCCGGCTACCGGTCGCCCGCGCCGTGTGGCGCCCGAGGCCCGACCTGCCCAGCTCGGCGGAGGCGTGGATTACCGCTGGCGCACCGCACCACACGGTGCTGTCACAGGCGGTCGGAGTGGAGGAGTTGCACGACCTGGCGCAGATGAGCCGGACCGAACTGGTCGTCATCGACGCCGAGACCGAGCCCCGCCGGTTCGCCGACGAGATCCGCTGGAACCAGGCATACTACCGGCTGTCCCGCGGCCTCTGACCGGCCCGGCCACGCCGCATCCGTGACGGGGTGGTCCGCCCCTGCCCGCGTCCGGCGGGCGGGGACGGGCCGCCCTGCCCGCGTCTCGGCACGACTGTGGACCGCTTGTGTTACGTCTTGACTACGAGCGTGTTATCGCTCACAGTCTATATCTGAGACGGTCGATATTCGTGGCTGGTTCACCCGTGGTCATGTCTCTCCTCGTGCGCGACAGCAGAGTGTGGCGGAGTGCGATGGATGATGTTAGCGATCACAAAGGGCATGCTTCGCCAGCCTCGCGCCGCCGCCCGGTGCGGTGGACACCGACTCAGACCGTTCGGTTCGCGTCGTCAGAGGAGGATCATGGTTGCCATCGATCGGGTTCCCCGGGTAGCGCCACCAACGCGGCGGCGTGGGTGGTTGTCGCGGGTCGCCGCGGCAGCGGTTGCGACGGTGGTGGGCGGAGCGGTGGCGGCCGTCGCCCCGACACCCGCCTCGGCCGCGACGGTCGACACCAATGCCTGGTACGTGTTGGTGAACCGCAACAGCGGTAAGGCGCTGGACGTCTACAACCGGGCGACGACCGACGGTGCGCGGATCACCCAGTGGGCGCGTAACGACGGCGCGTGGCAGCAGTGGCAGTTCGTGGACTCCGGTGGGGGCTACTACCGGTTGAAGTCGCGTCATTCGGGCAAGGTGCTCGATATTTACAACTTTTCCACCGCGAACGGCGCGGCGGTGGTGCAGTGGGCCGACGGCAACGGGACCAACCAGCAGTTCCGGTTGGCGGACTCTGCCGGCGGCTACGTCCGCCTGATCAATCGGAACAGCAACAGGGCGGTGGAGGTGCAGGGCGCGTCGACCGCCGACGGCGCGAACGTGGTGCAGTACGACGACTGGGGCGGCAACAACCAGCAATGGCAGCTCGTACCCGTCGGCAGCGGCAATCCCGGAAACACCCCGTACTCGAATCCGGTCGTGTGGCAGGACTTCGCCGACGTCGACATCATCCGGGTGGACAACACCTACTACATGTCGGCGTCCACCATGCACTACTCGCCGGGCGCACCGGTGCTGCGCTCGTACGACCTGGTGAACTGGGAGTTCGCCGGTCACTCCGTGCCCCGGCTCGACTTCGGGTCGAAGTACGACCTGAACGGCAGCCGGGCGTACGTCGACGGAATCTGGGCCTCGACGTTGAATTACCGTCCGAGCAACCGGACGTTCTACTGGGCGGGGTGCATTGACTTCGTGCAGACCCACATCTACACCGCGACCGCCGTCGACGGCGCGTGGAACCGGCACACCACCATCAACAACTGCTATTACGACGCCGGAATGTTGATCGACGACAACGACACCATGTACGTGGCGTACGGAAACGGCACGATCAGCGTGGCGCAGCTCTCCGCCGACGGGCGTAGCCAGGTCCGTGCCCAGCAGGTGTTCACCACTCCGTCGAGCGTCGGAACTCTGGAGGGAGCGCGTTTCTACAAGCGCGGGGGCAACTACTACATCTGGCTCACCCGACCGGCAAACGGGCAGTACGTCCTGAAGTCGACCAACGGCCCCTTCGGCCCGTACGAGATGCGCCAGGTGCTGCTCGACATGCCGGGGCCGATCTCCGGCGGCGGTGTGCCACATCAGGGTGGGCTGGTGCAGACCCAGAACGGCGACTGGTACTACATGGCCTTCGTGGACGCCTATCCGGGCGGCCGGATGCCGGCTCTGGCGCCGATCACCTGGACCGGCGATGGCTGGCCCGTGGTGCAGACGGTCAACGGCGCCTGGGGTAGTTCCTACCCCGCACCGAACCTGCCCGCACCGCCTCGGGTGGTGAAGCCACTGACCGGCACCGACACTTTCGCCGGCACCACTCTCGGCCCGCAGTGGGAATGGAACCACAACCCGGACAACACCAAATGGTCGGTCAACGACGGACTGCGCCTGCAGACCGCCACCGTCACCGGCGACCTGTACGCCGCACGTAACACGCTGACCCATCGCATCCAGGGCCCCAGTTCCACCGCCACCATCGAACTCGACTACTCCACCATGCGCGATGGTGACCGCGCCGGGCTGGCGGTGCTGCGTAACTCGTCGGCCTGGATCGGAGTCCGTCGTAACAACGGCACCACCCGACTGGTCATGCAGAACGGCCTAACGATGGACAGCAACTGGAACACCACCAGCACCGGTACCGAGGTGGCCGGCGCCGCCGTCTCCGGTGGCCGGATCTGGCTGCGCGCCAACGCCGACATCAGACCCGGCGCCGGCCGACAAGCAAGCTTTTCCTACAGCACGGACGGAGTCACCTTCACCTCACTTGGCAATTCCCTGACCCTGGCCAACAACTGGCAGTTTTTCATGGGCTACCGATTCGCGATGTTCAACCACGCCACCCAGTCGCTCGGTGGCGCGGTCACCGTACGCCGGTTCAGTCTGACAACCCCATGACACCACGTGAGCAGCGATTGATTTGATCGCTGGCGCGGAGAACCCCGTGCCTGCCGGGCGAGTGCCGGTGTGCCGCCGCGTCGTGTCTGTCGCCGGCCTGCTCCACGCTCCGTCCACGGGAGTGTGGAGCAGGCCACGGTGCGCGGGGCGCACGCGGTCGTCTGCGTACCCGGCGCGCGGTGATCGCTCCGTGCGACCGTGCCCTTGTTTCGCCGATCCGACAAAGCGGTACCGCGTCCGAGTCGTTGGCTGACGTAGACTGCAGGCCATCCAGCGCTGGTCACCTGGGATTGCGCACCGGCGTGGTGACCGAGCGAGGAGGATCGGGCCGAACCGCTCCAGTCGACGTCGACGGGCCGCGGGCCGGCGATGTGGTGGGGGGAGCGAAATGGCCGTCCACGGTCCTGCCATGACGGACGTTGCTCGTCTGGCCGGTGTCTCACATCAGACGGTGTCGCGGGTGCTCAACGGGCACCCCAACGTCCGTGAGCAGACCCGGCTGCGGGTGCGAGCGGCAATCGCCCAGCTCGG
Source organism: Micromonospora sp. NPDC004704 (assembly GCF_053601675.1). NCBI lineage: Bacteria > Bacillati > Actinomycetota > Actinomycetes > Micromonosporales > Micromonosporaceae > Micromonospora > Micromonospora sp. NPDC004704. The sequence continues at coordinate 24,808 of NZ_JBSGCD010000017.1, read as the reverse complement.
CTACCGTCCCAACGGCGCGGCACGTGCCCTGGTGACCGGCCGATCGCAGGTCATCGGCGTGGTCGCGCAGAACACGACGCTCTACGGTCCGGCGTCGTTGCTGGCCGCGTTGGAGCAGACCGCTGCGGCGGAGGGTTTCGCGGTCAGTATGGGCAGCGTGCAGAGCCTCGACCATCGTTCCATCTCGGCCGCCGTCGAGCGGCACCTGTCGCACCGGGTCGCGGGCATCGTGGTCATCGCGCCGGTCGAGTCGGCGGGTGAGGCGCTGGAGCGCCTGCCCAAGGATGTTCCGCTGGTCACGGTCGACGGTGACCCGAGTCGGCCGGTGCCGTTGGTGACGGTCGATCAGGTGGCGGGTGCCCGAGCGGCGACCCAGCACCTGCTCGACGCCGGGCATCGCAGTGTCTGGCACGTCTCAGGGCCGTCCGACTGGTTCGACAGTGTCGGCCGGATCGACGGCTGGCGGGCGGCGCTGCTGGCTGCCGGGGTGGATCCACCGCCGCTGCTGCCGGGGGACTGGTCCGCGGCCTCGGGTTACCGGTGTGGGCAGATGCTGGCGCGGATGCCGGAGGTCACCGCGGTTTTCACCGCCAACGACCATCTCGCGCTCGGCGTGCTGCGGGCGTTGCACGAGTTCGGCCGGCGGGTGCCGGACGAGATCAGCGTGGTCGGCTTCGACGACGTGCCGGAGGCCGCGTACTTCATCCCGCCGCTGACCACCGTCCGGCCGGACTTCGGCGCGGTCGCGCGGGCGAGTCTGCAGATGCTGCTGGCGCAGATCGAATCGGGCACCGGCGGTGCGTTGCGCCAGACCATCGCCCCGGCCCTGGTCTCCCGGGACAGCGTCGCCCCACCGCGTCGCTGATCGCAGGCGGCCGGAGCCCGGCACCGACGTTCGCGTCCTCGACCGGCCCCCGCGTCGCCGCCAACTGCCGGTCGGCCAGGCGGCGGTGGGTCACCGACGCCGACGGCACCGGCTGGGGCCCACATCGACGGTGGTGAGCGGCTTTCCGCGTCCGGTCCGAGGTCGAGTAGCAGTCCCGCGCACTGCTCGTCGGGACACCTCCGTTACGAGACCGTGACACCGGTATTTCGGAACAAGTGTTGACGTTCACTTTGTGAGCGCTAACGCTACCCGGAAGGCGACAGTCGGCCCGGCAGTCGGCGGAGAGGTCAAAAAGGAGAAACTCATGGGCAAAAGGTTCCTGGTTGCTCTCGGCAGCGCCGTGCTGGCGATGAGCCTGGCAGCGTGCAGTGGCGAGGGTGCGGGCGGCGGCGGTGACACCGGCGGGGACAAGCCCGGCGACCTGACCATCGGCGTCTCGATGCCGACGCAGACCTCGGAGCGGTGGATCGCGGACGGCAACGCGGTGAAGTCGAAGCTGGAGGCAAAGGGCTACAAGGTCGACCTCCAGTACGCCGGCGACGACATCCCCACCCAGTCGCAGCAGGTCGACCAGATGATCACCCAGGGCGCGGACGTCCTGATCATCGCGGCGATCGACGGCACGTCGCTCAGCGGACAGTTGCAGGCCGCCGCCGACGCGAAGATTCCCGTCATCTCCTACGACCGGCTGATCCGCGGCAGCAAGAACGTCGACTTCTACGTCAGCTTCGACAACTACAAGGTGGGCGTCGCCCAGGCCACCGCGCTGCTGGTCGGCCTCGGCCTGCAAACCAGGGATGGCGCGAAGGGTACGGCCCAGGGCCCGCTGAACGTCGAACTCTTCGCCGGCTCGCTCGACGACAACAACACCCAGTACTTCTTCGGCGGCGCGATGGACACGCTGAAGCCGTTCGTCGAGGCCGGCACGCTACGGGTGAAGTCGGGCCAGACCGCTGTCGAGCAGGTGGCCATCCTGCGCTGGCAGCAGGGAACCGCGCAAACGCGGATGGAGGACCTGCTCACCTCCAGCTACAACGACGGCGCGCGGGTCGACGGGGTCCTGTCGCCGTACGACGGCATTTCCCGCGGCATCATCACCGCCCTACAGAACGCCGGCTACGGCGCCGCGGGTAAGAAGATCCCGGTGGTGACCGGCCAGGACGCGGAGATCGCCTCGGTCAAGCTGATCAACGACGGCGTACAGAGTTCCACCGTCTTCAAGGACACGCGTCTGCTGGCCGACCAGGCCATGCTCGCCGCCGAGGCGTTCCTTCAGGACAAACAGCCACAGGCCAACGACACGCAGACGTACAACAACGGCGTCAAGGTCGTCCCGGCGTACCTGCTGCCGATCGCCACCGTCTACAAGGACGACATCAAGGCCACCCTGATCGATTCGGGCTACTGGACGGCGGAAGAGGTCGCCGCGGGTCAGGCCAAGAAGTAAGCCATCCGTCGGGCTCGGCGACGATGACCGAGTCCGACGGCGTCGCGTACCGCGTCCAACCGGACAGAGGACAGTGACCATGGACGACACCATCCTCGAGATGCGTCGCATCTCGAAGACCTTCCCCGGGGTGACCGCGCTGGACGACGTCACCCTCGCCGTGCGCCGGGGAGAGATCCACGCCATCTGCGGCGAGAACGGCGCCGGCAAGTCCACCCTGATGAAGGTGCTGTCCGGTGTTCACCCCGCGGGCTCGTACGACGGCGAGATCCTGTTCGACGGCGAACCGATGCGGTTTCGCGGCATCCGGGACAGCGAGGCCAACGGCGTCGTCATCATCCATCAGGAACTCGCCCTGGTGCCCCATCTGTCGATCGCCGAGAACCTCTTTCTCGGCAACGAGCGTCGTGGCCGAAGTGGGCTCATCGACTGGAACCGGGCCAACGCCGAGGCGGCGGTGCTGCTGGCGTCCGTCGGGCTGGACGAAAACCCCGTCACCCCGGTCATCCAGCTCGGCGTGGGCAAGCAGCAGTTGGTGGAGATTGCGAAGGCGCTGTCGAAGAAGGTGCGCCTGCTCATCCTGGACGAGCCGACCGCCGCTCTCAACGACGTCGACTCGGCTCACCTGCTCGGCCTGCTGCGGCAGCTCAAGGGCCGGGGGATCACCTGCATCATGATCTCCCACAAGCTCAACGAGATCACCGCGATCGCCGACTCGACCACGGTCATCCGGGACGGGCGCGCCGTGGAGACCCTCGACATGCGAGCCGACGACGTGAGCCAGCAGCGGATCATTCGGGGCATGGTCGGGCGCGATCTGGACAGCTTCTACCCGGACCGTGTGTCGTCGCCCGGCGAGGAGGTGCTGCGGATCGAGGACTGGACGGTGCGGCACCCGACCCGGGACCGGCTGGTCGTCGAGGGCGTAGGTCTGTCCGTTCGCGCCGGTGAGGTCGTCGGGATAGCGGGGCTGATGGGGGCCGGGCGGACGGAGCTGGCGATGAGCGTCTTCGGCCGATCGTACGGCCGTGACATCGCAGGCCGGTTGTTCATGCACGGGCGCGAAGTCGGTGCCCGTACCGTCGCAGAGGCGATCGGCAACGGCATCGCCTACGTCACCGAGGATCGCAAGCGGTTCGGACTGAACCTCATCGACGACGTCTGCCGCAACGTCTCCGCCGCCGCCCTGGACCGGCTGTCCCGCCTGGGCTGGGTCAACGGCAACGAGGAGATCAAGGTCGCCGAGGCGAGTCGGCGGGAGATGAACATCAAGGCGCCCAGCGTGATGACGGTGGTCGGCAAGCTCTCCGGCGGCAACCAGCAGAAGGTCGTCTTGTCGAAGTGGCTTTTCACCAACCCGGATGTGCTGATCCTGGACGAACCGACGCGCGGAATCGACGTCGGGGCCAAGTACGAGATCTACCAGATCATCAATCGACTGGTCGCCGACGGCAAGGCGGTGATCATCATCTCCTCCGAGCTGCCGGAGCTCCTCGGGATGTGCGACCGCATCTACACCCTCGCCGCAGGCCGGATCACGGGCGAGAAACCGGTGGGCGAGGCAACCCAGGAAAGCCTCATGGGTCTGATGACCAAGGACAAGGAGTTCGTCGGATGACCAGCATCAAGACCTCCTCGACGGAGCGTCCGACGCCTCCGGACGGCGCGCCGGCCGCCGCGCTGCACACCGGGACGAGCGACCTGCGGGCCTTGGTGCTGAACAACCTGCGGCAGAGCGGGATCTACGTCGCCCTGGTCGTCATCGTGGCGTTTTTCGCGATCCTGACCGACGGGGTGTCGCTGAGCCCGGGGAACATCACCAACATCGTCCTGCAGTACTCGTACATCCTGGTGCTCGCGATCGGGATGGTCATCCTGATCATCGGTGGGCATATAGACCTGTCGGTCGGGTCGGTCGTGGCGCTGACCGGGGCGGTCTCCGCCGTCCTGGTGATCCAGCAGGGCCTTCCGTGGTGGGTCGGCATTCTGGCCGCGCTGGCGGTCGGCGTACTGGTCGGCGCCTGGCACGGGTTCTGGGTGGCGTACGCCGGCATCCCGGCCTTCATCGTGACCCTGGCCGGAATGTTGCTGTTCCGTGGTCTGACCCTGCGGGTGCTCGACAACATCTCGCTGTCGCCGTTCCCGGCCGAGTACCAGCGGGTCGCGGCGGGATTCCTCAACGGACTGCTCGGCGGGCAGGGCTACGACGCCTTCACACTGCTGATCGGCGTCGTAGCCGTGGCCGGGTACGCGGTGAGCGGTTTCCGTACCCGGGTCGCGCGCATCCGCTACCAGCAGCCCGTCGAGTCGTTTCCGCTGTTCGTTGCCCGGGTGGCGGTGGTCGGGGCGGTCCTCATGTACTTCGCCTGGCAGTTGGCGCACGCCCGTGGGTTGCCGATCGTACTGATCGTCCTGGCGGTCCTCGTGCTGGTGTACGGCCTACTCACTCGTCGTACGGTCTTCGGTCGTCAGGTCTACGCGATCGGCGGCAACCTGTCCGCGGCGGCGCTGTCGGGAGTGAAGGTCCGCACCGTCAACTTCTGGATGTTCGTCAACATGGGTTTCCTGGCGGCGGTGGCCGGTGTCATCTACTCGTCGCGGTCCAACGGTGCCCAGCCCGCAGCCGGCAACATGTTCGAGCTCGACGCGATCGCCGCCGCCTTCATCGGTGGCGCGGCGGTCACCGGGGGAGTGGGCACCGTCGTGGGCGCGATGGTCGGCGGTCTGATCATGGCGGTGATGAGCAACGGTATGCAGCTGATGGGCGTCGACCAGTCGACGCAGTCGGTGGTGAAGGGGCTCGTCCTGCTCGTCGCCGTGGCCTTCGACGTCTACAACAAACGCCGAGCCGGCTCGGCCAGCTGACGCTGGAGCCGCCTGCACCGCGACCGCGCGACCGTGTTCCCTGGCGACACCGGCGGGTGGGGAAACGCGCGTCGTCGCCGGTGGATGGGTACGCGGTGTTACGGGGATACTTCGGGCACGTTGCATAGATGCTCTTGACAGGCATTGTTAGCGATAACAAGATGGCCTTCACGCCGCTCTCGCGTTTGGAGCTCGCCTTGGCTGTGTCGATCCGCTCGCATGTCCCCAGGCCCCACCGCAGATCATCGTTGAACAGCCCCAATGTCGCGCTTCAATGTGTCGTGACCGTGATGGCACGGATCGGCGCCACGGTTTACGCTCGCCGGCCCGGCCCACTGCGCACGCTCGCAACGGTGGGCGTCGATCTCGGTGCCAGCTCCGGGTGCGAAGCCGGATCGGTCGCGTCGTGGGCCGGCCAGTTCGGCGCGACGCTCGGGCTGGACACAACCGACCCGACCGAGGCCGAGATCGCCCCCAACGGTTCGAGGCTGGACCTGCGGGGTCGAACGTGTACCAGTCGTTCAACACCCGCGCCGCGTCCGAGCCGGCGGGGTCGGTGACGGTCCGGGTGACCGGGGCGGTCGGAGGCAGCGACGTGACGACCGTACGCACTGTGCAGCATCCCGCCATCACCTGCGGCGGATAACCCCGACAGTCCTCAATTCACCGGTCGCCACTGCCTGGTTGAGCCGGTGACGGCGGCCGACCCGCATCGAAGGCGCCCGAGGGCACGTACCCAACGGTCTCCCGTACACCGATGACCCAGTCAGAGATGAAGGAGGATGTCTCGTGGAACAACACATGCGACGGGCGACCCGAGGAGGGATCGCGGTGATCGCGACGGTCGGCATGGTCCTGGCCGCAGGAATCTTCGCCAGAACGGCACCCGTCCACGCCGCCGACACGAATCTCATTGTCAACGGCGGGTTCGAGGGGGGCCTGGCCAACTGGTTCGTCAACAACGGGAACTCCGCCGACGGCGGCCAACTGTCGGTGACCTCGGATGCCTACTCCGGTCAGGGCGCCGCGCTCGTCGCCAGCCGGACCACGACCGGATCCGGTCCGATGCAGGACCTGAGCGGGAAGGTGCAGGCGGGGCAGACCTACGTGCTGACGGCCCGCATCAAGTACGAGAACCCGAGCGGGCCGGCGACCAAGCAGTTCTTCGCCACGATGCACTACGGCGCTGCCACCTACACCAACCTCGTCAGCGTGGTCGCGACAAAGGGCCAGTGGGCGCAGTTCAACGGAACGTTCACGATTCCGGCGACGCAGAACGTCTCGACGGCGCGGCTGTTCTTCGAGACGCCGTGGACGAGCACGCCGTCCTCGGATCCGAACCTGCACCTCATGGATTTCAAGCTCGATGACGTCTCGGTGGTCGGCGCCGCGCCACCGGCGGCGCCGTCGAAGACGATCGAGGTCGTCGGCAAGCTGCCGGGGGAACACAACCCGTTGATCGGGCACAAGTTCGGTGCCGATGGATTCGGCTTCGTGCACGACGGCCGGGTGTACATGTACCTGACCAATGACACCCAGGGCTACGCTCCCGACCCCGTCACCGGCGTCTCGCCGGGCATCAACTACGGCGACATCAACCAGATCACGGTGATTTCCTCCGCGGACCTGGTGAACTGGACGGATCACGGCGAGATTCAGGTCGCGGGCCCGAACGGGGTGGCGCCGTTCACCGGCAACTCGTGGGCGCCCGGTATGACCAAGAAGGTGGTGAACGGAGAGGAGAAGTTCTTCCTCTACTACGCCAACGGCGGCGGCTCCAGCAACGTGATCACGGGTGGGTCGCCGCTCGGTCCGTGGATCAGCGAGCGTACGAGCACGCTGATCAACGGCAGTACTCCCGGTGCCGAGGATGTCGCGTGGAAGTTCGACCCGGCTCCCTTCGTCGATGACGACGGCCAGCCGTACCTCTACTTCGGCGGTGGTCCCGCGTCGACGAGCATGCCGCCGGCCGAGCGCTTCAACAACCCGAAGAACATCCGGGCGATCGAACTCGGCGACAACATGGTCTCGACCGAGGCATCGGCCGCGGTGGTCGACGCTCCCGTCGCCTTCGAGGCGGGCCACGTCTTCAAGCGCGAGGGCAGGTACTACTTCTCGTACTCCTCGCACTTCGGCGGGAACGACTTCGGCGGCCCGCAGACGCCGCTTCCCGGCTACCCCGGCGGCGGCCAGATCGGGTACATGATTTCCGACGATCCGATGTCCTGGCCGAAGGAGACCTATGCCGGCGTGCTGTTCCCGAACCAGTCACAGTTCTTCGGCGCCGGCACCGGTGGCAACAACCACCAGTCGGTGTTCGAGTTCGAAGGCAAATACTACTTCACCTACCATGCTCCGACGCTGAACAAACGCATCAACGGGAACACCACCCAGGGGTACCGCAGCCCGCACATCCAAGAGCTGACCTTCAACCCGGATGGCACGATCCAGCAGGTCGTCGGCACCTATGCCGGCGTCAACCAGGTCCGGAACTTCGACCCGTACCGTGTCTTCGAGGCCGAGACCTTCGGCTGGAGCAAGGGTGTCTCGACCCGGAAGGTCGACGGCGGCTCCGCTCAGTTCGGCGCCGCGGCGCCGAACCTGGTGGTACGCGACATCGACAACGGCGACTGGACCGCACTGTCGTCGGTGGACTTCGGCGACAACGGCGCCCGCAGCGTGACGGCAAAGGTGCGAGCGCTCGCGGCCGGCGCGCGTATCGAGGTACGGCTGGACCAGCTCACCGGCCCCGTGGTCGGCACGATTCCGGTCGACACACTGTCCGGCGAATGGGCCGAGGTGACCGCCGAGCTCGACGGCGTGAGCGGCGTGCACGACGTCTACTTCACTTTCGCCGGCCCAACCGGCGTCGACCTCTTCGAGATCGACTCCTGGGCCTTCGAAGCCGCGACGGGCCAGCCCGAACTGCCCGTCACGGTCACCGCGCAGGCACGGTGCCTGGGTGGCAGGGCGTACGTGGCGGTGCAGGCTCGCAACGATCATGACGGCTCGGTCGGGATCGGTCTGGAGACCCCGTACGGGGAGCGGTCGTTCGAGGGTGTGGCGCCGGGGTCGAACGTGTACCAGTCGTTCAACACGCGTGCCGCGTCCGTGTCGGCCGGGTCGGTCACGGTCCGGGTGACCGGGGCGCTCGGCGGCAGCGACGTGACGACCGTACGCACCGTGCAGCATCCCGCCATCACCTGCGGCGAATAGGCCCACCACGTCCCCTGTCAACCAACGATGACAACGGAGATCACATGAACACAGGTAAACGACGGCAGGTGCTCGCGGCCTGCGCCGTCGGTGCCGCTCTGGCCGGGGCTGCGGTGCTGCCGTCGCCCGCCGACGCCGAGCCCGGCGACGACGCCGGCGTGCGGGTGACGGTCGACATCGCCGAGATCAGGGAACCGGGGGTGCTCGCCCTGTCGATCGCCGGTGACGCCGTCGCGTTGGCCCAGGACGGCTCGACCCTGCTGGTTCGTCAGTTCGTCGGCACGCTGCCGACCGTGAGGGTCACCGACACCCGCGTCGCCGACGAGGTGCCCGACGGCGCGAGCTGGGCCGTGCTCGGCAGCGCCACCGACTTCGACGGCGGTTCCGGCCAGGATCCGATCAGCGCCGAACACTTCGGCTGGAAGCCGCGCCTGCTCGACGGCGGTGACACCGGTCTGGTCACCGAGGGCGAAGAGGTCGTGACCGTCCTCGACGAGGAGACCCTGCCCGGCAACAATGTCGGCCTGGTCGACCAGGAACTGCTGGTCTCGGCCTTCGACTCCGAGGCGGTAGCCAGCGACTCGTACTCCGTCAACGCCGACCTGTACCTGCGCACCCCGGCGGACGTCGCCGCCGGTGAGTACAGCTCCACGCTCACGCTCTCCCTGTTCGAGTAGTGGCTCGGCGGGGGCCTGGACCAGGCCCCCGCCGGCCTGGGTCGAAGGGCCGCCGTCATGACCGTCACCCCGCTGCGCCGGGCGCTCACCATCCTCGCCGCCGCGATCCTCACGATCGCCACCGCGCCGACTGTGGCGGTGGCCCAACCGGACCCGAAGGCCTTGACCTGGACGGTCCAGCCGGCCACCCCGAGCGGGCCGGACGAGCGGCGGTGGATCAACACCAGCCTCGACCCGGGAGAGGTCGTGACCGAACACCTGGCGGTACGAAACTTCAGCCGTACCGCCGTCGTCTTCGCGCTGAAGGCCGCCGACGCCTACCTCACCGACAAGGGCCGCTTCAACATGCTGCCGTCCGACCGCCCCTCGGTCGACGGTGGCACCTGGATCGACGTGCAGGGGAAGGTCACCGTCGGCGCCAACGAGACGAAGGTGGTCCCGTTCACCATCACCGTGCCCCGGAGTGCCACGCCGGGTGACCACCCGGCCGGCATCGCCGCGACCGTCACAAGCACCGGAGGTACGGTCAACGTCGAGAGTCGAGTCGGATTCCGCGTCATGGTGCGGGTCAACGGCACCGTTCAGGCGGCCCTGCCCGTCCAGACCCTCAGTGCCACCTACACCCCATCGTGGAATCCCTTCGCGGGCGGCACGGTTCGGGTCCGCTACACCGTGACGAACGACGGCAACGCCTGGGTCACCGGAAGGAGCCGGGTAGCGGTCTCCGACATCCTCGGCCTGACCAGCCACGACGCCACCGGTGACGTCGAGGAACTGCTTCCGGGCGGCAGCCGGGAGGCCAAAATCCGCGTTGACGGCGTCTGGGCGCTGGGACGCCTACGAACAACCGTCACCACGACCCCGACCCTGCTCGGCGACGACCAGGCCGACGCAGACCTCCGGCAGGTTTCCGCCAGCGTCACCACCTGGGCCCTACCGTGGGCACAGCTCGCGTTGCTGATCCTGTTCGCCGCGCTGCTCCTCGGCCTGCGGGCCACAGCCTGGCACCACCGGCGGCGGCTGGCCGGGCTGGTCGCCCGCGCTCGGGAGGAGGGCCGGCAGGAGGGTCGGGAGTCCGTGCTCGTCGCGGGTTCACCCTCCGGTGGTGAACCCGGCCAGGGCGACGCTCGCCGGCAACCGGGTACGCGGTGACCTCCGAAGGCATGGATCCTGGGATGTTAACGATAATAAGGGTGTTGTCGGCCTCGCGGGATGCCAGGTTCTGCCGGTGCGCCGGATCCGCTTGATGTGCGGATGCAAAGCCGCTCCTGGCCAGCGGGATCACCTTCGTGAAGAGGTGTATCGTACTGACTCTCTTGAATGTCAGGGCGACCAGACGTAACATGTATGACACATGTTAGCGCTCACTTTTGTGAGGATCGTGAGGCAGGGTTCGGCGTTTGTCTCCGCTCCGTCCCACCCGTCCCCGGCGAAGCACTCTGGAGGATTCATGTCATCCCTGCGCCTAAGCCGGCGTCACGTACTGGGCGCCGCGGCCGGCGGTGTGCTGGCCTCGGCGACCGGTGCCGAACTCCTTGGCTCGTTCCCGGCGATGGCCGCCGAACTCCCGCCGGCCCGCGCGGACATCGGGGTCTCGGCGTACCCGTTTGCGCTGGGTCAGGTTCGGCTCACCGCCGGGCGGTTCCTGGACAACCAGACCCGCACGTTGAACTACCTGCGATTCGTGGACGTGGAGCGGTTGCTCTACAACTTTCGGGCCAACCACCGGTTGTCGACCAACGGCGCGGTTGCGACCGGCGGCTGGGACGCGCCCACGTTCCCGTTCCGGACCCACATGCAGGGGCACTTCCTGACCGCATGGGCCCAGGCATATGCGGTGCTCGGTGACACGACGTGCCGGGACAAGGCCAACTACATGGTCGCCGAGATGGCCAGGTGCCAGGCGAACAACGGAGCCGCCGGGTTCGGCGCGGGCTATCTCTCCGGCTTCCCGGAGTCCGACTTCACCGCCCTTGAGGCGCGCACCCTGAACAACGGCAACGTTCCCTACTACTGCATCCACAAGACGCTGGCAGGGTTGCTCGACGTGTGGCGGTACGTCGGAAACACCCAGGCGCGTACGGTGTTGCTGGCGCTCGCCGCCTGGGTCGACACCCGTACCGCGCGGCTGACCTCGAGTCAGATGCAGGCGATGCTGGGCACCGAGTTCGGCGGAATGAACGCCGCGCTGACCGACATCTATCAGCAGACCGGCGACGCCCGCTGGCTCACCGCCGCACAGCGGTTCGACCATGCCGCGGTGTTCAACCCGCTCGCCAACAACCAGGACCAGCTCAGCGGGCTGCACGCGAACACCCAGGTGCCCAAGTGGGTGGGTGCCGCGCGCGAGTACAAGGCCACCGGTACCACCCGCTACCGTGACATCGCCCGCAACGCGTGGAACTTCACCGTCAACGCGCACACGTACGTCATCGGTGGCAACAGTCAGGCCGAGCACTTCCGTCCGCCGAACGCCATCGCGGGATACCTCAGCAGCGACGCCTGCGAACAGTGCAACACCTACAACATGCTGAAGCTGACCCGTGAGCTGTGGCTGCTCGACCCGACCCAGTCGACCTACTTCGACTACTACGAGCGGGCGCTGGTCAACCATCTGGTCGGCGCACAGAACCCGGCCGACAGCCACGGTCACATCACCTACTTCACGCCGCTGAACCCCGGCGGTCGCCGGGGTGTGGGTCCGGCCTGGGGTGGTGGCACCTGGAGCACCGACTACACCACGTTCTGGTGCTGCCAGGGTGCCGGTATCGAGACGAACACGAAGCTGATGGACTCCATCTACTTCCACAACGGCACCACGCTGACGGTGAACCTGTTCGTGCCGTCGGTGTTGACCTGGTCGCAACGGGGCATCACGGTCACGCAGAGCACCGCCTATCCGGCCAGCGACACGACGACCCTGACGCTCGGCGGCACGATGAGCGGATCGTGGAGCATCCGGGTGCGGATTCCCGCGTGGACCAACGGCGCGACGATCAGCGTCAACGGTCAGGTGCAGAGTGTGGCGACGGGTAGCTATGCCACGATCACCCGGACCTGGGCCGCAGGTGACACGATCACCGTACGTCTCCCCATGCGCGTCATCATGCAGGCGGCGAACGACAATGCCAACGTCCAGGCGATCACCTATGGCCCGGAGGTGCTCTGTGGCAACTACGGCAATTCCACCGTCGGTTCGCTACCCGCGCTGACAGTCTCCTCGATCACCCGAACCAGCGCGAGCGCGCTGACGTTCACCGCGACCGCGAACGGGTCCACCGTCAACCTCGTGCCGTTCCGCGACGCGCATGGTTTCAACTACACCGTCTACTGGAACACCGGCTCGGGTGGCGGCACCGGCAACACCTACAAACTGGTCAACGCGGCGAGCGGCCTGGTGCTCGGAGTGCAGGGCATGTCCACCGCCGACGGCGGTCTGGCCGTGATGTGGGGAGACACCGGGACCGCCGACCACCAGTGGGTCATGGTGGCCGACGGCAATGCTGTTCGCTTCAAAAACGTCAACAGCGGAAAGGTGCTCGGCGTGGAGAACATGTCGACCGCCGACAACGCCCTGGTGTTGCAGTGGTCGGACAACGGTACCGCCGACCATCGTTGGACGCTGACTGACAACGGCGACGGCACTCACAAGATCCGCAACGTCAACAGTGGCAAGGTTCTCGGCGTCCTCAATGGGAACACCGCCTGGGGTGCGCAGGTCGTGCAGGACGCCGACAATGCCAGCTCCGACAACCGCTGGCGCCTCCAGCGCGTCAGCTGAGGTCTGAAAAACCGCCGGGAGCTTCTATCCACGGGGTTCCATGTCGTGGGGGCTGCTCCCAGATGACCGGTGCGTGCCGTCGATCGGCGCGTGAGGAGGCAAAATGCAGTGGAAATCGCGATGGTTGACAGTCCTGAGCCTGGTGGTGGTGGCCGCGTCCGCGGCAATCGTCGGGACGCACTCGCCACGGTCGGCGTGGGCACTCAACAACGGTGTCGCTCGTACTCCACCGATGGGCTGGAACACCTGGAACACGTTCGGCTGCAACATCAACGAGACGTTGATCAGGCAGATGGCAGACACCATGGTAACCAACGGAATGCGCGATCTCGGCTACCGATACGTTGTGGTCGATGACTGCTGGTTCGACCCCAACCGGGACTCACAAGGCAATCTTCAGGCCCATCCGAGTCGCTTCCCGAGCGGAATGAAAGCGTTGGGTGACTATCTGCACGCCCGTGGCCTGCTGTTCGGCATCTACCAGTCGCCCATGGACCAGACCTGCGCCCAGTACTTCGACGCCTTCCCCGGCTCGACCGGGAGCCTCGGCCACGAGGTCCAGGATGCCCGGCAGTTCGCCGCGTGGGGCGTGGATTACCTGAAGTACGACTGGTGTTCGCCCGCTGGATCGATAAACGACCAGGTTGTGGCGTTCGCGAAGATGCGCGACGCGTTGGCCGCGACCGGTCGACCGATCGTCTACAGCATCAACTCGAACAGCATCCACGAGAAGACCGGGCCGATGCGCAACTGGGGCGATGTGGCCAACCTGTGGCGTACCACCGAGGACATCACCAACACGTGGAACAGCGGACAGACGAACGGATACCCGATGGGAATCCAGAACATCGTCAACGTCAACGTCCCACTGTCCTCGTACGCCGGGCCCGGGTCGTTCAACGATCCCGACATGCTCGAGGTGGGTCGGGGCGGCATGACCGACACCGAGATGCGCAGCCACTTCGCCCTCTGGGCGATCATGGCGGCGCCCCTGATGGCCGGGAACGACCTGCGCTCCGCCGACTCGGCCACCCTGACGATCCTGCGCAACCAGCACCTCATCGCCATCAACCAGGACTCCCTCGCCCTCCAGGCAGTGCAGGTGTCGAACGACCAGACCAGGCGTGTGCTGGCCAAACGGCTTTCCAACGGGGACGTCGCGGTGGCCCTGTTCAACCAGGGCAGCTCCACCACGACCGTCTCCACGACGGCGGCGGCGGTCGGCAAGACCGGCAACTCGTTCAGCCTGCTCGACGCGTGGACGAACGCGACCACCACCACGTCCGGCACGATCTCCGCCAACGTCCCCGCCCACGGGACGGTGGTCTACCGGGTGAGCGGTGGCGGTACGGTCGAGCCACCGCCGACATTCCGACTGCGCGGCGAATCGTCCGGCCGGTGTCTCGACGTGAATTCGGGGTCGTCGACGAACGGGACTCCGACGGTGATCTGGGACTGCCACAACAATGCCAACCAGATGTTCAGCCAGAGCGGTCAGACTCTCCAGGTCCTGGGCAAGTGTCTGGACATCCCGGTGAGCGCGACCGCCGGGACGCAGGTACAGATCTGGGACTGCAACGGCGGCACCAACCAGCGGTGGACCCACAACGGCAACGGCACGATAAGCAGCGTGCGGGCGCCGACCCTTTGCCTCGACGTGAGCGGAGCCGCCACCACCAACGGCACAGCCGTGATCGTCTGGAACTGCCACACCGGCGCGAACCAGCGGTGGTCCCGGACATGACGACACCTGTGCCGGGGTCGACGTCGCGCCTCCCCTCGGCGCCGCGGGTGCCGTCCCTACGATCGGCTTGGAGATAGGCATGCCGAAGGTGACACGAAGGAATGTGCTCAGGGCAGGGGCCGTGGGGACCGGAGCCGCGTTGCTGCCGGCCGCCTGGAGCGCCACCGCCAGGGCTGGCTCGGTGCCGCCGCCGCAGGTGCTCGCGGCGGGCGATATGGCGCTGTGGTACGACGAGGAGGCCGGCACCGACTGGCTTCGCGCGCTGCCGATTGGCAACGGGCGCCTCGGCGCCATGGTGTTCGGCAACGTCAACACCGAGCGGTTACAGCTCAACGAGGACACCATCTGGGCCGGCGGCCCGTACGACTCCGCCAACGGCCGGGGCGCGGCCACCCTGGCCGAGATCCGGCGCCAGGTCTTCGCGGACCAGTGGACCCGGGCGCAGGACCTGATCAATCAGACCATGATGGGAACCCCGGGCGGGCAGCTGGCCTACCAGCCCGTGGGCAACCTTCGGTTGGCTTTTGGCTCCTCCGGTGGGGTGTCACAGTACAACCGGACGCTCGACCTCACCACCGCCACCGCCACCACGACGTACGTGCTCAACGGTGTCCGGTATCAGCGTGAGGTGTTCGCCAGCGCACCCGACCAGGTAATCGTGATCCGGCTGACCGCCGACCGAACCGGCTCGATCACGTTCAACGCCACTTTTGACAGTCCTCAACGGACCACCATGTCGAGCCCGGACGCCACGACCGTCGCCGTCGACGGCGTCTCCGGCAACATGGAGGGTGTCAACGGCTCGGTACGGTTCCTCGCCCTGGCCAATGCTCTCGCAACCGGCGGCACGGTCAGCAGTTCCGGCGGCACGCTGCGGGTGGCCGGTGCCACGAGCGTGACCCTGCTGATCTCGATCGGCTCCAGCTACGTGAACTACCGCACCGTCAACGGCGACTACCAGGGCACCGCACGTGCCCGCCTCGGTGCCGCCCGAAACGTCGGCCTCGATCAGCTGCGTAGTCGCCACCTTGCCGACTACCAGGGGCTGTTCAACCGGGTGACCATCAACCTGGGTCGCACAGCCGCGGCCGACCAGCCGACCGACGTACGGATCGCGCAACACGCGAGCACCGACGACCCACAGTTCTCCGCCCTGCTGTTCCAGTTCGGGCGATATCTGCTGATCTCCTCATCGCGGGCGGGCACTCAACCGGCGAACCTGCAGGGCATCTGGAACGAGTCGATGGCGCCGCCCTGGGACTCGAAGTACACCATCAACGCCAACCTGCCGATGAACTACTGGCCCGCGGACACCACGAACCTGGCCGAGTGCATGCTCCCCGTCTTTGACATGGTCAAGGACCTGTCCGTGACCGGGGCGCGGGTCGCCCAGGCCCAGTACGGAGCCGGCGGCTGGGTCACCCACCACAACACGGACGGATGGCGTGGTGCGTCGGTCGTCGACGGGGCCCTGTGGGGAATGTGGCAGACCGGCGGCGCATGGCTGGCCACCCTCATCTGGGAGCACTACCTGTTCAACGGAGACGTCGATCTTCTCCGGTCCAACTACGCGGCTCTGAAAGGCGCCGCCCAGTTCTTCCTCGACACCCTGGTTACCCATCCGACGCTCGGATACCTGGTCACGAACCCGTCGAACTCGCCGGAACTCGCTCACCACGCGAACGTCAGCGTATGCGCGGGCCCGACGATGGACAACCAGATCTTGCGCGACCTGTTCGAGGCCGCAGCCAGAGCCAGCGAGGTTCTCGGGGTCGACACCGCATTCCGATCGCAGGTGCGCACGGCAAAGGACCGGCTGCCGCCGATGCGCGTCGGCTCACGCGGCAACATCCAGGAGTGGCTCGCCGACTGGATCGAGCCGGAGCGGACCCACCGCCACATCTCCCACCTGTACGGGCTGCACCCCAGCAACCAGATCACCAGGCGCGGAACGCCCCAGTTGTACGAGGCCGCGCGCCGGACGCTGGAGCTACGCGGCGACGACGGAACCGGGTGGTCCCTCGCCTGGAAGATCAACTATTGGGCCCGGATGGAGGAAGCCG
This sequence comes from Micromonospora sp. NPDC004704, assembly GCF_053601675.1. Classification (NCBI taxonomy): domain Bacteria; kingdom Bacillati; phylum Actinomycetota; class Actinomycetes; order Micromonosporales; family Micromonosporaceae; genus Micromonospora; species Micromonospora sp. NPDC004704. The sequence goes on along the minus strand of NZ_JBSGCD010000017.1, from coordinate 8,129 downwards.
CCCGCGCCCACAAGCTCATCCGGGATCTGGTACGAACCGATCGGCTCGCGCCGAACATGTTCGACCTGCACCCACCGTTCCAGATTGACGGCAACTTCGGCGCTACCTCCGGTATCACCGAAATGTTGCTACAGAGCCACAACGGCGAGTTGCACGTGCTGCCCGCGTTGCCGACCGCGTGGCCCGCGGGGCAGGTCGCAGGACTGCGAGGTCGAGGCGGATACACCATCGGCATGACCTGGACCAGCGGTCAGGCCAACGAGATCCGGGTACGGGCGGACCGCGACGGCGTGGTGAAACTCAGGGCTCGGCTCCTCACGGGAAGCTTCACACTCGTCGACGTCACCGACGGCAGCACACCGGCCACCACGCGACCCGAGGCAGATGTCGTTCAACTCAACGGCCGCGCCGGCCACACCTACCGCGTGGCGCGGACCAGCGTGTCACCGTCACCGACCCTCACCAGCACTCCCTCGCCGTCCGGCGCGCGGGCGGTGTACACGGTGACGAACTCGTGGTCGGGCGGCTTCCAGGGCGAGGTCACCGTGACCGCCGGCTCGGCCCCGATCCGCGGCTGGACCGTGTCCTGGACCTTTCCCAACGGACAGGTCATCAGCCGGATGTGGAGCGGCTCGTACACGCAGAGCGGGGCGAACGTGACGGTGGCGAACGTCGACTACAACGGGTCGTTGCCCGTGGGTGGATCCGCCACCCTCGGCTTCGTCGCCACCGCAAACGGAACCAACAGCCCACCGACCGACCTCACCTGCACGACGAGCTGATTCGGTACGACGGCTCTTCAGGCTCCGCTGGACCGAACCTGCGTGCAGAGCATCTCGGCGCCAATCGCGGTCACGACTGTTTGACCGAGCCATCTCGTCCCAGTCCGCCGGGTGGGGCCGGAGCCACCGGCCCCACCCGGTACGGTCACCGGCCGGTGGTACGCCGAACCGCCGGCCGGTGACCATCCCGTACCCGTACCGTCGGCGGTCGTCGCGCCCGGGGCGGCGACCGGGAGCAGTGCGTCCGCAGCGCGCGCCTGCTCCACCTCGCGCGGCCGATGTCTCCCGTCGCGCCCTGCGCCGGCAGCAGCGGGGTGCGCGGCTGACCGGCGCGTGAGCGGGCGTGACGTGCCCGGTCGCGTGTGACCAAGCCGGTCGACGCCACCCACTCACCGGAACGTCGCGCCGTAAGACTCTCGCAATGGCTATGGCCATTTCCGCCGGTGCCGTCGCCGTATTCTCGACGAATGTTGAAACGGGTCTTCCGGTCACCGCTCGCCTGGGCCGGTGTGGTGCTCCTCGGCATCGTGGCGGCGTTCGGCCTCTACTGGTTCCAGCCGTGGAAGCTGGTCACGGACACCTATGTCGATGACGCCCTACCCGTTGGGCTGGCGACAACGACGGCCGCACCCGGCCCATCCGGCACGGCCACGGCTGCTCCGGCGTCCGGCGCGCCAGCAGGGAACCAGGTACTGGCCGCCGGGGTTTTCATCACGCACGAGCACGCGACGACGGGGCGCGCGGAGATCGTCCGTCAGCCCGACGGCCCGAACCTGCTCGTGCTGCACGACCTCGACACGTCGAATGGGCCGGACCTGAGAGTCTGGCTGACCGATCAACGGGTGGTCGCGGGTACGGCAGGCTGGCGGTTGTTCGACGATGGCGAGTGGTTCGAGGTGGCGCGACTCAAGGGCAATCGAGGTGACCAGGTGTACGAGCTGCCGCCGTCGATCGATCCGGCGGACTTCCGCAGCGTTTCGATCTGGTGCAAACGCTTCGCGGTCTCGTTCGGGGCGGCGGAACTGAAGACCGCCTGACCCGCGTCCAGCCCGCTGACCCGTACGAGGCGCTCGTCAATGTCGACGGGGCAGGCCGCCGAGAGTCGGACGACAAGAACGGCAACCGTCGGCGGTGTGTGCACCTTCACCCGGCCGCCCCGTGATGTCACCAATGGCGAACCAGGACCAATAGCCGTATTCGTCGCTCCGCCCCGGCCGCTACGCCGACACCGTGGGGGCGGGTCGGCGCAGGTCTACGCGTCGAGGACATCGAGGGGAAGCTGACGCCGCTCGGCGCTGCGGTCGCGCCGAGGGCGTCGTCAGCGCAGCGCGGGATTTCAGCCCGGGCCACATTGTCGTCTCCGCTGCCGTGGTCGCCGGCTACGCTCTGGTCCTACAACTGACCCGTGGATGGCCTGAGATGGGGTGCGCGGCGGTCCTTCGACTATGCATGGCGGCGACGGGAGCGGGCCAGAGCCAGCACAGCGATGGCCGTGCCGATCAGTCCCAACGCTACGGCTATGACAGCTCCGGCCAGGCCGTTGCCAGTTCCGAGGCCGCCGGCGGAGTTGGCCGCGTGCAGGCCGCCGACGACAGCGCCGATCAGCCCTGCAACCAGAGCCAGGACAGTCCTGACGCGCCCGTTGCCGGTACGACTGGGGCGTGTCAGCGCCAGCCCACCGATCACCACGCTGGCCAGCCCGACCACGGCGGCTGCGGTGGGCACGAGCCGCCCGGAGCCGAGCTCGTATCCGGCGGCCGAGACGTAGCTGGCCGGCGGCGCGGCGAGCGTGCGCAGGATAGACATGGGGCGTCCCTTCGATCGAGTCGGTCGTCTTGTCGACGGAGACGATCGTCGCGTTTCGCGGGCAGGGGCGTCCTCGGCCGGCAAGCAGCAGCGGATACGCAGTTCGGGGTAGTCGGCTCGCGCGGGATCGCGCTGCTCGACGTATGAGCCGCCCGGCTGCAAGCCGTAGGATCGCGGCATGCGGGACCGCGTCACGTTGTTCCGATTGCCGGCCTGGGCGCAGGACCTGCTGGTGGCGCTATTCATCACCGTGATGCAGGTCCAGGGCACCGTCTCGCGTACCCATGGAGATCCAGGATCCATGGTGCGGCCTCTGGCTGATCTCGGGCATCTCGGATATCTGCTGTTGATCGTGGGCGGCGTTGTCGTGGCCGTGCGCCGCCGCTGGCCCGTCGCCGTGTTCGCCGTGACCGCGCTTGCCAGCGTGGCCTACTACGCCCTCGACTTCCCGGACGGGCCCGGGTGGCTCGGACTGTTCGTGGCCATCTACACGCTGACCGCCCTCGGCGACGGACGGCGTTCGTCGGTGATGGCTGGTGTGGGGATCGCCGCGCTGGCCGCCTGCTGGCTGATCGCCGCGGCCGACATTGAGCCACGAGCCGCCATCGGCTGGGTGTTCTTCCGGATCGGCGCCTCGGTGATGAGCGCGGCCCTCGGGGATAGTGTCCGTTCCCGGCGGGTCATCGCTGCCGAGGCGGTGGAGCGCGCCGAGCTGGCGGAGCGGACTCGTGAGCAGGAGACCCGCGCGCGGGTAGACGAGGAACGACTCCGGATCGCGCGGGAGGTCCACGACACGGTCGCGCATGCGATCGCCGTCATCAACGTCCAGGCCGGTGTCACCGCGCATGTACTCGACCAGCGACCGGAGCGGGCACGCGACGCCCTGGAGGCTATCGAGCAGACCAGCTCGCGGGCGTTGCAGGAGATGAGGGCCATCCTCGGGGTACTGCGCGATGCTGACGACGGCCGTGTCCCGCATCCCGGGCTCGGGCAGATCGGCGAGCTTGCCATCCAGGGCCGCGAAGCCGGCCTCGACGTCGAGCTGCGAGTGGCCTCGTCACCGTCGCCGGTGCCGAGCGCGGTGGGTAGCGCTCTGTACCGGATCCTGCAGGAGTCGATCACCAATGTGATTCGCCATGTCGGACCGACCCGAGTCACGGTCGCATTGGACTACGGCGCCGACTCGGTGGAAATGCGCGTGACCGACGATGGTCCACATCAGGGTCCGAGAGCTGAGGAAGCCGCCCTTCACCACCCGGGCAGCGGGATTCTGGGAATGCGGGAGCGTTGTCACCTGCTGGGCGGGGATCTCGACGCCGGTCCACGTGCGGGCGGGGGCTTCGCAGTCACCGCCCGGCTGCCGCTGGCCTCGACCGGAACGGCGAGCGTATGAGCAACACGACAGGCGCATGCAACGATGATGCCCCGATCAGGGTGCTTCTCGTCGACGACGAGCAGCTGGTGCGATCCGGCTTCCGGCTCCTGCTCGACATTGAGGACGACATCACGGTGGTGGGGGAGGCCACCACCGGCGCCCAGGCCGTGGAGCGGGCCCGAGCCACGGGCCCGGATGTCGTGCTCATGGACATCCGCATGCCGAAGATGGACGGCATCCAGGCCACCCGAGCGATCACGGCCGCGAACGAGCTGCGGAATGTTCGCATCCTCATCCTGACCACGTACGACACTGATGCCTACGTCTTCGAGGGCCTGCAAGCCGGAGCCAGCGGGTTCCTACTCAAGGACGCCGGCCCGGCCGAACTCCTGCACGGCATCCGAGTGATCGCCGCCGGAGACGCGCTGCTCGCGCCGCGTATCACCCGCCGCCTCATCGCCCAGTTCACCGCCCGGAGGACTGCCGACGAGGTCGCCGAAAAGCGGCTCTCCGTCCTCACCGCACGAGAACGTGAGGTCCTGGCGCTCGTCGGTCAGGGCATGAGCAATGACGAGATCGGCGCCGCGCTGTTTCTCAGTCCGGCCACCGCCCGCACCCACGTCAGCCATGCCATGGTGAAACTCGGTGCGCGCGACCGCGCGCAACTGGTCGTCATCGCCTACCGGACCGGGCTCGTCACCCCGTAGCCTCGCGACCGGCTCAGACCGCCACCGGCTACGGGCCCTGGCCGCCGTCCATCCTCGGTTCAAGGCGCCACACCGCGCCGAGCTGGCCGTCGTGGCCGTCCTGGTGCCTCGAAAGCCGTCCGGCTCGGGCCATCCCCGCCGTCGGGCTGGCCGGATGCCCGGTCCTGGCCCTCGTCCTGCCAATTTCCTCGCCCTGCGCAGCGCCGACAAACGTCGCCCAGCCCTCACCGCCAACGCCGATCCGCAAACCGGCATCGGTGTCTACGAAACCGCGATGAGCGTTCCACCAACCGCGCCGGGCCATCACCGCCCGAAACGCCACCAACGCCGCTCTCGTCACACAAAGGAACCGGACCGGGTTCCGTGCCCTTCTCCGCATCGGCACAGCGATCCCCGCCCTGCGGTGCAAGATGTTCGGGCAGTCAATCCAATTGGCGGCACGCCGACCGACTACACCAAGGTCTGCCGGTCGCGGACACCGGTACGCGTGCCTGGCACCTCTCGGGCGCGGCGCTGTCGAAGAATCGATAGCGCGGCTTAGGTTGATCACCATTCCCTGTGATGTGGAATGAATTGCCATACCTTGACCTCCATCTTTCGATCGGTATAGAGGATTCGACATCTGTCTTTTGCCGCCATCATTGAGTAATCTCTTCTCAATCGGTCACCGTCGATCTCTCGTCGTGGGCGAGTGGACGAACGAGTGCCGATCGAAGGGAGGGGAGAATGAGTCTCCCGAGAAGATCTTTTGTGGTGGGCGCCGCCGCGATGCTGCTACTGACGGCGGCCGCGCCGGCGGTGGCGGCCGAACCGGAGGGTGTCATCCGTAGTGCCGGCGGTGCCACGGCTGTCGCCGACAGCTACATCGTGGTGTTCAAGGAGAGCGCGGTGAGTCGGGCGCAGGTCGGCACCACGGCCAGCGCGTTGGCCGACAGGCACGACGGAGCGGTCGCTAGGACGTACTCCGCCGCGCTGCGCGGCTTCGAGATCACGGCCGGAGCCAAGGCGGCGGCCAGGATCGCCGCGCACCCCGACGTCGCGTACGTCGAGCAGAACCACACGGTCCGGATCTCCGGCACACAGCCGAACCCCCCGTCGTGGGGTCTGGACCGTGTCGACCAGCGCAACCTACCGCTCGACAGCTCGTACACCTACCCGAACACGGCGACCAACGTGCACGCGTACATCATCGACACGGGCATCCTGTTCTCCCACAACGACTTCGGCGGCCGGGCCACCAGCGGCTTCGACGCGGTCGACGGCGGCTCCGCCGACGACTGCAACGGGCACGGTACGCACGTCGCCGGCACCGTCGGCGGCTCCTCCTACGGCCTGGCCAAGGGCGTGCAGTTGGTCGGCGTGCGCGTGCTCAACTGCTCCGGCAGCGGCACCAACGCCGGTGTGATCGGCGGCGTCGACTGGGTCACCGCGAACGCGATCAAGCCGGCCGTGGCGAACATGAGCCTCGGCGGCGGCGCGAACGCCTCGCTCGACACGGCGGTCCGCAACTCGATCAACTCGGGCGTGACCTACGGTCTCGCCGCAGGCAACGACAACGGCGCCAACGCCTGCAACACCTCGCCGGCCCGGACGGCAGAGGCGATCACGGTCGGCTCGACCACCAGCACCGACGCCCGGTCGTCCTTCTCCAACATCGGTACCTGCCTGGACATCTTCGCACCTGGCTCGTCGATCACGTCGGCCTGGTACACCAGCAACACCGCGACCAACACGATCAGCGGCACCTCGATGGCCACCCCGCACGTGGTCGGCGCCGCTGCCCTGGTCGCCTCCGCCAACCCCACCTGGACCCCGCAGCAGGTCCGGGACTATCTGTTCAACAACGCCACCAACAACGTGGTGACCAACCCCGGCACCGGCTCGCCGAACAAGCTGCTCTATGTGGTCAACGACGGGACCCCGCCGGCCAACGATTTCTCGGTCGGTGTCTCGCCGACGGCCGGTTCGACCGCGCCGGGCGGTTCGGTCAGTGCCACCGTGAGTACCGCGACCACCAGCGGCTCGGCGCAGTCGGTGAGCCTGTCGGCGAGCGGCCTGCCGAGTGGCGCCACCGCCTCGTTCAGTCCGGCCACGGTCACCTCGGGCAGCTCGTCCGCGCTCACCATCGCCACCTCGGCGAGCACGCCTTCCGGCACCTACAGCATCAGTGTCACCGGCACTGGCACCGCGGGTACGCGCAGCGCCACGTACTCGTTGACGGTGACCGGATCGGGTGGCGGCGGTTGCTCGGGCACGAACGGCACCGATGTGGCGATCCCGGACAGCAACACGGCGGTGACCAGCAGCATCGTCATCGCCGGCTGCAACCGTAGCGCCTCCTCGGCGTCCACGGTGGCGGTGAACATCGTGCACACCTTCCGCGGCGACCTGATCATCGACCTGGTGGCCCCGGACGCTACGGCCTACCGGCTGAAGAACCAGAGCTTCTTCGACGGCGCCGACAACGTCAACACGACCTACACCGCGAATCTCTCCAGCGAGGCGGCGAACGGCACCTGGCTGCTCCGGGTGCGAGACGTCTTCGCCGGTGACACCGGCTACATCAACACCTGGACCCTCACCCTCTGAGACGTGACAAAGGGCCCCTCCCGCTCCGATTTCCGGTGGCGGGAGGGGCCCTTTCCGTTGGTCAGTTGGTGTCGACGATCATGCCGGCGGCGATGGTGCGGTTGGTGGTCTCGTCGATGAGGATGAAACCGCCGGTGGTGCGGTTGCGGCGGTACTCGTCGGCGAGGAGCGGGACGGTGGTGCGGAGGCGGACGCGGCCGATTTCGTTGAGTCCGAGTTCGGTGGCGGTCTCGTCGCGGTGCAGGGAGTTCACGTCGAGGCGGTAGTGCAGTTCGCGGATGACGGTTCGGGCGGTACGGGTGGTGTGTTTGATGGCGTACTTGGCGCCGGGGCGTAGCGGGGTGCTCTCGTCCATCCAGCAGATCATCGCCTCGATGTCCTGGGCGACGGCGGGGGCGTTGTTCGGCCGGCAGATCATGTCGCCGCGGGAGATGTCGATCTCGTCGGTGAGCCGGACGGTGACGGACATCGGGGGGAACGCCTCGGCGACGGGTCCGTCGGCGGTCTCGATGGCGGCGATCCTGCTGGTGAATCCGGACGGGAGGACCATCACCTCGTCACCCGGCTTGAGTACGCCGGAGGCGACCTGTCCGGCGTACCCGCGGTAGTCGGTGATGGTGGTCGACTGGGGGCGGATCACGTACTGGACCGGGAACCGTACGTCGACGAGGTTGCGGTCGGAGGCGATGTGCACCCGTTCCAGGTGGTGCAGCAACGACGGGCCCTCGTACCAGGGGGTGTGTTCGGACCGGGTGACGATGTTGTCGCCGCGCAGCGCGGAGATCGGGACCACGGTCAGGTCGGGGGCTTCGAGTTTCGCGGCGAAGGCGGTGAATTCGTCGGAGATCCGTTCGAAGACGTCCTGGGACC
>NZ_JBSGCD010000016.1:0-166652 GCF_053601675.1 Micromonospora sp. NPDC004704 | reverse complement strand
TGGACCGCGCCGCAGCGTTGCAGGGCGTCGTCGACCATGTCGAACGGCACAAGCTGGGTCAGCTCACCCAGATGGCCCGGCGCGAACCGGCCCGCTGCGACGGTCCTGGTATGGGTTATGGCAATCTGATCAGGCAGCGGAGCTCCCGGTGTCAAGGGCGTCTTAGAGTGACCACCCTCTATACCGGGGCTCCGCTGTTTTCATGCCTATGACACGCCTTGACGATCGCCCGTACCGCCTAACTGAACGGCGTTGGATCTAGGGTGGCCGGATGACGGGCCGGATGTCGTTCGTGTTGGTCGGTTTCGGTTACCGGGCGGAGGCGTTCTGGCGGCTGTCCACCGCACTGCCCGACGTGACCTGTGTCGGCGCGGTGGTCCGTACGCCCAGGACACTGCCGGTGCCGGCCTTCGGCTCGCTCGCCGACTGCCTGGAGTCGGTCCGGCCGGACTTCGTGGTGACCGCCCTGCCACGGTCCGCGAACCCGGGGATCCTGGTCGAGGCGGTCGCCCGTGGGGTGCCGGTGCTGACCGAGACGCCGCCCGCCCCGGACCTGCCGGGTCTGCGTGCCCTGTGGGACGCCGTCGGCGGGTCCGGGCTGGTGCAGGTCGCCGAGCAGTACCTGCTGATGCCCGCGCACGCGGCGCGGCTGGCGGCGGTCCGTTCCGGGATCATCGGTACGCCCACCCAGGTGCAGGTGTCCTCGACCCAGCAGTACCACGCGGTCTCCCTGATCCGGGGTCTGCTCGACGCCGGTCACGCACCGGCGACGGTGCGTGCCTCCCGGACCACCGCACCGTTGCTCGATCCGCAGAACCGGGCCGGCTGGACCGACGACGCGGTACCGAAGCCCGCCACCACCACCATCGCCACCGTGGACTTCGGCGGTGGGCGTTCCGGTCTGTACGACTTCACCGACAACCAGACGCGCAACCAGTTGCGGTTCCGGCGCATCCTGGTTCGCGGGACCCATGGCGAGCTGCGTGACGACGAGGTTGTGCACCTGCCGGCGCCGCGTACGATCGTCCGCTCGCCCCTGGTGCGGCGGCAGACCGGGCACGATCTGGACCTCGACGGCTTCGACACCGGGACGATCACGCTCGGCTCCGAGGTGCTGTACCGCAACCCGTATCCGGGGCACCGGTGGAACGACGACGAGATCGCCACCGCCACGATGCTCCGGGCGATGGCCGCCTGGGTACGCGGCGAGGGACCACCGCCGTACCCGCTGGCCGAGGGGGCGCAGGATCACCTGATCGCACTCGCGATCGAGCAGGCCGCCGACACCGACCGTACGGTCACCACGACCACGCAGGCGTGGACCTCGTCGATCAGCGGCATCATTCCCGGATGACCGCCCCGACCTTCGTTTTTGTCCACGGTGCCGCCAGCAACTCGTTCACCTGGGCGCCCATGCAGCGGGAGCTGGCCCTGCACGGGCATCGTTCGTTGGTCTACATCTCGGCGTGGTGCTGTGTCGACGACACCCCGGCCGGCTACCAGACTTCGGCGGAGGACGCGTCGACCGCGTTGTCCGGCGTCGGTGGCCTGATCGCCGCGAATCCGGCGGAACTCGGTGCGTTGCGTTTCAACTGGCGTACCGCCGATCCCGAGCTGCTCGCGACGCTCCGGGAGGCGACGCTGGCCGACGGCACCGACCACGAGTTTTACGGGTATCTGAACACCCTGGAGCCGGACGAGGGTCTGGACGCCGGTGAGGAGCGGGTCGACGCCGGGACCTGGGGCCGGATTCCGCGTACGTACGTACGTGCGGCTCACCGCCGACCGGTCGGTGCCGATCGCGCTCCAGGACCGGTTCATCGCCGAGGCGGACGCGCTGACTCCCGGTAACCGGTTCGATGTCCGGTCGCTCGACGTCAGCCACGCCGCCGTGCTGGTCCGCCCGAGGGAGGCCGCGGCCCTGCTCTCCTCCCTGGTTCAGGGCTGACCGGCCGCTAGTCGTCCGGTGAGGGCGGCCGGTTGACGAGCCGGCGGGCGAACGGTGGCGCGTAGTACAGGCCCGCGCTGGTGACGCCGTAGAACACGGGCAGCAGCAGGAAGATCCCCAGGCCGGCGATTGGCGCGACCAGATAGCCGAGGAGGCCGGCGATGACGTACAGGATGATCCCGATCAGGGCCCGGAGCCGTTCGGCGGGGTACAGCCGATCATGTACGCCGTCCTCGAGCAGTTCACGGTGTCGGGTCAGGTAATGGAAGAACACCAGCCAACTCGCGCAGACCAGCGCGCCGACCAGGGCGTAGAAGGCGACGGCCACGCGTTGGTCCTGCTGGTTGTGCTCCTGAAGCGCGTGTGACACGACGGCGGTCGGGAACGGCAGCAGTGCCGTGGTGAACAGGACGAACAGGTTCGCCCAGTGCAGACCCCGATCGGCGGTCCGGATGCGGTTGAACGTCGCCTTGTGGTTCAGCCAGACAACCGCCACGTACACGTACGACGCGAAGTACGCCCCGTATGCCGGCCACTGCGCCAGTAGTCCGGATAGCAGGTGACCGGACTCGACCTGCGGTACCCGCAGGTCGAGGACGAGCAGCGTGATGATGATCGCGAGGACCCCGTCGCTGAAACCCTCGGCGCGCGTGGTGTCCGACCGGACACCGGCGTCGTCGACTGGTCTGCTCACCGGGTGCTGGTACCCGCGGGAGCATCCCGCAACCTGTACGGCGCACGGCATCCCGTCGCCGGCTGATCCGCGCCGGATTGTCCCCCGCCGGCAGCTTCGACGGGGCGGTTTGCCCGTCCCGGCACCGGGAAAGCAAGAGGAGACACCATGCGCCGTCGATCGGGCGGCGCCGCAAAGGAGGCCGCACCATGGCCAAGGGCCATCAGCCGTTGCAGGGCAAACGAGTCGCTTTCCTCGCCGCCGACGGGATGGAGGAGGTCGAGTACACCCAGCCCCGTGCCGCCGCCGAACAGGCAGGCGCGGAGGTCCACCTGATCTCCCTCGCCTCCGGTGAGGTCCAGTCCATGAACCAGGACATCGTCCCGGCGAACCGGTACCCCGTGGACCGTACGGTCGACCAGGTCGATCCGGCCGACTACGACGCTCTGGTGCTGCCCGGCGGAACGGTCAACCCGGACCGGCTGCGGATGAACCCCGCGGCGATGGACTTCGTCCGGGCGTTCTTTCAGCAGGACAAGCCGATCGCCGCGATCTGTCACGGCCCGTGGTCGCTGGTCGAGACCGGGATCGTCAACGGCCGGACGGTGACCTCGTACCCGAGCCTGCGTACCGATATCCACAACGCGGGCGGCAACTGGGTCGACCAACAGGTCCAGGTCGACAACGGGCTGATCACCAGCCGTAGTCCCAAGGACCTTCCGGCGTTCTGCGACAGGATGGTGGAAGAGTTCGCCGAGGGAAGACACACCCACCCGCTGGCGACCGCCTGACCCCGTAGGTGTCCGGACCGGGCCCGCCGGCCCGGTCCGGTTCCGTTTGCAGGTTTACGCAGCCTGGTTCCGACGTCTCGCAGCCGTCGATACGCTGCCGGAATGACCAGCGTTTCCGGGTCCGCCACGTCCCGCACCGTGCCGACGGCCGACGGGACGGCATCCGGGTCCCCGCCGAACGTCGCCTGGCCCGCGCTGGCTGCCGTGGCCGGTACGGCCGGCGCGCTGATGCTCGCGTTCAGCGGGCGGTACGGCTACCACCGCGACGAGCTGTACTTCCTCGTCGCCGGGCGGCATCCCGCATGGGGGTACGACGACCAGCCGCCGCTGGTTCCACTGCTCGCCCGGCTGATGGACACCGTTTCCGGCGGTTCACTGGTCGTCCTGCGACTGCCGAGCACGATCGCCGTCGCGCTGGGCGTGCTGCTGGTCGGTCTGCTCGCCCGTGAGTTCGGCGGCGGACGGGCGGCGCAACTGCTGGCGGCCGTCGGCTGGGCCGCCGTACCGGTGGTGATGATCTCCGGTCACCTGCTCAACACCACACCGTTGGACCTGCTCGGCTGGACCACCGTCGGTTGGCTGGTGACCCGCTGGGTACGCACCCGCGACGACCGGCTGCTGCTGGCCCTGGGGCCGGTAGTCGGCCTCGGGTTGCAGGTCAAGAGCCTGCCACTGATCCTCGTCGCGGCCCTGCTCGGCGGGGTGCTGGTCAGCGGGCCGAGGGCGGTGCTTCGCCACCCGGCACTGTGGATCGCGGCGGTGGTGGCACTGGCGCTCTGGGCGCCGAATCTCTGGTGGCAGGCGACCCACGGTTGGCCCCAGCTCACCATGACCGGGGTGATCCGCGAGGACGCGGACTTCGGTGGCCGGGCCGGGCTCGTACCCGCCCAGTTGCTGATGCTGGGTCCGCTGCTGACCCCGATCTGGGTCGCCGGACTGTGGCGGCTGCTGCGCTCCACCGACGCGCGGCCGTACCGTTTCCTCGGTTGGACGTACCTGCTGGTCCTGGTGGTGGTGCTGGCGACGGGCGGGCGGGAGTACTACCCGATCGGGGCGTACCCCGCGCTGGTCGCGGCCGGTGCGGTGGCCACGGTCGGCTGGTTGCGTCGCGGGGTACGCCCACGGCTGCGCCGTACGGGGGTGGTGGTCCTGCTGGCCGTGCACGCGGTGACGACCGTCGGGCTGGCGTTGCCGGTCTACCCGATCCGGTGGCTGCCGGACACTCCACAGGCGGAGGTCAACTACGACGCGGGGGAGACGGTCGGCTGGCCGGAACTCGCCGCCACGGTGGCCGGGGTCCACCGGGAACTGCCGCCGGAGGAGCGGGCCGACGCGGTCGTGCTGACCCGTAACTACGGCGAGGCGGGTGCGCTCGACCGGTACGGGCGCCCGCTCGGACTGCCCACCCCGTACAGCGGGCACGTGAACTACTGGCGCTGGGGTCCACCGCCGGACAGCGCCCAGGGTCCGGTGATCATCGTCGGCCGGTGGAACGCCGAGGAACTGGACTCCTACTGCGGTACGGTCACCCTCGCCGCCCGCCACGACAACGGGTACGGCCTGGAGAACGAGGAGCAGGGCGTACCGGTATGGGTCTGTCGTGATCTGACGATGCCCTGGTCGCAGCTCTGGCCCCGACTCCGCCGCTTCTGACCCAGCCGGACAAGCTCAGGCGTCGATCAGCCGGCGCATGGCCTCGTTCTCCGCACCCTGCTCGTTGACGACGTGTTTGGCCAAGTAGCGCACGTACGCGTTCCGTCCCGCCGAGACCGCACCCTTCGCCATCGCGATCGCGCCGAGATGATGCTCGATCATCCGGGTCAGGTACAGGCGGTCGGCGGCCGGTCCCTGCGCGGCGGCCAGTTCGGCGAGCTGCGCCTCGGTGAGCATGCCGTGCCCCTCGCCGGCGTGCACCCTCGCCGTCGCCGGATCGGCCGGGTCGACCCGCGGCTGATCCCAGCTCTCCAACCAGGCGTTCATCTCGTCGACCTCGCGCTGCTGGTCGCGGGCGATGAACTCGGCGATCGCGACCACCCTCGGCGACACCCCGGACTTGGTCAGGAGGTCCCGGCTCATCCGTACGGCCTGCGCGTGGTGCGGGATCATCATCCGGGCGAAGAGGAGATCCACCCCGTTGGGCGGGCTCGCCGAAGCCCCGCTCCCGGCACCCGCCGAGGAACCTCCGGCCAGCGCCGGGTCGGGCGAAGCCGGCGCGGGCCCGGACGGGGACACCGCCGGGTCGGGCAGCGCCACCGCCGCCGGGGACGGCGCGACCCGGTCCGGATCCGTGCCCCGACCACAACCACCGACCACCATGACCAGACCGGCCAGGGCGAGGGCCAGCATCCCGGTTGCCTTGCGCATGCTTCCTCCACGGTCCGCTCGGTTCGAAGCTTGTCCCGACGGGTTCCCGACCACCCGGCGGGGCGGCCGGTGGTCCCGCCCGCACGGTCGGCGCGAGCGGGACCACCGGGTCACTCGGTTCCGGGTACGGTCACGGCCGGCCGTTGACGTCCAGGCGGGACGCCGGGCCGATCGGGTTCGTCGCGGTGTAGTCACGGGGCAGCAGGTCGAAGCCCTGCCAGTGCACCGGCATCGGGCTCTGGTCCTCGTCGCGGGGCACGTGGTGGTAGCCGACCCGGACCCACATCACCGGGTCGGTCAGCGACTCGCCGTCGGAGTAGTCGAGGATGCCCCGCCCCGGGCACTCCGGGTCGAGGTTGAACGTGGCGAACTTCTCGCACGGCTTGTACTGGGTGAACGTGACGTCCGGTTGGGTTTCCGGGTGCGCCTCGTACGCGTCGCTGGCACCCAGTTCCAGCTCGTACGACCGGTTGTGGCCGTCGGAGTTCTTGCTGGTCGGGCTGACCACCCGCCACCAGCGGCGCAACGCGGTGTTGAGCGGTGCCTCGGTGGCGACGGCGGTTTTCGTGGTGTGGTAGATCGCGGCGCGGGTGCCGTTCTCACCGGTCGGGGCGGTGTCGTACTGCTCGACCTTCTCCTGCCCCCGTCCGCCGATGTTGAAGTCGACCTTCCAGAAGGCGCTGTGGTAGTGGTTGGTGGCGAAGTCCGTCTGCCCCGCACCGAGCGGCCAACCGTCGTCGACGGTGGTGTAGTCGCGGGGTGCCAGGTCACCGGTCGCGCCGAGCCGGACCGCGATCGCCCCGTCGTCCTGCAACCGGTACTCGGTGATGTACTCGTACCAGCCGACCTTCGCGATGGTCCGCAGAACCACGTCCTGGCCCTGTTTGGCGATCGGCTGCTCGGGCGTTTCGCCCTGCAACCGGTACGCCAGCCCGGTGTCCTCGACCTTCACGCACATCACCTTGGTCTCGGACTGGCCGTCCTCGGTCCAGACGCCTCGACGCGACCCGCCCTTGCAGTCCACCGCGGACATCTGCTGCAGGTAGCGCCCGCCGAACCCGTACGAGGTGATGTCGTTCCACTCGTTCGCGCCGGAGTCGTACGGGACGTTGAGCTGGGCGATGGTGACCTGGTTGAGTACCGTGATCGGGTTGGCGTCCCGCTTGCCCTGGTAGGCGACCCGTTCCAGGACCAGTCCGGTACGGTCGTCCATCCGCCAGCAGAGCTGCCACAGCGAACCGTTCGGCAGCTCCTGCTTGACCATCGCGTCGGCGTCGCAGTACGTCCAGCGTTCGTCGGCGGCCGTCGCCGGTGCCGCCGCGGCGAGTGCGCCGAGCAGGGTGACCGTGGTCGCGGCGCCGAGCAGCGCCGTCAGTTTCCTGTTTCGCATCTGGGGAGAGCCCTCCACTTACTTCAGGCGGGCGACGACGCGCCCGGAGAGGTCGACGACGATGTCGGAGATGTCGATGAACACGCCACCGGGCACCTGCGGTACGAGTTGCACGCAGCGGTGCTTCCCGCACTGCTGCGCACCCTGGTCCGCCGGTGCGGCGACGTAGCTGGGCGTACTGAGCAGGACCTGCTTCACGTCGGTGATGTCGGTGCCGGTGGCCTTGCGGAACCGGGACTTGAAGTCGGCGCTCAGGTCGCTGGCCAGGAAGATGCGGAATGCCTCGGTGCTCTCCCGAACGCTTGTCGGAGGTTGGATCCCCGGTGCGGCGAAGCTGTTCTCCAGCTTGCCCGTCTTCAGGTTGACCACCTGCTTGACCAGGGAGTTGTCGGAGTAGTTGTAGAAGTAGAAGGCGGCCCGTCGGGCACCGTCGGAGCGTTCGTCGACCAGTTCGGTGGAGAGGTACTCCGGACCGGCCGCACCGGTCACACCGGTGCCGGCGGCCAACGCACCGGCGGCCACCTCGCGGGCGGCGGCGCGTTCGTTCGGGGTGAGGGGATCGCGACCGGTGCCCTGCGCCGGTGCCGGTCCGGGGGTCGGGTCGTCGATGGTGACCGGTCCGCTGTCCGTCTCGACCCGGGTCTGCCCGGCCACCGGCCCGGCGGTTGCCGGTGGGGGAGTCGGTGCGGTCGCGGCGGCGCTGAGGGAGACCGCGACGGTGGCTACCACCGCGGTCGTGACGGCAATGCCCAGGCCCCATCTGAGCCGTTGCGCTCGGTTCCGCCAGGGCGATCCGGGCGTCGCCGGATCCGTGGGTTCGACACGCTGCATAGACACTCCTGCGGGAAGCGTGGTTTCGATCTGCTGCGCCGGGGTCGGGCTCCGCGTCGAGCCCGGCCTCCGTGACCAGGCGATCGCCGACCCGGTACGTCGTTCACCCTGCGGGGATCAAGCCGGGTACGGGTTGCGCGTCCATCAATTCGCGGCAATATGCCGGGACGCGGTGAACGCGAACGGGGCCGGATCGTTTCTCATTCGGTTCGCTCAGGCCGGTACAGCCCGGTAACAACGGAGAAACGAGGCGTATCTATTTTCAAGATCTCTGTAGGGGCGGCCGAGCCCACCGGGACGTGAACGGGGATACGGTGAGCGCTCTCGACGACGCCATTGCCGGCGCGCTGGCCCGCCCGGCCCGTCCGGTCGGCCCGCCGCCGTCGGGGACCGGGCTGGACCGGCGCCGCCTGTCGGCGCTGCCGGTGGCAGCCCAGGCCGTGGCGAACGTCGCCCCGTCACCGGGGATGATGGCGGCCAGCGGGATGGTTGCCTGGCTCGGTGTGGCGGTTGTGCCGGTGTACCTGCTGGCCACGCTCGCCATGGTGCTGGTCGGATCCTGTGTCGCCCAGTTCGCCCGGCGGATGGCGGCGGCCGGCTCGCTCTACACCTTCGTCGCCAAGGGACTGTCACCCCGTACGGCGTTCCTGACCGGTTGCGCGTTGCTGTTGGCGTACCTGTCGCTGGTTGGTATGTGCCTGCTGGGGTCCTCCCGGCGGCTGGCGACGCTGCTCGCCGACGCGGGCCTGATCTCCGTCGCCGAGCAGGAGCGGACGGTGCTGCTGGTGACCGTGCTGCTCGGCACGATCCTGGCCACCTGCGTGGTACGCGGCATCCAGATCTCCGCGATGGTCACGCTGACGCTGGAGGCGGCCTCGGTCTGCGTGGTGCTCACCGCGCTCGCGGTCACCGCCTACCGGGGGGTGGGGATCGCCGACACCCTGGCCGCACCGGACCTGACCGCCAGCGCGGTCACCGGTGCACTGATGATCGCGATCACCGGGTTGGTCGGTTTCGAGAGCGGCTGTGCGTTGAGCGTCGAGGCCCGGCGGCCGTACGCGGTCGTTCCCCGGGTGGTGCTCTGGACCCCGGCCGTCTGCGGTGCGCTCATGGTGGCCGCCGCCGGGCTGCACATCTACGGTTTCAGTCGGCACCGGGGCGGGTCCGCCGTGGACGGTTCCGCGCTGGCCGGACGGGCCGTCGCCGAGGCCACCCCGCTGCTGCCGGTTCTGCTTCAACTGGGGCTCGTCTCGTCGCTGTTCGCCTGCGCGATGGCGTCGGCGAACGCCGCCGTCCGGGTGCTCTTCTCGATGGGCCGCGAGCAGGTCACCCCGCCGGTGTTCGGGCGTACCCACCCGCGCTACCGGACGCCGTACGTCGCGGCCGTGACGGTGATCCCGGCTGCCGTACTCACGCCGGGCGTGCTCTGGCTGAGCGGTCTGCCGATCCGGTCGATCTCGAACGCCCTGTCCGTCCTCGCCACCCAGGGTTTCCTGCTCACGTACGTGCTGGTCTGCCTGGCCATGCCGGTGTTCCTGCGCCGGATCGGCGAGCACACCCGGTGGGCCAGCGTCGCCGGACTGCTCGCTGCGGTGCTGCTCGGAGCCGTCTTCACCGGGTTCTGGGTGGAGACCGTACGCGACGGCAGAGCCGTGCTGGTTGCCGTCTTCGCCGGTCTGCTCGCGCTCGGCCTGCTCTGGTTCGGCCGAGTACGCAGGCGGGTGCCGGACGTCGCCGTCGGTTTCTTCGACGAGGCCACCGTCGAGGACATCCTGCCCGGCGCCTCGCCGGTCGGCCGGCGCTAGGCCGGCCGGATGACCAAGCCGCCCCGCCACGCACCGGCCGAGTTGGCGGGACGCCAGCCGGCCGCCGTGGTCTCCGCGCTGACCGTGCTGGAGGAGGTCGCGCGGGCGGGTCCCGGGGTGACCGCGAAGGAGATCTCGACCGCGCTGGGTCTGCCGCCGGCCACCACGTACCGGCTGGTGAACCTGCTGGTCGCGGAGGAGTACCTGGTCCGGCTGGCCGACCTGCGCGGGTTCGCGCTCGGCCGGAAGGTGATCGAGCTGGCCGGGGCCGCCGCCCGGGAGGCGCTGCCGCCGGGTGTGCCGGAGGTGGTGACCGCCCTGCGCACCCGCGTACGCCTCGCCGTGCACCTGGTCCGCTACCGGGACGGCCGGCTGCGGCTGGTCGACCCGGACCCGGACCATCCGCCGTCGCCGGAGGCGCTGCTGGCCCGGCACCTGCACGCCTCGGCCGTGGGCAAGCTGCTGCTCGCCGAGCGGCGGGATCTGTTGCCGGTGTCGCTGGTCCGGCTCACCCCGGCCACCATCACCCGTCCGGACCTGCTCGACCTGGAACTGGCCGGGGTACGCAGCGAGCAGACGGCCCGCCAGCTCGGCGAGTTGCGCCGGGACCGGGGTTGTCTGGCGTTCCCGGTCCGTGGCCGGGCCGGTCACCTGCTTGCCGGTCTGGCCGTGAGCACCAGCCCGGACCGGGTCGGCCGGTTGGACCGGGCGGTCCTGCGGCTGGTCGGCCGGTGTGTCGACGAGTTGGCCGACCTGCTGGCGCCCGACCCGACCTGACCCGCCCGCTTTCCGGCCGGCGCGCCCGCGCTCGCCGTCCGCGGGGGCGTCACGGGGTGCATGATGGGCGGAGATGATTCTCGTCGGCACGTCCGGGTGGCAGTACCGTGACTGGCGCGACCGGTTCTACCCGGCCGGGCTGCCGCAGCGGCGCTGGCTGGAGCACTACGCGGAACGGTTCGCCACGGTCGAGGTGAACAACGCGTTCTACCGGTTGCCCGAGCGGGACACCTTCGCCCAGTGGCGCGGACGCACCCCCGACGACTTCTGCGTCGCGGTGAAGATGAGCCGCTACCTGACCCACATCAAGCGTCTCCGGGAGCCGGAAGAGCCGGTGACCCGGTTCTTCGACCGGGCCACCGCGCTCGGGGACCGGCTCGGCCCGGTGCTGCTCCAACTGCCGCCGAACCTGCGGGTCGACGTGACCGCCCTGGACCGCACCCTGGCCCGGTTCCCCGAGGGCGTACGGGTGGCGGTGGAGCCGCGACATCCGTCGTGGTGGACCGCGGAGACCCGGCGGGTTCTGGAGGTACGAGGTGCCGCGCTGTGCTGGGCCGACCGGCGCAGCCGACCGGTCACCCCGCTGTGGCGTACGGCGGACTTCGGTTATCTGCGGCTGCACGAGGGCAGGGCCAGGCCGTGGCCGCGCTACGGGCGGGTCGCCCTCGGTTCCTGGCTGGACCGGATCGAGGGCACCTACGGGGACCCGGACCCGGTGTACGTCTACTTCAACAACGATCCGGGCGGGGCGGCCATCGTCGACGCGAGCGCCCTGGCCATGATCGCGCGTCGGCGGAACCTGCTGGTCACCCGTACGCCGGGCGCCTGAAACGGTGCGCGGGCGGGGGATTGGCCACGGGGCTGACGGGAAACCGGAGGTCACCGGCGACGCGGAGGTGGTGGTGACGATGGCCCGTACGGCGAAGACCAGCGGACCGACCGGACGGCTCAGCAGGGCACGGAACAGCACAAAACGCCGACGGATAGCGTTCGCCCAGCGCGCCGAGGAGCTTGCCGCCCAGGTGGGGGTCATGCTGGGACGCAAGGCCACGAAGGCGGGCCGCAAACGCCCGTTGAAGACCGAGCGGGGCGGCATGAGCACGACCCGCAGCGTGGGGGCGGACACCCGGGGAATCAAGGGCGCCAAGATCAGACGGCGGCAGGGTCGGAAGATCGGACTCGGTCGCAAGCGGGTCCGGCCGAGCTGAGACGCGAACCATGGTTACGGATGGGCGAGGCCGGCGACCAGGTTGATGGCGGCGCCGATGATCACCGCTCCGAACAGGTAGGCCAGTAGCGCGTGCCGCAGCGCGGTGCTGCGCATCTCGGTGGTCGTGAGGTCGGTGTCCGACACCTGGAAGGTCAGGCCGATGGTGAACGCCACGTACGCGAAGTCGGCGTACCGGGGCGGCGGCGTCTGGTGGAACTCGATCCCACCGTCGGGTCCGGTGTAGTAGATCCGGGCGTACCGGGCGGTGAAGACGGTGTGCACGACGCTCCAGGACAGCACGATGCTCACCACGGCCGCGCCGACCCGGATGGGCTTGGCGAGGTCGGGCGGGTTCCCCTCGGCCAGCACGAAGCCGATCGCGACCAGGCTCACCAGACACGCGCCCAGTAGGAGCAGGTCACGCACCGTCCGGTTGGGATCCTGCCGCACCGCGAGATGCGCGGTCTGCTCCGAGTCCATCGGCCAGATGATCACCCAGACCCAGATCAGGTAGGCGAGAGCGGCAGCGTCCCACCCGGCCAGCGGGCCGAGGATCGGCGAGTAGAGGACGCTCACCGGCACCCCGACGCAGATGCCGATGATCCCGACCGCGGCCAGTTCCACCCCGGAGTGCACCCGCTGGGCCGACGCCGGAAGTCTGCTCAACTGAAGCGTCCGTACATCCACACCACCTCTTCCGGCCGTCCACGTCCACGCTCGGCCAGCCCCGCACGCTGCTCCTCAGGCCCTAACGAGGCAGGCCCGACTTTGTCAACGCGCGGCAGCCGTCGACGCGGGCGCAGGCGTTGGGCGGTCAGTCGAGAATTTCCATCTTTCGATTTAGATATTGCAGTGCATTGTTCGACAACTTACGATCACAGCGTCGCCATCGATCCACTACCGCCGATGCGGCTACCCGGCCGAGGCAGCCGTGGGTCGGTACGCGGGGCGCCGGGCCACTCGGGCAACCGCGCGGGCGATCCCATCCGCTCCCACCCGCGAAGGACCACCGTGAGAATCGTCAAGCTGTTCGCCGCGGCGGCCGTCACCGCCGCCGCCGTCCTCGTACCGGCCGCCGCCGCGCAGGCCGCGCCCTGTCAGGGGATCTACTCGATCGCGAACTACGCCGGCAAGGTCGAGGTCACCGGCGGCTTCGCCTGCGACAACGGCTGGCAGCCCGCGTACCTGGTGCTGCTGCGCAGCCAGAACGGCGGAGCACCGCAGTACGTCGCGAGCGGCATGGGCGTGGCCACCTACGTCTGCCGTACGTCCGACATCTGGACGTACCAGCTCGGTGGTCAGGTGGTCGGCAGCGGGGGTTACACGCTGACCGACGTCCACTGCGGCTGAACCCGACCGGGCCGTGCCCGTACCGCAATGGGTACGGGACGCGGCCCTCGTCTCCCGACTGTGGCCGATCCGCCGTTCAGCGCCGGGTGTGGTCGCCGTCGAGCGCCTGCTGCTCCGGCTGCGTGTTCTCGTCGCCGGCCGGCTCGACGTGCTCAGGGACGGTCCGGTTGGCGCCGGGCGGGACCGCCACCATCCGGTACTCACCGGTCTCGGCGCTGATCGCGGCGGCAGCCATCACCGCGGCGGCGGCCCGGTCGGCCACCCGCTTCGCCTCGCGCTGCACTCTGGCCCGTACCTCCATGGCGTGCCGCTCGGCGGAGTCGGCGGCCTGCCGGGCGTCGTCCAGACGGGTGAGTTCGGCGGTCATGTCCTGGCGGACCTCGCCGAGACGTTGCTGTAGCTGGATGACGTCGCGTTCCGTGCTGGCCCGCTCCTGACGCGACTGCGCGAGCCGCTGCTGCGCGGTTTCCTGCGCGGCCTGGAGCTGGGCCAGCGCCTGCTGCCGGGCCTCGATCTCCTTCTGGGCGACGGAGAGTTGCTGTTCGAGGGCGGCGGCCTGCTCGTCGGCCCGACGGTGCAGGTCGGCGGAGTACTGCTGCGCCTCCGCCTGGAGCGCCGCGTTCTTCTGCTCGGCCAGCGAACGCCACCGCGTCAGTTCGGCCTCGGCCGCCGCCTGCCGCTCGGTGACCTCCCGCTCCACGTGCGCCTTCCACTGGCCCAGCTCGTGCTGGGTCTGGGTGCGCGCCGCCTCGACCTCCTGCTGGAGCTGGGCGCGGGCCGCCTCGATCATCGACTCGGCCTCGGACCGGGCCTGCTCGACCTGCTGCCGGCTCTGCTCGTTGATCCGGTCCGCTTCCTGTATCGCCTGTTCCTGCGCGGCCTCGCCCTCGGCGATCAGCTTGTCCGCGTGCTCGCGGGCCTCGGTGAGGACCCGTTCCGCTTCGGCCTGATAGTCGGCCGCCTGCTGTGCGGCGGTGTTGACGATCGCCTCGGCCTGCATCTCGGACAGCGCCAGGATCTGCTCGACCATCGGTCCGAGCTGCCGGAACGACGCCCGGTCGGTCTGCGGTGGCCGCTGGTGCAGTTCGGCGATCTCCGCCTGGAGCTGCTGGATCTGCACGGTCAGACCGCGGACCTGGCCGTACGCGGACTCGCGTTCGGACGTCAGCTTCGACATGTCGCTGGTCGTCTGCGACACGTACTGGTCCACCTGCCGCTTGTCGTAACCGCGCAGCGCGGACTCGAAGCCCGGCCGCGAGGTGCCCTCGCGTAGGTCGAACAGCTCCGCGCTCTGGGACATGCGCCATCCTCCATACGATCGGAGCCCGGCCCGGGCGTACGACACGCCGCCGGGACACGGCTCAACCGCCGGACTATACCGCCCGCCCGAGTCAACGCAAGGCCACCGTTGTGACAGCGGGGGTCACCGTCCATCCCGGTCGCCGGGGCGCTGTTCCTCCGGCTGCCGGTCGGGCCGGACCCGCTGCGAGGGCGTTGTTCAGACGGTCGCCGGGAGTGGTTCGCCGACCGCCGTCGAGCGGGCCGGCAGGGTTCCGTAGAGCAGGCGCAGGGTGGCGTCGGTCAGCGAATCCAACAGGTCGTCGTCGGTCTGCTCGTCGGGGTTGGTGAAGGCGTGCGCGAACATCGTCAGCCTCAGCTTCACCACCATCAGGGCCAGCAGGGTGGGGTCGCCCACGACGGTGACACCGGCCCGGATGTCCCGCTCGACGCGCCGGGTGATCGCCGTGCACCCGTTGGCGGTGACGCGTTCCCGGATCTCGACGATCTCCGGGCCCGGGAACGGGTTGACGAACGCCTCGCACAACCAGCGACCGTCGATCCGCCACCTTTTGAGGGAGCGCACCAGCCCGCGTCGCAGCGCCTCCCGGTCGAAGCCGTCCGACTCGACCCACTCGGCCAGCTCCTGCTCGCTCTCGCCGAGCACCGTCTCGCAGAGCGCGGCGAGCAGGGCCTGCTTGGACTCGAAGTAGAAGTAGAAGCCCGAGCGGGCGATCCCGGCCGCCGCCGCGAGCTCGTCGATCGTCACCTGCGCGAGCGGCTTGCGCCGCAGCACCGTACGCGCGGCGTGGATCAGGGCGCGCTCACGTTGATCACCCTTGGTCGGCCCGCGACGGCTCCCGGAAGCTGGCATGCGGCCACTATACCCGCCGTCGTCGGTGATCGACGTCACGACGAGATTTATCGACACCGTGTTGAAAAATGGGCGCTCGCGGTTCTACGTTCGGTGCTTCAACCAGGCGAAAAGAGAGCCCGAACATGCTGACCACCTCCGACGGGCCGCGCGTTCCCCGTCTCGTGCTACCCGTCGTCGCGTACGGCGTGCTGCTGGTCGCCGCCCTGCAGTCCCTCGTCGTACCGGTCCTCGGGTCCATCGCCGGGTCGTTGCACTCCAGCGCCAACGCCACCAGTTGGGTGGTGACCGCCAACCTGCTGGCCGCCGCCGTGCTGACGCCGATCCTGGGGCGCCTCGGCGACCTGCGCGGTCGCCGGCCGGTCATGCTCGGGGTGCTGATCGTGGTGCTCCTCGGCGGAGTGCTCGCCGCCACCACCGACAACCTGCCGCTGCTGCTGCTCGCCCGCGTCCTGCAGGGCTCGTCCTTCGCGCTCTTCCCGCTGGGCATCGGCGTGCTGCGCGACGAGTTGCCACGGGAACGGCTCACCGGCGCGATGGCGATGGTCAGCGGCACACTCGCCATCGGTGCCGGGATCGGGCTCGTCGCCACCGGGCTGCTCACCCGCGACGGGGCCGACTACCACCGGGTCTTCTGGCTCGGCACCGCACTCAGCGCGCTCGGACTCGCCGCCGCCTGGTACGTCGTACCGCGACGGGAGCCCACGGCGGTCGGCCGTACCGACTGGGCGGGCGCGGGCATCCTCGGCCTCGCCCTGGTCCTCCTGCTCATGCCCCTCGCACAGGCCAACAACTGGGGCTGGGGTTCGAACCGCGTGATCGGTTCGTTCGTCGGGGCCGTCGTCGCATTCACCGTCTTCGTGCTGGTCGAACGTCGTCTCACCCACCCGCTGGTGAGCATCCGGATGCTCACCCACCGGCCACTGATCGTCGCGAACGTCGCCGGCCTGTTCCTCGGCGTGTCCCTGTTCGTCGTCTTCCTCACCGTGGCCTCGTTCGTCCAGGCACCGCCCGCCCTCGCCGGCTACGGATTCAGCTCGACCGTGCTCGCCGCGAGCGTCGTCTACCTGCTGCCCGGTGCCGCCGCGGGTGTGGTCACCGCCCCGCTGGGCGGGCGACTCGTCTCCCGGTACGGCGCCCGCTCCACCCTGGTCATAGCACTGCTGCTCGCGGCGCTCGGATACCTCTCCCTCGCCGTGCTGCACACCACGACCTGGCAGGTGATCGTCGGCTCCTTCGCCGTGAACACCGCCGTCACCTTCGGCTACGCCGCCCTGCCGGCCCTGCTGGTCGAGCACGTCGGGCCGGCCGAGACCGGGATCGCCAACAGCGTGAACTCGATCGCCCGCTCGATCGGCAGCTCACTGGCCAGCGCCCTGGTGGTGACCATGTTGACCCGCAACCTGATCGAGGGGTCGCCGGTACCGCTGCCGCACGAGTCGCAGTACGTCGTCATCTTCGCCATCGCGGCGGCCGGTGCCACCGCCGGTGCCGTCCTCGTCGCCCTCGGGCTGTCCCGCAGCCCGCGTGGTGTGCTCACCACCGCACAGGCCGAAGCCGAGGAGGTGCTCGGCGCGGCGGGGCTGGACATTCCCTCCGAGTTGCGTCCCGCGGGCTCGTCCGTGGCCGACTCCCGCCGCTGACGCCCGTACCGGCCGGGTTGGTGCGCCGTCGCCGCCCGGCCGGGGTGCGGTCACAGCCAACCTCGGTCGCGGGCCAGGCTCAGCGCCTCACCCCGGTTGCGGGCGTTGGTCTTGCCGATCGCCGACGACAGGTAGTTGCGTACGGTGCTCGCCGACAGGTGCAACCCGGCTGCGATGTCGGCGATCGTCGCGCCGCCCGAGGACGCGTTGAGCACCTGCCGTTCCCGGTCCGACAGCGGGTTCGGGCTGGCGCCGAGCGCCTGCGCGGCCAGCCGTGGGTTGACCGCGATCTCACCGGCGAGGACCCGGCGGATGGCGGCGGCGAGTTCCTCGACCGGGTCGTCCTTCACCAGGAAGCCCTTCGCCCCGGACTCCAGTGCGCGTTTGAGGTAGCCGGGGCGGCCGAAGGTGGTGACGACGATGACAACGCAGCCGGGCAGCGCCCCGATCACCTCGCCGATCACGTCGAGGCCGCTGCGCCCCGGCAGTTCGATGTCGAGCAGCACCACATCCGGACGCTCCCGGAGCACCGTGGCCACCACCTCGTCGCCGCGCGCGACGGTCGCCACCACGCTCATGTCCTCCTCGAGGTTGAGCAGGCTCGCGAGCGCAGAGCGCATCATGCCCTGGTCCTCGGCGATCAGGATCCGCGTCGGGTCCGACATCAGCCCTGCCCGGACAGCACGGGTACGGGCACGGACGCCGCCAGCCGGAAACCGGTCGCGCCGGTGGTCACGGTCAGCTCGCCACCGAGGTCCTCCACCCGTTCCCGCAGGCCGCGCAGGCCGCTGCCGGCTCCCGCCGTACCGCCGTGTCCATCGTCGACGAGTTCCACGCTGGCGACCCTGCCATCCACTCGCACCTCGATCCGGCAACTGCCGGCCCCGGCGTGCCGCAGCACGTTTGTCGTCCCCTCCCGTACCACCCAGCCGAGCAGCGAGTCGACCCGCGGGTCCAGCTCGACCGCCGGCGACGTCACGTCGACCCGGACGTTCGCGGCGGCCAGCGCGGTCCGTGCGTTCGTCAACTCCTCGACCAGGCGTACGGTCCGGTACCCGCTCACCGCCTCGCGTACCTCGGTCAGGGCCTGCCGGCCGATCGTCTCGATGTCACGGGCGTGCTCGACGGCCGAGTCCGGGTCCCGGCCGAGCAGCCGCCTGACCGCCTCCGCCTTCACCACCACCAGCGACAGCGTGTGCCCGAGCAGGTCGTGCAGGTCGCGGGAGAACCGCAGTCGCTCCTCGGCGACGGCGGCCCGGGCGAGCTGTTCGCGGGTCCGGGTGAGTTCGCCGACCACACCGACGAGGTACTGCACCAGGAAGGTCGCCGCACCGGCGAAGAACGTCGCGAACCCGAGCGACAGGGCGAGCTCCACCGACCCGCTCTCCAGACCGGGGACCAGCGCCCCGCTGATGGTGAGCGACGCGATCAGGCTCAACGCCCACCGCTGCCGTACGGCGACGGCGGCGGCGATTGCGAGCAGCGGGAAGATGAACTCCCGATCCGTACGCCAGCCCACGAGGTATCCGGTGCACAACACCGTGAGGAGTACGAGGGCCACCTCGGCGCCGCGTCGGGTACGCGTACCGGGTCGGAACGGGAGCCGGACCGTCACCGCGTATGCCGCGCCGAGCACCACCAGGTAGGTCGCCCGCAGCGCCTGTCCCTCCACCAGCGCGTCGATGAGCGGCGCCACCAGGAGTACGGGCGCCCAGATCAGGGCGAACCAGGGGCCGGGATGGCGGGTGACCCACGCCAGGACCGGCTCGGTCTCGACACAGTCGGTCGTGCGGTCGTCAGTTCTCATCGCCACATCCATTCAACGAGCCGACGCCGGCGCGAGCCCGACGATCAGCGTCACACCGACCAGCACGTGCATGCCGAGCAGCGCGGCGAGTACGCCGCCGGAGGCCCCGGAGGTGACCGGTCCGAGCAGTGACAACACCAGCACCGCCCAGGCGGTGATCAGCCAGGCTCGGCGACCGCCGCGAAAGCGGCCTTCGAGGAACGCCAGCAGTGCCCACCCGGCGCCACCCACCAGCAGCGGGACGGCCACCACCGACGCGGGGGTGACCGTCTGTTGCTCCGTACCCGACCCGAGGGTGAGGTCGAGCCCGGCCAGTGGAACGCTGACCACCCAGACGGCGAGGGCGACCGCCGCCGCCACCAGGAGCGTGACCGTACGGCGCAGGCGGGGCCGACGTACGGTCGGCGGTTCGAGGTTGGTCGTCTCCGGCATCACAGCATCTCCCTTTCGCGATTTCGACAACGCAGACGCTACGGAGACGGGACAGTGCGGCGGCAGGCTGAGACGTCCCGTGATCCGTAGGACGAATGTCCTGCGTGCCGGTTGCCGGTGACCGTTCGCGGCGCGTACCGGTGGCGGTTTTCCGCACGTCGCGAGATGCGTGCCGGGCGGCGGCGGTGTGAGGATCCGGGGATATCTCGCAGGCCGCATCGGAAGGCGGGTCGTCATGGGTTCCGGGTTGTCGCTCGTGCTCTTCCCCGTCGCGCTGGGCATCGTCATGCTCGGGCTCGGGCTCACCCTGACCGTCGAGGACTTCCGCCGGGTGGTGCGGTACCCCCGGGTGGTGGTGATCTCCCTGGTCTGCCAGATGCTGATCCTGCCGGCGATCTGTCTGGGCCTGGTGGTCGCCTTCGACCTGGCCCCCGAACTGGCCGTGGGCATGATGTTGCTGGCCGCCTCACCGGGCGGCAGCACGGCCAGCCTCTACAGCCACCTCTTCCGGGGCAACGTCGCGCTCAACGTGTCGCTGACCGCGATCAACTCGGTGCTGGCGCTGTTCACCCTGCCGCTGATCGTCAACCTGTCGGTGGCCGGTTTTGTCGGCTCGGACAGCTCGATCGGCCTCCAGTTCGACAAGGTCGTCCAGGTCTTCGCCATGGTCCTGATCCCGATCGCGATCGGGATGGCCGTCCGGGCCCGGTTCACCGACTTCGCCCTGTGGATGGAACGCACGGTCAAGATCCTGTCCGTCGTGGTCCTGGTCGTGATGATCACCGGTGCGCTCACCGGCATCAAGGACGACATCGCCGCGACCATCGGCGAGGTCATCGTCATCGTCCTGGTTTTCAACCTGGTCAGCCTGGCGATCGGGTACGCCGCACCGCGTACGCTGCGCGTCGCGCACCGGGAGTCGGTCGCCTCCTCGTTCGAGATCGGGCTGCACAACGCCACCCTGGCCATCACCATCGGGATGAGTCCGGCGCTGCTCGACAACACCCGGATGGCGATGCCGTCGGTGATCTACGGAACCGTCATGTTCTTCACCGCCGCCGCCTTCGGTCTGGTCGCCGCCCGCCGGGTGCCGGCCGGAACCGAGCACACCGACCGGGCGGCCGACCCGACAACCGTGTGAACCCGGAGCGACCCGTCACCACCACTGCTTGACGGCCACCTGCGCACCACCACCGTTGTCGCCGAGGAAATGACTTCGGAAACAATTGTCTGTCTACAATGCACCCGCCGACTGCGGGTCCACGGAAACGCCTGGCCCCGTGCCGACGACCGAAACACGAGGGTGGGTAATGGGCCTGGGCGTACGGCGCTGGTCAATGGCTGCTGTGCTCGCGGTATGGATCTTCACCAGGACCGCATTCGTGCTGGTCTACACGAAGGTCGTCAAGGCTCCCGATTTCGGCGGCGTCTTCGCCGACGTGGAGCTGTACCACCGCTGGAGCGACGCGCTGCTCGACTGGCAGGTCCCCGTCGGCGACCCGATGTGGCAGTATCCGCCGGGCGCCGCCGTGGTCTTCGTAACCCTGCGCCACCTCGGGGGCGACTCCGTCGGCGGGTACGAGGCCACGTTCTTCGTCGCGGCACTCCTGGCCGACCTGCTGATCCTGCTCGCCCTGCTCCGGCTGGGCAGGGGGAACGGGCTGCTGCTCGGTGCCGCCGCCTGGGCCGTGGTCGTACCGTGTCTGAATCTCCTGACCTATGCCCGGTACGACATCTTCGTCACGGCCTCGGCCGTGGTCGCGCTCGCCGCCACCGTCCGTCGCCCGGTCGTCGCGGGCGGGGTCATGGCTATCGGGGGACTGGTCAAGGTCTGGCCCGTCCTGCTGCTGATCAGCGCCAGACCGTTGCGCGGACTCCGCCCGGTGCTGACCGGCTTTGTCGCCACGCTCGCCGTGCTGGGTGGTGCCCTGACGCTCGCCTTCGCCGGTGGCTGGTCCGGGTTCACGAACAACCAGTCCGACCGGGGTTTGCAGATCGAGTCGATCGGTGCGTCCCCGCTGGTGCTGGCCCGGCTCTGGGACGGAACCATCACCGTCGTCTACGTCTACGGGGCGATGGAGTTCCAGCACCCGTACGTGCGCGCGGCAACGGTCGTGCTGCCCGTGCTGACCGTTGCCGGCCTGGGTCTGCTCGCCCTCTGGTGGCTGGTACGGGGTCGCCGGCTCGCCTGGACCGCCACGCTCGGGTTCGACGTGGCGCTGCTGGCGGTCCTCGTGTCGGTGCTGACCAGCCGCGTCTTCTCGCCCCAGTACATGCTCTGGCTGGTCGGGGTGGCGGCGGTCTGCCTGACCCGTCGGGACACGACACAACGGGTCGCCGCCGTCCTGATCCTGGTCGCCACCGGGGTGACCAGCGTGCTCTTTCCGTGGTTCTACGAACACGTCTCGGCGGACCCGTACTGGCAGGGCACGGCCCTTCTGCTCGTCCGCAACGCGCTGGTGGTGGTCGCCCTCGGCGTCGGGTTCGCCGCGTTGTCGCGGGCTGCCGGGAAGGCTGCCACCGACAGCGGTAGAACCACGAACACCGGCACCGGCGTGGATGACGCCGGTGCCGGTGTGCCGTCGGTGAGCGTGCTCCCGAGCTGATCTCACCCTCGGGAGCACGCCACCTTTGCCGGGATAGCCGGAGGGCTAACCGCCGTTGATCACGAAGCTCGATCCCGGTTCCCGGACGATGTTGCCGTCGGCCGAGTTGGTGATGGTGACGTTCGTGAGTGTGGCGTCACCTCGGGCGCCGCCCATGGCCAGGATCCCGGCACCGTTGTTGGACTTGTCGATCCGTACGTTGCTGATCACGACGCCGGGCATGTTGCCGCCGCCGTTCTTGAACTGGATGCCGTCATAGGTCGAGTCGTGGATCTCGGTGTCACGGATGGTGACGCCGGTGATGTCCAGAGTCGCCGGGAACAGCGTGATCGCACCGAACTCCTGATCCTCGTTCCAGAAGGCGCCACCGGTGCGGTAGAGCCCGTTGTTGGCGATCAGGGTGGTCCCGGAGAAGGGCAGGGGACTGTGGTCGGTCGCCAGCATGATGCCCGGGTAGTTCATGGTGTCGTAGATCAGGTTGTTCTCGATCGAGTTGTCGTAGCCGCCGTAGATCGCGATGCCGTTCGCCCGCCAGGGCAACTGGATGGTGTTGTTGACGAAGTGGTTGTTGTGCGTGTTGTCGGCGACCCGGTCCCGCACGGCCGTGTTGGCCCAGACCGCCAGGGCGTCGTCACCGTTGGTACGGAACGAGGAGTTGAACACCCTCGAGTTGCTCGTGCCGTTGGTGAAGTTGATGCCGTCGGCGTAGGTGTTGCGGACGCGCATGCCGCTGAATTCGAGGCCGTCGCCGGGTCCCCACAGGGCGGGGATGTTGTCGTAGTCGCGACCGACCCAGGCACCCACGTTGGCGTGCTCGATCCACACGTTGGTGATCTTGGTGTTGTCGCCGAACCGCCCGTTCAGGCCCACGCCACCCTCGTCGTTGCCGTCCCCGCCACGGATCCGGCCGGAGCCGAAGATGGCGATGTCGGAGATCTGGGTGTTGTTGTCGATGTCGAAGCCGAAGTTGCCCTCGTGCGGGTGGTTGATGCCGCCCACCACGTCCTGCGGCTCGGTCAGCGTGTAGAACTGCGAGTGCCACATCCCCGCGCCACGGATCGTGACGTTGCTGATGCCCACCTGGTTCCACTGACCCCGGTTCAGCGGGTCGTCGGTGAGGATCTTCTGCTCCTGCCGCCACTGTCCGGCCGGGATCCACACGCAGCCGATGACACCGTTCTGGTCGTCGGTGACCGCCCGCTGGATCGCGGTCGTGTCGTCGAGCCCGTCGTTGGCCACCGCGCCGTACGCCGTGATCGAGGTGCAACCGGCCGGTTGGCTCAACGGTGCCGCGACCTGCTCCAGGTCGATCAGGTCGATGATGTAGAACGAGGCGGTGTCGGTCGCATCGCGCTGCAACTTGAACCTGGTGCCGGCCGGGTAGGACTGCGACAGCAGCGCGTGCGACTCGTCGAACAACCGCCGGGCGTCGCCCTGGGGGGTGTTCGTCAGTCCCTCGGGCTGGTCGGTGTTCCCGTAGAGCCAGCTGTGGCGTGACGAGAGCGTCAGCTTCTGGACGAAGGTGTCGTTGGCGTACAGGCTGATGCTGGCCTCGATGCCGCCGCCACCCGGTGCGTCCGGGATGGAGTTGCGGACCACTATCGAGTTGGACGCGTTGGTCGAGGTGAACTCGACGAACTGCCCGGTGCTGTTCAGGCGTACCGACTTGCGGCCCGAGGACTCGGTGGCGAAGTTGGTGTGCCCGAAGGTGCGCAGCGGGTCCGTTTCCAGCAGGGCACCCTGGTAACGGCCGGCCTCGGCCTCGTACGACACCCACGGGACCGCCGCGCCACGGCCGACCACGATCGACTGCGTGAACACGTTGTTGGACTCGTTGGTCTCGGCGACCACACCGGTCGCGTCGGCGGTCGCGGTGATGGTGGCGCCACCGCTGGTGGCGGTCCAGCTACCGGTGATGGCGACGTTGGCCGTCGTACCGGCCGCGATCGACGGGGTGTTGGTGTTGAGCGTGGTGCCACCGACGGCCAGCCGGGTGACCGTGGTCGCGCCGGTCGCGGTCGTACCGCGGTTGTTCACCGCGACGGTGAAGGTGACCGCCGCACCGACCGCCGGGTTCGGCGGGTTGGAGCTGATGCTCAGCACCTGCAGGTCCGGACCGGGGGCCTGGCTCACCACCAGTTGCGAGGGTGCGGTGAAGCTGTTGTTGCCGTTGTTCTGCTCGATGATGGTGTTGGTCGGGTCGACCACCGAGGTCACGCCGTAGCTGCCCAGCGGCCGGTTACCGGCGTTGAACGAGACCGTGGTCGAGGCACCCGCGTTGAGGGCACCCACCGGCGCGCTGCCGACGACCGCGCCACCCAGGCTGAAGTTGACCGTGGTCGCACCGGCCGCCGCCGAGCCGATGTTCTGGACCGTGGCGGTGAGGGTGACCGGGGTGGCCTCGGTCGGCGCCGAGGGTGTCCAGGTCGTGTTGCTGACGATCAGGTCGGCGTTGGGTGCCGGCGTACCGCACACCTCGAACTCGGCCACCTGGCCGGACGGGGCGCCGGTGTTGGAGTTGAACCGTAGTTGCACGTCAGCGGTGGTCGCGCCGACCGGGACGCTCACCACGTTGTTGCCCTGGACGAACTGGTAGTTCGCCGCCGACACCAGGTTGGTGTAGGCGGTCGCGGCCTGGTCGCGGCCGAGGATCTGGAAGTTCTGGGTACGGGTGCCCCAGGCCGGATCCGGGTTCAGCTTCACGTTCACCGAGGTGATGACGTGGTTCGCACCGAGGACCGCGGTCAGGCTCTGCGGGTAGCCCGCCGCGCCCTCCCAGTAGCTGGTCAGCGATCCGTCGTTCGCCTTCTCCGGGGTGAAGCTGAAGGTGGAGCCGGTCGCGGTCATGGTCTTGCCGAGCGCGACGTTGGTGCAGCCGGGAGGCTGGGTGCCGGTCCGGGTGACGGTGTTGCTGTTGCCGGACAGGTTGCCCGCCCCGTCGCGCGCCCGCACGTAGTAGGAGACCGTCGCCGTGGTCGGCTGGGTGTCCTGGTACGTCAGCACGGTGCCCAACGTCGCGATCAGGCTCCCGCCCCGGTAGACGTTGTACCCGGCCAGGCCGCTGCCGCCGGAGTCGGTGGAGGCGCCCCAGTTGAGGGTGATGACGGTGCCCGAGGTGCTGTGCGACAGCGTGCCGGGCACGCTCGGGGCGGTGGTGTCACCGCTGCCGGGGCGGGTCACGGTGTTGCTGTTGCCCGACAGGTTGCCGGCGACGTCCCGGGCCCGCACGTAGTACGACACGGTGGCCGTGGTCGGCTGGGTGTCGCTGAACGTGGTCACGTTGCCGACGGACTGCAGGTACGCGCCGTTGCGGTAGACGTCGTACCCGGCCATCCCGCTGCCGCCGGCGTTGTCGGTCGACGCGCCCCAGTTGAGGGTGATCGTCGTACCGGACTGGGTGTGGGACAGGGTGCCCGGAACGCTCGGCGCGGTCGTGTCGGCGGCGGTGTCCGGGCCGTAGACCTCGAGCTCGGAGAGCTGCCCGGCCGGCCAACCGCTGTTGGCGGTGATGTTGATCCGCAGGTAGCGGGTGGTGGCCTGGCCGAAGTTGATGGTGACCGAGTTGGCGTTCACCGCCGGGTTGAAGGTGTACGTCTGCGACCCGACCAGGTCGCTGAAGGACGACCCGTTGGTGCTGCCCTGCACGCTCAACGCCTGCGTACGGGTGCCCCAACCGGAGGTCGGCAGCTTCAGTACGACCCGGTTGACGGCGACCGACGAGCCGAGGTCGACCTGTATCCACTCCGGGAAGGAGTTGTTGGCGCTCTCCCAGTAGCTGCCCTGGTTGCCGTCGACCGCGCGGGCCGAGTCGTAGACGTCGGCGTGGCCGCTCTCCTGGGTGGGGCGGCCCTGGGCGAGGTTGACGACGGCGTTCGGGGCGATGACCGCGTTCGCGGCGGTCTGGCCGAGGGAGGGGTCGGGTTGGGCGGCCGCGTTCGCGACGGCCGTCCACCCCACGGTGGCGATCATGGCGGCGGCGACCGTGGTCGCCACCAACCTGACCGGATTGGTTCGTCTCATCTGCTGTCCTTGTCGCGTGGAGGGACGTTTGCGCGTGTGGTGGATCCCCATGGGCGTGGGGTCGGGCGTGGATCGACAGGTGACCGGTCGAGCCCGTGGGCTACGGGCGGGCCGGTCGGTAGGGGTGGGGGGAAGCGAGAGCGACGGCACCACCGGGCCTCTCCGGGACGGGGGAGAAACACCGCAGGGAGCGGCCCCACTGGAAATTGCAGATGCAAGCGGCAAAACAAGCAGGTCTTTGTCGTAATCTTGCAGCGCTTTGGCCGAATGTTACCGACGTGCTACGGGCACGTCAACACTGGAATCGATGCCGTGCATCGATTCCCGGAAATGCGGGTGGGTGGCCCTCAGTGGAGTGTCGGACCGGCCGAAGC
This sequence comes from Micromonospora sp. NPDC004704, assembly GCF_053601675.1. Lineage (NCBI taxonomy): Bacteria > Bacillati > Actinomycetota > Actinomycetes > Micromonosporales > Micromonosporaceae > Micromonospora > Micromonospora sp. NPDC004704. The sequence goes on along the minus strand of NZ_JBSGCD010000016.1, from coordinate 140,479 downwards.
CGGTGCTGGCGCCGCGCTCAGCTCGACGTACTCGCGGGAGTTGCGGTCGTGGAAGACCCGGTGGGCGTTCGCGTACGCCCGGTCCGCCGCGTCGAGGTCACCCCGTGCGCGGTACACCAGGGAGAGGACGTACTCCGTACGCGCCCGCCAGAGCGGGGCCTGAACGGTGTCCCACAGCGACATCGCCGAGTCGAGCAGATCCTCCGCCAGGTCGAGCCGCCCCTCGGCGAGGTGGAGCTGCCCGAGTACCCGGAGCGCGACGCCCTGCCCCCAACGGTCCCGGGCGTCGCGGGCCACCGACAGCACCCACTCCAACCGGGGCAGCGCCTCGTCGACCAGACCCATCCGCAACTGGGTGGTGGCATGGGCGCGTACGGCGTACGAGTGCATCAGGTCGTTGCCGAGTTCGGCGAAGATCTCGGCGGCCTCGGCACACACCCGCAGCGCCTCGTGGTACTCGCCCCGGGCGCGGTGGTAGAGCCCGAGACTGCGCAGCGTGTACGCGACCCCCCGCTGGCTGCCGGTACGCCGGTACGCCGACATGGACAGTTCCAGGTCGGCGAGCGCCGCCGGAAAGTTGCCCTGCTCCAGCAGGACCGAACCGCGTACCCGGTGCACGTAGCCGAGGCCGACGGCGTCGTCCAGGGTACGCAGCAGCTCCGCCGACTGGTTGAGGAAGTGCAGCGCCTCGGCCAGGTGACCGGGCTCCCGGCAGGCCAGACCAAGCCCGGCCAGCGCCGAGGCCTGCCCCCGTACGTTCCCCAGGGCCCGGAACCTGCTCAGCGCCTCACCGAAGTGCTGCCGGGACTCGCTGTAGCGGTCCTCGGCGTAGCGCAGGTGGGCCAGCTCCGTCAGCATGTCCGCCTCGCCGTGCAGGTTGCCGGCCAGCACGCTCGCCTCCAACGCGGCGTTCACGATCCGGGACCGGAACTCGAAGCGGTTCGCGCCCTCCAACTCCAGTGCCATCCGCGCCGACACGAAGTCACAGGCCAGCTCGTCCAGGCCGATCGCCGCCGCCCGTTCGAGCCCGATCGCCAGCACCGACTCCTCGCGCTGCAACCAGCCCGCCGCGTCGCCGAGCACCCGCCTCGCCAGCTCGTCCGGCACCGGGAAGCGCGGCCCGGACGGCTTGTGCCAGACCACCTCGGCCGGCGGGAAGGTGGTGGTGATGTGGTCGATGACGGCCCGCCAACCGGTGACCGCCCGGACCACCGCGTCCCGCAGCGCCTCGGCCGGTTCGTCGGCCTCCGCCCGCTCGCGCGCGTAGAGGCGGACCAGGTCGTGCAGTCGGTAACGCAGCGCGCCCGTCGGGTCGACCCCGGTGAACTCCACCAGGTGCGCGTCCACCAGCAGCTCCAGCAGCCGCTCCGCGGCCGGCTCGGACGTGTCCAGCAGCCGGCCGAGCATCCAGGCGTCGAACTCGGGGATGCCGAAGAAACCGAGCCGACGCAGTGCCACGGCGGCCTGCTCGTCCAGGGCCCGGTAGCTCAGGGTGATGCTGGACCGTACGGCGAGGTCACCGGCGGCGAGTTCGTCGAGGCGCTGACGCTCGTCGGCCAGACGAACGGCGAGTACGCCGAGCGGCAGGTGCCGGCGGGTGGCCAGCCGGGCACCCGCGATCCGGATCGCCAGCGGCAGGTTCTCGCAGCCGGCCAGGATGCCCCGGGCCGAGGCGACGTCCCCGGCGGCCCGCTCCGCGCCGATGATCCGGCAGAGCAACGCCCACGCCTCGTCGTCGGTGAGCACCCCGATCTCGGTCAGCCTCGCCCCGGCCAGCCCGGCCAGCCGGTCCCGCGAGGTGATCAGCGCCGCGCACTGCGGTCCGGCCGGCAGCAGGGGCCGGACCTGCCGTTCGTTCGCGGCGTCGTCGAACAGCACCAGAACCCGTCGCCCGGCGACCAGGCTGCGGTACAACTCGGTCCGCTCGCGGGAGGAATCGGGGATGTGCGCCAGGCCGACGCCGAGCGAGCGGAGGAATCCGGCGAGCACCTCGTCCTGTGTCGCCGGGGAGTCGGTCATCCCGCGCAGGTCGGCGTAGAGCAGACCGTCCGGGAACGACTCCCGCACCTGCTGGGCCACCCGGGCGGCCAGCGCCGACTTGCCACTGCCACCCTGGCCGGCCAGCACGTGCGTACCCGGTGTGCTGGCCCGTAACGCTGCGACCAGCGCGTCGCGTTCCGCCTCGCGTCCGGTGAAGTCCGACGGGGCGAGCGGGACCTGCACCGGTACCACCAGGGGCGGCCCCGGATCCGGCTCGGACCGGCCGCCGTGCAGCACCTCGCCGTCACCGCGCAGGATCGCGTTGTGCAGCTCCCGCAGGTGCGGGCCCGGCTCCACGCCCAACTCCTCGACCAGCGCCGACCGGCCCTCCCGATAACAGGCCAGTGCGTCGGTCTGCCGCCCCAGCCGGTACAGGGTCACCATGAGCTGCCCGCGCAGCCGTTCGTTGGTCGGATGACGGTTCACCAGCCCGGTCAGCTCGGCGAGGTGGTCGAGGCGACCCTGGTTCAGCTCGGCCGCGACCCGCTCGCCCTGCGCCACCAGGAGCAGTTCGTCGAGCCGTCGGGCCTCGGCGGCCAGTGGCGACTTCCCCAGACCCGACAGGGCCGGTCCGCGACTCAGCGCGATCGCCTCGCGCAGCAGGTCCGCCGCGCCGCCGTGGTCACCCAGTCCGGCCTGCTCCCTCGCCTCGTCGACGAGTCCGGCGAGGACGTCGGCGTCCACCGTCGCGTCGTCGAGTCGCGCCAGGTAGCCGGGCGGGTGGGTGCCGATGACGTCCGGGTGGCCGTGCCGGGCGAACGCCTTGCGCAGGGTGGAGACGTACGTCTGGATCAGCGCTCGGGCGCTCTCCGGCGGCCCGTCCGGCCAGATCACGTCGACCAGGCGGCTGGCCGGTACGACCCGTCCCCGCTCCAGGACCAGGGCCGCGAACAGTGCCCGTGGTTTGCTCCCACCCAGCGGGATCGGCCCGTCCGAGGACTGGGCCGTGACCGGACCGAGAAGTCGGACCTGTAGCAAATCGACCTCCAGCCGCCACCCGGGTTCCTGGTTGGATGCTAGTGGTGTTGCTTTGGCCGTTCTGTCGGGTCAGGAACTGATCGGGCCGTAGGGGGCATGGCTGGATTCGCTCGTGTACGCCCAGTAACGGTCGCCGTACGACCAGTGCCACCATTCGCTCGGATAGTTCACCAGGCCGGCGCCCCGCATGGCATCGCAGAGCAGCTTCCGGTTGGCCCGTGCCTCGGCACCGATGTCGGCCGAGTCGGTGTGGCACGCGGTGGTGTCGGTGTCGTTCACCGCCGTACCCATCCAGAGTTCCTCGCCGTCGACACTGCACAGGGTCAGGTCCACCGCCGCCCCGGCCACGTGCGGCGCCACCGACGGCGGGGAGATGTACCGGCTGGCGTGGCGACGCAGCGCCGACTCCTCGGCCTCCGGCGTACGCTCGCGCAACCGCTGGACGTGTGCCTCGAAGTACTGCTCCTGCAGCGCCAACGGCCGGTACCCCTCGATGACCAGGAGCCGGATCCCGGACGGGAGCAGGGTCTGCGCGGTGACCAGACGGTCGACCACGCCCACCCGCAGCCGGGCGTACGCGCCGTCGGAGTCGGCGAGCCGGTGGTCGAGCCGCAACGCCTCAACGTCGCGCAGGTCGACCAACGGCTCACCGCACTCGCGTACCAGCGTCGCCGTCACGGCCGGGTCGGACAGCAGCACCATGCCCACGTTCAGCACCCATCTTCACCAACGATGCTCCGTCCCGCCCAGCTCAGGCGGCGACCCCCCGATGCGCCCAGGGTGCCGGACGCCGCTTCAATTTCTCTTCAAGTGCGGAGGGTCGGTCCGCCGAACCGGTCGGCGGCACGGGTGGAGCCCGCCGCTCGTGACCGTCGGAACGCGGCCCGGTACCCAAGGTCCACAGAAGCAGGTATGGTTCTCTATATTGTGCCGATCGACACAGAAGTGCTGACGCGGAGATGGAGAGCGGTGTGGCCGGACTTGGTGGCAAGGTCGCCCTGGTGACCGGGGGCAGTCGGGGTATTGGTGCGGCCGTCGTGGAGCGACTCGCCCGCGACGGTGCCGATGTGGCGTTCACCTACGTCAACGCGGATGACAGGGCCAAGGCTCTGGTGGCCGACGTCGAGACACTGGGACGCAGCGCGGTGGCCATACCGGCCGACAGCGCGAGCGCCCGGGGAGTGGTCGACGCGGTCGCGCGTACGGTCGCCGAGTTGGGCCGGCTCGACATCCTCGTCAACAACGCCGGGGTGTTCCCGTACGGCCCGATCGAGGACGTCAGTCTCGCGGAGCTGGACCGGACCCTCGGCATCCACGTACGCGGTGTCTTCCTGGCCACCCAGGCGGCGGTCAGGCACATGGGTACGGGCGGTCGCGTGATCAGCATCGGCAGTTGCTTCGCCGAGCGGGTCCCGTACGCCGGTGTGACCCTCTACGCCATGAGCAAGAGCGCACTCGTCGGCCTGACCAAGGGCCTTGCCCGCGATCTCGGCGAGCGCGGGATCACGGTCAACGTGGTGCATCCGGGTTCCACCGACACCGACATGAACCCGGCGGACGGCGAGGGCGCCGACCACGAACGGACGTTCATCGCACTCGGACACTACGCGGAGCCGACCGACATCGCCGCCACCGTCAGCCACCTGGCCGGTGACGGCGGGCGCTACATCACCGGTGCATCCATCTCGGTCGACGGCGGCTTCGCCGCCTGACCGCCGTTCGAGACGAAGAAGGTTCCCGTCATGGCATGGCTCGTCCTTGTTGCCGCCGGCCTGCTGGAAATCGTCTGGGCGATCGCGCTCCGGCAGTCCGAGGGCTTCACCCGGTTGTGGCCGTCCACCCTGGCGATCTCCACCGCACTGCTCAGCTTCGTCCTGCTGGCCTGGGCGTTGAGGTCCCTGCCGGTCGGCACCGCGTACGCGGTCTGGGTCGGGATCGGGGCGGTGGGGGTCGCGATCGCCGGCATCGTCGCGTTGAACGAGAGTGCCGCACCCGCGCGGCTCGCCTTCCTCGGGCTCATCGTGGTCGGCATCGCCGGGCTGAAGGCGGTGGAGGGGTGAGGCGACGAACGACGGTCGTTCGGCGGAATATCCTCCTGAGGGAATGGAGGAGCGGATGCCGGGACGGGGACGACCACGTACGTTCGATCGAACGGTCGCGCTCGGGCGCGCAATGGAGGTGTTCTGGCAACACGGCTACGAGGGTGCCTCGATGACCGAACTCACCGCCGCGATGGGCATCGCCTCGCCGAGCCTCTATGCCGCCTTCGGTAGCAAGGAAGCGCTGTTCCGCGAGGCCGTCGCGCACTACAACGCGACCGAGGGCGCGGCACCGCAGGCTGCACTCGAGGAAGGTGACACCGCGCGGGCGGGCATCGAGGCGATGCTGCGACACAACGCTCGGTCGCACGTTGATCCGTCGCGCCCGTTGGGCTGCATGGTCGTACTGGCTGCCACCACAGGTCCGGCCGGAAACGACGAAGTCCGCCGGTTTCTCGCCGAGTGCCGCAACAACGACATCACCGGGCTCCGCGTACGGATCGAACGGGGCGTGGCCGACGGCGACGTGCCACCGACGGTCGACACCGGAATGGTCGCCCGCTTCTTCGGTGCCGTACAGCAGGGGATGTCGATCCAGGCCCGCGACGGCGCGAGCCGCGAAGCGCTCGACGAGATCGTCACCTGTGCGATGACCGCGTGGGACCAACTGGTGCCCCCTCCCGCCGCTCGACGGCCCGCCGGCAGAAGCGGGAACTCCGCCGGGCCACCGGGTCAGCGGTAGACGCTCGCGGTGGGACCGGCCGGATTCGAACCGGCGTCCTTCCGATGTGCAGTCGGACGCGACGACCTCTGCGCTACGGTCCACCGCCGACGATTGTAGGAGTCGGCCCCGGCGGATCACGACCCTGGGACCGTCCACGTTCAGCACCAGCGCCTGCGTGCGACGGTTCCGGTAGCGTCTGCCCGGGTTGCGGCGGCCAGGACCGGAGCCGGTTGGTCGCCGGGCGTCCTCAACCGGCCAATCTCACGAGTCGGTGTCCTCGGCGAGCAGAGCGCGCAGGATCCGTTCGTCGCGGTCGTCGAGTGCGCTGACGAACCGTCGCAGTACCGAGGTGCGATCGGGCTCGGCGGTCAGTAGTCGGCGCATCCGCTCGGCTACCAGGCCGGCGGCGTCGCGTACGGCACCGTAGCGGTAGGCCCGACCGTCCCGCTCCCGGCTGACGGCACCCTTGTCGAACAGCCGGCTGAGCGTGGTCACCACCGTGCTGTAGGACAGCGGGCCACCCGGATCGAGCCGATCACGGACCTCACCGGGGGTCAACGGGGCGCCGGCCTCGACGAGGATGGTGACCACCTGGGCTTCGAGCTGGCCGGAGCGCCGACGTCCGTTCTCGGACGGTTCGGCCGCGGGAGAGGGCGGTGTCGTACTCATCGCGGTCGACTCTATCGGCTCGCTCCCACCGCCTCCGTCGGGTCCTCCCGGCCTCGTGGCACACTCGACCGGTCCGGACGGAGGGGCATGTTCGATCATCTCGTTTGGTCGGTGGTTGTGGTTCCGCCACTGATCGTGGTGGCGATCCGGCTGCTGGCCGATCGGCTGCCACCGTCGATCGCGGCGGTCATCGTGGCCTGGTCGACCGTTGCCGTCGGCGCGGCCAGCATGATCAACCTCGGCGTGTTCGCACTGGTGGCGATCGCCGAGGTGCCGGCCGTCGGCCGGACGTTCGGCTGGTCGTCCCCGGTGGTCGCGGCCGACACCGCGTACGTGGCCTGGGCGCCGTGGCTGAGCGCCGCACTGTTGGTGATCGGCGTGGTATCGGTCGCCCGGCGCTGGCGCCGGCAGCGTCGAGCACTCGACCTCGGTCAGGTCGGGCTGCCCGCCGGTGGCCCGCTCGTGGTCCTGTCCGACGAGTCGCCCCAGGCGTTCGCCGTCCCGGGCCACCCCGGTCACGTCGTGGTCACCACCGGCATGCGCCGGCTGCTCACCGACCGGCAGTTCGACGCGTTGCTCGCCCACGAGCACGCGCACCTGGCCGCGGGTCACCACCGGCTCCTCCGGCTGGCCGAACTCGCCGCCGCCACCCACCCGGCGCTGTGGTGGGTGCCCCGCCACGTCGACTACCTCGTGGAACGGGCCGCCGACGAGCAGGCCGCGGTCGAGGTTGGCAGTCGCCGTACGGTCGCCCACGCCATCGGCGTGGCCGCCCTGGCCGCCACCGGGAGGCAGGACCTCCCGCACGGCCTGCACGCCGCAGCGCCCGGCGGGGTTGTCCCGCGCCGCGTGGCGGAGTTGTTGCACCCCCATCCGCCCGTCCGCTCGCGCGCGTTGCGGGCACTGCCGGTGTCACTGGCGGTGGCCTCGCTGCTCTGGACCGGCGAGGCGGTCTGGGATTTCTTCGAGCTGCTCAGCGCGGCCCGACTCGGCCGGTAGGTCGCCACGTCCGGGAGGGGCGCCGCAACAGGGGGCCGCCGGTCGGGCGCAGCCGTCAGCCCTTCGGGCGCAGGGCGTTGACGCGCTCCACCGACTGGTCGATCCGCGCCTCGGTGAGGCGCCCGGTGCGTACCAGGTTGACGACGTTGTCGAGCGTCTCGTCGACGATCTTCGTGTCGTACACCTGCTGGTTTCCGAAGACGAGCAGGTCGAGGCCGGCTTCGAGCGCCAGCGCGACGGACTCGTCCCGGCCGAACTTGCTCGTGATCGCGACGGCCTGCATGTCGTCGCTGACCACGGGACCCTGCCAGCCGAGCTGCCCGCGGAGCAGGTCGGTGACGACCGCCGGGGACAGGGATGCGGGGCGGCTCGGGTCGAGTTGCTTGATGAGCAGGTGCGCGACCAGCACGGAGTCGACGGTTCCGCTGTCGATCAGCCGCTGGAAGGGTACGAGTTCGCTCCTGCTCCAGGTCTTGCTGACGTCGACGACGGCGAAGTCGGTGTTCCCGGTCGCGCTGCCGAAGCCCGGGAAGTGCTTGATGCTCGTCCTGACCCCGGCCGCCCGGTGGACCTGGATCTCCTCGGTGGCGTTCCTGACCACCACGTCCGGGTTGGCGGAGAAACTGCGGGCGAGTTTGCCGATCGCGGGATTGTTCGGGTTCAGGTCCAGGTCGACCACGGGCGCGTAGTTGAGGTTGACCCCGATCGAGGTGAGGTCGTGCACCAGGCCCTGCGCCCAGGTCCGGGTGGTGGACGGGGAGTTGGCGGCGCCGATCTCGGCTTCCGACTTCGTGGCGGGGAAGCCGTTGCCCGGGTTGAGCCGGGCCACCTTGCCGCCCTCCTGGTCGATCGAGACGATCAGTCGCCCCGGAGAGGCTTGCCGGAGGCTCTTGACGAGGGCGGTGACCTGGCCCGGTGAGGTGATGTTGCGGGCGGCGTCGGTCTCCAGGTCGCGGTCGAACAGGATGACCCCACCGAGGCCGTTCCTGATCGCCTTCACGATCCAGTCGTTGGTGCCGACCGTCTCGCCGCGGAAGCCGACCACGAGCAGACTCGCGATCTTCCGGCGGAGCGCGGCCTCGTCGAACGTCGCCGACGTGGCCGGCCGACCGGTGGAGGCCCGGGGTGAGGCAGCCACCTGACGCGTCGGCGTTTTCGCCGTGGACGACCCGCAGCCGGCCAGACCCGCCGCCACCGCGGCTGAGCCGATGCCCGTGAGCAGCAGCCTGCGGGTCACGTGAGCATCGTTCACGTTGTCCACGCTACGGCGGGTGGCCGGCTCCCGAGGGAATATCGCACCTCTTCGACCCACGACCTGCGGCCGGGGGTGGTTGTGCGGGGTTGATTGTCCGCGAACCGCCCCCGAAGCCGGACAACGATCCGCCGACTAGACATCTGGTCAGCGGGGTGCCACAGGGCTCCCCACCAGCCAGATCACGAGGTGATCAGTAATGCGAACCATCATCTACCCGGGTTCGGTCCGGCAGTCGTCCACCCGGACGCCGCAGGGCACACCCCGGTCGCGTACACCGCGTCGGGCGGCGGTCATGGCGGCCCTGCTCGGCCTGACGGCGGCACTGATCGGGATGACCGCGTCGCCGGCCAGCGCCTCGATCATCACCGTCCAGGACGGCTTCGAGGGGACCCAGGCGGCCAACTGGAGCTTCACCCACGTCGGCGACGGGACGGGCGGCGTCAGCCTCTCGCAGCCGCACAACGGGATCCGCTCCGGATTCGTCTCGATGCGCGGTGCGGGGTTCTCCTCGGTCAGCCGCCGGGTCTCGCTGCCGCCGACGACCAGTTGCACGGCCGGGATCCACGTCAATCCGGCCCTGGCCGCCCAACAGGTCAACTTCGAGATCATCAACCCGGTCAACTTCACGTACGTGGCGATCAGGACGGTGGTGCTCAGCGGCGACGCCCCGTACACGTTCGTATCGACCGAGTGGAAACACGGCCCGACCGACGTACTCGTCCGGGTCTCGCTGATCGGCAACGCCAGCGGTACGACGTTGGCCGCGTGGGTCGACGACCTCGGCATCCTCTGCCAGACCTAGGTCGGCCCCGATCGGCGTGGCGGTGGTGGTCCCCGGTGGACGACCGCCGTCACGCCGATCGGCGGGCCCGGAACGGAGCACCTACCGGCGCTCGCCGCCCTCAGGAGGCGTTGGCGCCTTCCGGCGCTGGTTGGGTACGGCTCGCGGGGCGGATCGTGGCGCGGGGGCCGAGGGCCGTTCCGCCCGCAGGCACGTCGTCCAGTACGACGGCGTTGGCGCCCACCCGAGCACCGGTGCCGAGACGTACCGGGCCGAGGATGCGGGCGCCCACCCCCACCATGACGCCGTCCTCGAGGATCGGCTCGCCGGTGTTGTCGCGCTGGCCGATCGCGACATCGTGGAAGAGGGTGATGTCGGCGCCCAGGACCGCCCGCCGGTGGATGGCGACACCTCGTCCGGCGTGGTGCAGGCGTAACCCCGGCCCGCAGGTCGTCTGCGCGGGTAGGTCGCACCCGACCGCGAGCCGGAGCAGGAGCAGGTTGGCGACCTTGTGCGGCAGTGCGAGGAGGAGCCTGGTGGCGCCGCTGCGCCGGCTCGCCCACTGCCCGTAGCGGAAGACGAGCAGAACCGCGCGGGTGAGCCAGTCCCGGTTGCGCGCGAAGTCCCGCCTCAGGGCCTCACGCAGGGCGAACTCTGCCGACACAGGGTGCTCCAGAGGGGCGTCGGGGCAGGGGTGAAGAGTCCATGCAAGGTCGATAATTATGCCGGCACGGTGAAGCGGCACACCAGCAAAGGTGACGAACTGGTGTGCGATCGGGCTTGCCGGCGGCTGTGCCTAGAGGAGCAGCAGCGCGACGACTGCGGTGTATGCCAGGAACGTCCCCGCGAGAACCAGGAGCATGAAAATCGCCTTCACGGCGGTCGACTGCGAACCGCGCGCGATGCCGAAGTTCGCCACCAGACCGGCCGCCGCGATCACCCCGCCGAGCAGTCCGCCCGCGATCACGAGGACAAACGGGAGCAGCGCCAGGATCCGCAGCCCGAGCGGGATTCCGGGCCCGGTGCGGTACCTGACACCCGCGATCTCGATCGTGGGGTACGGATCCAGCAGGCTGGCCCGCAACCTGGCCGCCACGGTCTGCCCGTCGGCGGTCGGAAGGGTGTAGTGACCCCGGCGGGTACCCACCGTCGGTTGCCCTCCGACGGTCATCGAGGCACCCCGTTCCGTGCCGGCCGCGACCACCCCCGGCGGTGCTCCACCGCATGCTCCGCCCGCTGGCCCGGAGACCGACTGAACCGATTTCGCGCCGGCCCCGTGTGGATGCCGAACGGCTTCCGGATGTGCTGGAGCCGGGTAGACACTGGAGAACTCAGATGTTGCGCAAGCGTTTCGTGCCACTCGCAGTCCTGCTGGCCGCCGGTGTGGCGATGCTGTCGGCGTGCGACTCCAACGAGAGCGCCCCGGCAGCGCAGCCTCCCGCCGTACCGGCCACCACCCAGGCCACCGGTCAGGGTGACGGCACCGGGGCGTCGGACCTGTCGCTGCTCTCGGGCACCGCCAAGTCGAACAACTCCCCGGCCGGCACCGGCGACTGGGCGGTCCCCAATGGGGGCACCGCCACCGGTGCGGCCATTCCCGCCGCGCAGAAGTGGGTGCAGCTCACCGCAGGCAGGGCAGGTGACCTCGATCCGGTCGTGGTCAACGGTGCGGGCCTGACCCTCTACCGGTTCGACAAGGACACCGCCAAGCCGTCCAAGTCGAACTGCAACGACGCCTGCGCGGTGACCTGGCCACCGGTCACGGTCGCACCGGGCGGCAAGATCTTCATCGCCGGCATCAAGAAGTCCGCGGTCGGCACGGTCAAGCGCGCCGACGGTACCCGCCAGGTCACCATCGGGGGATGGCCGGTCTACCGCTTCGCCAAGGACACCAAGCCCGGTGACACCCTCGGCAACGGCGTCGGCGGCACCTGGTTCGGCGTGACGCCTACCGGGACGAAGGCCGGCGTACCGGCCGGCGGCGACACCGCCCCGGACGCCAACCCGGGCAACCCGCAGGCCGCGCCCGCCACCAGCGCCGTCCTCTTCGACGACGCCAACTTCAGCGACAACGGCGCCTCCCAGGGCGTCGGCGGCACCGGCTGCCAGAACCTCAGCCGGCCGGGCGTGACCTCCTCGTTGGCGGCCCCCGGATCGCTGAAGATCTGGTCCGAGGCCAACTGCAAGGGCCGTTCGACGGTCATCGACGGGGACGTCACCGACCTGTCCACGATCGGCTTCGACAACGCCGTGGCCTCGGTTTTCCTAGGCTGATCCAGCACCGCCCCGGGTGTGCCGGACTGGCTCCACACCAGCCCGGCACACCCGTCTTCGTACGTGCCCGGACCCGTGGGCCCGGCCTCGGTCGGAGCCGGCCGGCGCAACCGGGACGCGTACCCCCGCAGACGACGGATTCGGAGATGGTGCATGAACATGACGAGGTCCACCCGTCCACTCAGGCGGGTGCCGGTGCTGCTGGCGGCGACCCTGCTGGCAGCCTGTACGCAGTCCGTCGCCGGCACCGGTGGCGTCGAACGCTGGAGCGCGACCAAGGTCGCCGGACTCGACATCACCACCGGCGACAGCGGCCCCCGGCCGGACGTGACCGGCTCGCGGCTGACCGCCGAAGGCGGCGACGGCGGACGGATCGACCGGCTGGCGCTCGACGCCGTCGACGACGTGCAGAAATACTGGACCGAGGCGCTGCCGGCGAACTTCGGCAGGCGGTTCGAGCCGGTCACCCGGCTCATCTCCTACGACTCCGGTGGTGCCGGGGTCGAGGTGTGCGGGACCGGCACGGCGGGACTGGTCAACGCCTTCTACTGCGCGGCCGACGACACCGTCGCCTGGGACCGGGGTCAGCTCCTGCCGACCCTGGACGACTCGTTCGGTCCGATGTCGGTGGTGGCGGTGCTGGCACACGAGCTGGGTCACGCCGTACAGTTCCGGCTCGGCGCCACCGGCGGCATCGGTCCGCAGACCGCCTCGATCGTCAAGGAACAGCAGGCCGACTGCTACGCGGGCAGCTTCTTCCGGTGGGTGGCGGAGGGGAACGCCCCGCACTTCCAGCTCTCCACCGGACCCGGTCTGAACCAGATCATGTCCACCCTGTTTTTCATCCGCGACTCCGCAGGCACCGGATTCGACGCGCAGGGTGCGCACGGCAACGCGTTCGACCGGGTGTCCGCCTTCCAGTTCGGCTTCGGCGACGGGCCCCGGCGGTGCGCGCAGATTGACGACGCCGAGGTACGCCGGCGGATCACCCAGCAGGCAACCGCCGACCAGGTACGGGACGACGGTGCCGGTGACCTGCCGGTGGACGATCCGGATGGGCTGCGGGCACTGCTGACCACCCTGCGCAACGCGTACGCGCAGACCGGGGCCGAGCCGCCGACGGTGGGTGCGGTGGTGAACGGGTGTCCGGATGCCGCCCCGACCGCACCCGCGGCCTACTGCCCCGCAACGGACACCATCGGGCTCGACCTCGACGCCCTGGTCCGCATCGGATCCACGCCCCAACAGGGTCGCAGGGGAGGGGGCATCGGTGACTTCGCCGCCTTCGCCGAGGTCGCCTCGCGGTACGCGCTGTCCCTCCAACGGGCGGCCGGCTACCCGTTGCGCGGGCTCGCCGCCGGGCAGCGTACGGCGTGCCTCACCGGCGTCTGGGCCGGCAGCATCGTGGCGGGCCGGGGTGCGGCGTTGCAGCTCTCTCCCGGCGACCTGGACGAGGCGGTGGCCGAGATGCTGACCGCCGACAGCCTGATCGCCGCGGACGTCGACGGTGCCAGTGTTCCGTCCGGGTTCGCCCGGGTCGAGGCGTTCCGGGACGCCTTCTCCGCTCCCGGAGTTGCCACCTGCGCCGCCAAGTACCGGTAGGTCCCCGTGACGACGATGCCCACGCCGGCCGGCGTGGGCATCGTCGTCGTGCGGGGTACGGATATCAGAGCTGCAGGCTGGTGAACTTCTTTCCACTGGTGTTCTCCACCTCGACGCTGGCCACCTGGGTCAGGTCGATCAACGCGGTGCCGTCGAGCGTCGTTCCCTCGTCCTCGCCCTTCTGCGACACCACCCAACTGCCGGCCAGGATCTTCGTGCCGTCCTTCCCGACGATCACCAGCCGGCAGAGTTCACCGGCCGGGATGCCGGAGACCGCGGCGTTGAGCCGTACCCAGCCGGGCAGGGGGGAGACCGCAACGGTGATCCTGGCCCCGGTGGTGGCGTCGGTGGCGGTGGCGAACCTGGTTCCGGGCGCGGCGGTGGAGACCGTCGGAGCCGGGGGAGCCTGGCCCTCGAGTGACGGCTGGTCGTTGGTCACCCGGCCGACCACCACACCGGCCGAGATCGCGGCGGCCACGACCACCACGGCGGCCGAGCTCACCCACGCGCTGCGCCGGTTGCGCCGGCCCGAGGATTCCGTACGGATCTGGCGCAGGGTTCGTTGCAGCAACAGGTCGCCGCCTTCGGGCGGTCCGTCCAGCAACATCGCATCGGGTACGGCCCCGAGCGCCTTCTCCCACTCGCGCAGCGACTCGACCTCGGCGCGGCACTCCGCGCAGCCCGCGAGGTGCTCCTCGACCTCCCGGACCTGTTCCGGCTCGAGGGACTCCGTCAGGTAGCCGCCGATGTCCACATGGTCATCGGCTGGGTGCAAGCTGTCCGGAGTTTTCATGAGGCAGACCGTTCCATCCCGGCAGGGCGCTCCGAGTGAATTTCGCGTAAAGCCCGGAGTGCATAAAAGGAGCGTGACTTGACCGTCCCCGGCGGGATACCCAATGCCTTGGCGGCTTCGGCAACTGTACTCCCGAGTAGGTAAACCCGTTCGAGTACCTCTCGGTGCTCCGGGGAGAGCTGATTGAGCGCGTCGACGACCACCATCGAATTGACCACATGGTCGGCGTGGTCCCGTTCCACCGCGACGTCCACCGGTGTCTCCGGGACCTCAGTCGGCCGGGCGTTGCGCGCCCGGATGGTGTCGGTCACGATGTTGCGGACCACCGTCAGCAGCCAGCCGCGTACTGATCCCTTGCCGTTGACCAGGCTGTCCGGGTGCCGCCAGGCGCGTACCAGAGCCTCCTGGACCACGTCCTCGGCCGCGGCCCGGTCCCTGGTGAGCTGCGTCGCGTAGGCCAGCATGGCCCGCCCGTGTTCCTGGAACAGGGATCGGACCAATGCCTCGTCGGCCACCTCCTGGCGACGATGAGTCCTTAACCCCGCCATTTTCCCCCACCCTCCGAGGCCCCCACCTGGCCCGTTTCTGCCAATGCCGGACCAAACAATGAAGCAGCGGTCTCCGCGAAGTTCGTACGCGGACGACTTGTGTGCCGGTGATCACGCCGTGCCCTCCTCAACTCCCGATCGGTGCTCCCTGCGGAGCCGCCTTGCCGCCGTCGGGTGACACCACGAACCAGACGCCCTGGGCGCCCTGGCCGAGGATCTGTCCGGGAACCTTGTCGTCGGCGAAGCGGTAGACCGGAAAGCCGCCGACGGTGACCTGCTGGGTGCCGTCCTGACGGTTCACCGCACCGAGCACCGCCGAGTCGAGGTTCTGGAAGGTGATCTTCTCGCTGACCAGCACCGGAGGCCACCGGGTCGAGCACTCGTCGACGCAGGTGGACTCCGACGGTGAGCTGTTGTCCTGGTCGAACCGGTAGAGGGTGAAGCCCTGGCCGTCGAGCACCACCGGACCCAGTTCCGGGTTCTGTCCGAGCTGCACCGACCTGGGCCAGTAGCCGCCCTCCGGGCTGCGCCGACCGAGATCGTTCTGCGGGGTGCCGGTCTCCGGCTGCGGTGCCCCGACCGGGCTGGTCACCGTGGTCGTGCACCCGGTGGCGAGCAGCGCCACGACCAGCGCCAGCGGGCCGAGCAGTGTGCGTGGGCCGAGAGGCTTCATCACCAACACCTTCCTTACCGGTTAACGAGGAGGACCGGGATCAGCCCCGGCTGCCGTACGTGAGCGCGCCGCGGCTGCGCGGTGTCCGGGGCGGGTCGAGCCGCAGGCCGAGTACGCCGACGTCGAGCGAACCGTCGGCGCCGGCCTCGAACCGCCAGGCGGCGTTCGGTACGTCCCCGACGACCAGCACGGCGGCGGTGTCGTCCGACAGCGTGGCCATCGCACCGAGCCGCTCCACCGCGACCGAGCCGATCGGCGCGGTGACCACCACCAACTGCCCGTGCAGCGCAGGTGGCGGCACCGGTCCGGAGCCGTCCGGCCGAGATCCGACCCGACCCGCCGCGAGCAGGTCGGTGATCCCGTCCGGGTCCGGTGCGATCCGCAGACGTCCCGCCGGCAGCCGGGTGCCGGGCTCCGGGCCGAGGACGGTGATGAGCACCGACGCGGCGGCGGGATCGGAACCGATCTCGTCCAGAAAGGCGCCGAGTACGGCCATCGAGATCGCCGGGTCGCCGGTGAGCGCGACCACGCCCGGTGCGCGTCCCAGGTTCACCACGGTCAGCTCGCCACCGATCGTGCCGACGGTGGCGAGCAGCGGTAGCCCGGTCGGGCCGCCGGGCGCGGAGCCGTCGTCGAGTTGCCAGTTGGGTGCCTCCCACACCGAGCCCTGCTCGCGTGGCTGCCACGGTGACGGCGCCTCGGGTACCGCCGGGGCCAGCCGCAGCGACACCCGGTCCGGACCGACCACGGCCGCGTACACCCGGGGTTGGGGCGGGCGGGTGGCGAGCTGGCGCAGGGCTCGGTCCAGCACGGCACGGTAACCGGTCGCGACCGGCGCAGGCGCTGCCGGCCGGTTACCCCGGCGGCGCAGCGCCGGCACCGCGGCGACCAGGGCACCGGCGAGCGCCAACACGCCCAGGGCGGTCAGGATCGCCGACGTGGGGGAGAGGCCGAGGATCCGGAGCTGGTCGGTGTCGCCGGGACCGGTCGCCAGCGGTGCCGGAGGCAAAGTGTCCGGCAGGTCGGCGGCCGGCTGGCCCGTACCCGGAGGTGGGCCGATCCGGATCTCACCGGAACTCGCGTTCTCCGGCAGGACCAGGACCCAGCCCGCGCGCAACTCGGCCGGGTCGGTCAGGGTCAGCCCGTCGGGCTGGGAGCGGCCCTGGTTCAGCTCGAGGATCTCCGGCCAACGCCGGCTGTCGCCGAGCAGCCGGTCCGCGACGCCGGGCAGGGTCAGGTCGCTGACCGTACCCGACTCGCCGGGCACCACCCAGTAGGGCACCACCGGTTCGGCGGCCCGCGCGGGGGTCAACGGGAACAGCAGGATCAGCACGATGGCGATCAGGCAGGCCAACCAGCCCGGCAGGGTGGTGGAACCGCTGCTACCGGCGATCGGGACCAGCCTGGGCATGACTACCTCACTCACAGAGTTGTCGCTGCTCCGGCGGGCCGGTGGACCGCCGGGATGAAACGAACACGTACGCCCGGCCGGAGCGGTTCACCGCCACGGCTGCCAACCCCGGCGGGTACGGCCGGATCTCAGTCCAGGTCCCGGCCCGGTAGCCGCAGTTCCAGTTCACTGTCGGGGTTGAGCAGCAGGTAGCGCCCGCCCAGCGCCTCGGCCAGGTCCCGAACCGGCAGGCGTTCCCAGTGCCGCCAGGTGACCGGTTCCGGCAGGTAGCGCTCCGAGGTGAAGGCGTGCACCACCCGCTGGTCCAGCCCCGCGTCCAGCCCGGCCACCCCGTCCGTCCCGGACAGGTGCGGTACGAACACGGTCGCCTCCAGCAGGGCCGCTCGGACCTCGTTGTCGTCGGCGTGACCGGTGACCGCCCGCTGCAACGCGCCCTCCAACTCGTTCGCCGGTGGCGGAAAACCCAGGGCGGCCGGGGTGGGCCGGTAGTTCGGGTTGGGCCGCAACTCGTCCACCACCTCGCCCCGCTCGTCCACCCGGTACGCGCCGACCACCGCCCAGCCGGGGACCTCCGGTGCGTCCTCGAATCCGGGATCGACGACGTAGATCCAGCTCTCCGGGTTCTGCCTCGCTCGTTCCCGCAACTGCGGGGTGACCGTCGGGTCCTGCACCTCGGTCATCGTTGCCTCCATGTGGTGTCCGTCCGTGTGGGTGGGTGGTTGATCGCGAGCCCGGCTACCCCCGCCTCTGCGGGGCTCCCGGGCCCTCGACGCCGCTCATCTTCAGCCCGTACTTGGAACTGCTCGGTGTATCGATCTTGATCTGTTTGATCTTCTCGCCCGGGTTGGCCGGGTCGGGGACCTCGAAGGCGTCCACGTTGTAGTAGCCGTCCACCTTGGTCGCCTGGACGATCCGGTCCGGTGAGATGTGGTCCAGGGCGGCGTACTCGTCCTGGTAGTTCAGGTGGCTCATGCCCGGGATCCGCTGCGACGGCAGGTGGATGTACGGATCCTTCGACGGGTCGATCGCGTAGATCCACCCCTCCCGCCGGGAGAAGGCCTTGCCGCCCGCGTCGACCTTCGTGCCGTCGGAGCGGACGAACTGCATCGCCACCTGGAGGTCCCCGGTGGTGGAGACGAAGCCGCTGCCCTTGCCGTTGTGCATGTGCTGCTTGATGTTGTAGTGCGGCACCGTCCCGGCCTGCTCCGCCCGCGACTTCAGACCCTGCGCGAACACGACCTCCGGCGGCTCGCTGGAGCCGTGGTAGACATAGCCCGGCCTCGGCTGGCCCATGCCCTGCACCGAGTCCGTGATCGCCGGGTGGTTCGCCGGGCCCTGCACGGGTGCGTCGACCGGTTCCGGCGAGCCCGGCCGGGAGCCCGAACTGCCGACCCCGTCCAGGTGCGCCGCGTCGCTGCCGCCGCCCGGTGTGACCGGGGCGTTGCTCGCCGCCCCGGCCGTGCACGACGGTTTCGGGGCCAGACCCAACGGATCGGCCGCGCTGTACGGGTTCGCCACGTAACCGGCCGGATCGGGGGCGGGGGCCAGGCCGAGCGGGTCCTGGCTCACGTACCGGGCGGTGGCGGGGTCGTAGTAGCGGTAGACGTTGTAGTGCAGGCCCGTCTCGTGGTCGAGATACTGGCCCGGGAAGCGCAACGGCATCACCGGGTCCGGGTCGGCGTCACCACCGGCCGGGCCGCCCCAGAGTGTCCCGTCGCCCTGCCAGGCCAGCTCGCCGTCCGTGCCGACCAGGTCGGTGGGGGTACCGACCAGGTCGGTGACGATCGCGTAGAACCGCGCGTCGACCCGGTCCTGGCCGGTGCGTACGGACTGGCCCACCGGGTGCTGCCCGTCCGGGTGGTGGTCCCAGGTGGTGACCCGGACCCGTCCCCGCGGGTCGGTGTGGACCTGCTCCACCAGCAGCGCCCCGTCCCAGACGAAGTCGACCTGCTCCACCAGCAGGCGCGGGTCGATCGGAAATCGCAGACTCGCCGGGTCCTGCGCCTCGGCCGCCGAGTAGCGCCGCTTCCCGATCCGCCGCCCGAGCGGGTCGTAGAGGTAACGCCAGCGGTCACCGGTCGGGGTCAGCACCCCGACCAGTCGATCCTGGCCCTCCCACAGGAAATGCCAGCTCTGCTCGCCGGCCACCGGGTCGACCACGGTACGGGTGATCATCCGTCCCTGCCGGTCGTAGCGGTACCGGACCGTCCCCGCCTCGGCGACGAGACTGCCGTGGTAACGAAGCTCGCCCGAGTGGTGCGCCCCGGCCAGGGAGACGGAGGTGAGCTGACCGGCGGCGTCGTACCGGTAGTCCTCGTCGCGGTCCGGCCCGTGAACACCGCGTACCCGACCCACCGGGTCGAGCGCGAACTCGGTCCGCCCGGTGCGGTTGTCGTCGATCCCGGTGAGCTGGCCGTCGGCCCGGTAGACGAAGCGCCGCTGCCGTCGGCCGGGCACCACCTGCGCGGCCAGTCGCCGGTCGTCGCCGTACGACTGCTCCAGGACCACCCGGCCGTCGACCGTACGCCGCAGTTCCCGGCCCGACCCGTCCTGCCGGAAGCCGACCCGGTGCCCCGCCGTGACCAGCGAGGCCACGTTGCCGAACGGGTCGTACGACCAGACGCTGTCCGCCCCGGACGGGGTGAGGCGGTGCCGGCTGCGGTCGGCGTCGTCGTAACGGAAGGAGAGGGTACGGCCGTTGGTCGTCGACGCGGTCACCCGACCCAGGTCGTCGCGCTGGATCACCATGATCGCGTCCTCGTTCACCGCCCGGACCAGGCGACCGACCGGATCGTAGGTGTAGGCGGTGGTCCCCGACAGGCAACGCCGCTCGACCACGTTCCCGAGCGGGTCGTGCTCGTACTCGGTGACCTCACCGAGGCCGTTGGTCGACCGGACGAGCTGACCGGCGGCGTCGTACCCGAACCGCAGGACCCGGCCGTTGAAGTCGGTCTCCTCGATCGTCCGCCCGCACCGGTCGTAGGTGTAGGACCAGGTCAGGCCGAGCGGGTTGGTGACCCGGGTCAGTCGGAGTTCGGTGTCGTACTCGTACCCGGTACGGGCACCGGTCGCGTCCACCGTCGCCAGGACCAGGCCGAACGGTCCGTACTCGGTGCGCGTGACGTGGCCGTCGCCGTCGAGACGTTCGACCGGGTTGCCCTCGTTGTCGTAGCGAACCTGTTCGGTGCCGCCGTGGCGACCCGGACGGGAGACCTGCCGGCCCGCGACGGCGGCGTCCGGCCGTACCCGGTCCTCGGAACGGAGGCTGTCGTAGTCGAACACCCCGGCGACCCCGAGCTGTTCGGTCGCCGGATCCGGTGCCTCGTCGTAGCGCCGGGTGAAGGCCCGCGCACCCGCCCGTACGTCGATCGTCATCGCGCCGCCGTCGACCGCGGTACGCACCGTGCTGCCGTCGGGGCGGACCACGGCGGTGAGACGGCCGGCGGTGTCGTAGTCGTACCGGGTGGTCCGCCCCAGCGGGTCGGTACGGCTGAGCAGCTGGTTGTAGCGGCCCCAGACGAATCGGGTGGTGTTACCGAGCGGATCGGTACGGCTCGACAGGTGACCCGCCCCGTCGAGCTGGTACGTGGTGCTGGCCCCGAGCGAGTCGGTGTAGACCGTCACCCGCCGTACGGGGTCGTAGGCGAGGCTGGCGCTGAGGTAACCCGAGTCGCCCTCGGTGCGTACGCACCGCCCCTCCTCGTCGTACGTGTAGTGGTAACCGACACCGTTGCGGTCCCGCCAGTCGGTGACCCGGCCGTTGTCGTCGTAGCCGAACCGCATCGGCTGGCCGGACGCGTTGACCACCTCGATCAGCCGCTGCCGCTCGTCGTAGCCGTAGCCGCCGACCAGGGCGGCGGGTCGACCGTCGGCGTCGACCAGGTGCATCGCGGTGATCCGGCCCGCCTCGGTGGTCAGCGCGATCCGCTGCCCGGACGGATGCGTGATCGTGGTCGGCGTGCCGTCGTCGTCCCGTACGACCTCCAGCCGGGTGCCGTCACCGGCCGTGACCGCCGAGATCAGCCCGACCGGCCCGGAGAGCGCGAAGTGGGTGGTCCGGTCCAGGACCGGGTCGGTGAGCCGGGCGGTGCCGTCGTCGCCGACGGTCAACGGCCACCGCGGCCCCTCCACCGGCAGGACCGGCTCGCCGGCCGGGGCCGGCGGGTAGACCAGGATCATCCCGTCCGGGGCGAAGTAGCAGACACCCTCTCCGTCGAACTCGAGCCGCTGGTCGAGGGTGGACGCCCAGGACGGCCCGAACCAGCCACCGGCCCGGTACGACGAGACATGGGTCCGCCCGACCGCCAGTGCCAGCGGGGCGGGCAACTCCAGGTCGGTCTGGGCGAGCACCATCTCGCCGGTGGCGACGTCGACGGGGTCGGTGACGCACTCGCGGATGTCGACCGAGACCGAGGTGTCCTTCGGCACCGGCGGCCGGTTCGCGCCCACCCCGGCCCCGGCCTTACCGGGCAGTGCGCCGCCGATCTGCCGGCCGCCGCCGTCCAAACCCCTGGTCCCGGCCTTGATCCCGTCGGAGACCGTGCCGGGCAGCAGCTTGCCGCCCTTGGCGGCGAACTTCATCACCCGCCCGACCAGCCGGCCACCGGGCACCAGGCCGAGCGCGATCCCGCCCGCCGCCATCGCGATCTCACCCGCGTTACCGCCGGCCAGCGCGCTGGCGAAGTCGATCGCGCCGGAGAGGAAGCCGATCGCCGAACCGAGCGGGGGGAAGATGAACGACGCGATCGCGGAGAGGACGTCCAGGACGGTCGTGATCCACTCGATCACGGTGCTGCGCAGGAAGTCCACGAACGCCTGGAACGCCTCCGCGATCTTCTCCCACAGCGACCGCTGCGGCGCGTCCTTGGCCAACTGCCGGATCACCTGCGCCGCCGTACGGGCCGCCTGGTCGCGCAGCGCGGTGGCCTGCCCCAGCAGCGCCTTTGCCTGGTCCAACGCCTGGTCGGCCTGGGCCTGGCGGTTACGCGCGGCGTTCACGTCGTCGGTGGCGGTGTCCTTCGCGGCGGCCTCGGCGTCCGGGTTCGCACCCAGCGCGATCATCACCGCCTGCGCCGCCGCGAGCGCGACCTCGGACGAGCCCTGGTCCTGGCTCGCCTGCCGGGCCTCCTCCAGCGCCCGCAGCGACATCGCCTGCGCCTCCTGCAACGACGGCAGATACCGCAGGTACGCGTCGGCCGCCTGACCGTACGAGTGCGCCATGGTGTCCAGGCGGCCCGGCAGCTTGCCGATCAGGTCCCGGAACGCCTCCATCGCCTTGCCCTGGCCGATGTCGACCTGGCCGCCGGAGGCCAACAGGTCGTGCGCCTCCTGGGTGGTCCTGGCCAGTTCCTGGTAGGCGCGGGTGATCTCCTCGAAGGACTCGGGATCACCGGGCACCGGATCGGAGTCGAGTTGCAGCACCGACCACTCGGCCGTCCCTGGACGCGTCATGACCGAACTCCCCCATCACGCCGTTACTGGTTTCCGTCGTCCGGGCGGTCCGCCGGGACGCTGGTCCCGGGGCTCATCCACCGGGACGCGACTCGAACACGTAGCGCAGCCCGGACCGGTTCAGTCCGGAAAATCTCGCTTCCGCCGCAGGCCCTGCTGAACCGGTACGCCCGGCGGTCCGTGTATCGCGCAGAGTTGCTGCGACACCCGGAGGAATCCGCATGAGCGTGATCGACGTTCCCGGTGCCGAACTGGAGCGGGTGCATGACCTGCTCCAGCGCACCAAAGACCTGATGGACAGCTCACCGATCAGAGCCATGGGCCAACTGGTCGACACGCTCGGCCAGCACGACCTCGAGTCGGCCGCGCACGAGTTCGAGAAGCGGTGGGGTGACGGCCGGCACGTGCTGGCCAAGGACCTGGAGGGGGTACGCGACGCCGCCAAGGCGGTCGCGGACGCCTTCCGGGAGACCGACGAACAGACAGCCGCCGCGCTCACCGAGCCGCCGGCCGACGGCGCAGCGCCGCAGGCGAAGGAGTAGTGCAGTGACCGACCCGACATCCACGGCCGCCCCGGCCCCGACCGGTTTCCGGCTGCGTACGCCAGACGACTGGGTCGACTTCTCCCTCGCCGACGAGGCCAGCGAGAACCGGATCGCGCTCGACGTGTGGACCCGGGCCCGGGAGGCCGGGCTCACCGAGAGCCAGGCCGGCGAGTTCACCGAGTCCGTACGCCGGTCGGTGCGGCAGGCCCGGCGCTCCGGTGCCGTACATGCCGCCGGCACGTTCCAGGTCTACGAGGACGGCCCGCTCACCGCGACCGTACTGGTGTCGGTGGTCACCCCACCGGCGACCGGTGACGTGCTGGGTGCCCTGACCGCCGTGCAGCATCCGACGCAGGCGGACGGCACCTGGCGGCGGGTGAGCACGGCACAGATCGACGGCATCGGTACGGTCGGGCGGGTGCACGGCATCCAGCACGTCACCCTGGACGAGGCGACCGTACGGTCCGCCGTCATGCACACCGTCGTACCGCTGCCGGGCTCCACGGACGTGCTCGTGGTGACCGGCACCAGCCCGAACGTCGCCGAGGCCGACGAGCTGTTCGAACTCTTCGACACGATCACCGGCACCCTGCGCCTCACCGCCCAGTGGTCGTAGCAGCACGGGTACGGATCAGGGGGACACCGTTGCGGTGTCCCCCTGATCGTTCGTGTGGTTCAGGAGCGGGCGGCGGACTCGCGTACCGAGGTCCGGACCGCGTCGAGGTCGGCGCGGGGGACCTGCACCGTACGGACCACACCGTCACCGAAGTGCGCCAGCGCCCGGCCCGGCCGCCCACCGCCGAGCTGACCACGGGACAGCTTGGCGCCCAGCAACTCGCCGTCACCGAGCCCCTGCGGACTGAGCAGGGCGCCCTGCCGGTTGCGGCGGGCGTCGACGTGCCAGCCGCCGAAGCCACCGGAGAGCCCGTCGATGGTGCCCGCCATGATCAGCGCCCGGCCGGTCTCCGTACCCGTCCGGGCGATCTCGCCCAGGTCGCTGCCGGCGTCGCACTTGAGCAGCAGTTCGGCGTCGTCCAGTACGACCACCGCCGGACCCTCGTGCCCGCCGAGCGCGGCCGCCAGCCGGGCCGAGGTGAACTCGTCCCCGGCGACCAGGTCCAGTACACCCGGCAACCCGGCCAGGTCCCGCAGCGGTGACCGGCGTGGCGCCGCGACGACCACCGGCGTACCCCGCTCCAGCAGTGACGAGACCATCGTCATCAGCACCGTGCTCCGCCCCGAGCGGGGCGGTCCGGCCACCACGAAGCTGGAGATGGTGGCCAGGTCCGGCCCCACCCCGGCGAGGCGGTCACCGCCGACACCGAGCATCGCCCAGAGCGGCCCGGCCGGGCGGACCAGGGTCCGCGCCCGGTCGAGGGTGACCTCGTCGGGCAGCACGTCGATCCGGAACGGACGAGCCGACTCGGGCAGGTCCCGGTCGCGCGACCCGGCCGTCTCGCCGATCTCGGCCAGCATCCGGGCCTGGCCCTGCCCCGAACCGTCGACCGCCACCGGTTCCCCGCCGGGGCGCCGGACCGGGGCCAGGAGGGCGATCTGCGCCTCCGCACCGTCGACCGCCCGCAACGCCCGCCCGGCCCCGATCTCGTCGGGGAGCTGGCGGTAGTTGATGCCGACCATGCCGTAGTCGCTGCGCTCGCTAAGCCGGAGCACCAGCTTGTCCTCCGTGGTCGCCGAGACCCGGGTGGAGAACATGCTCCGGTCACCGGCCAGGACCAGGTGGATACCCACGCCCGCCCCCTCGCGCAGCAGCGTGAGCAGCGCCGCCATCAGGGTGCCGTTGTCGAAGTCGGCGAACGTCTTGTCGAAGACCTCCCACCGGTCCAGCAGCACCAGGATGTGCGGCGGACGCTCCGACCCGCTCGTCCCGGACCGGAACTCCACCAGGCTCGCCGAACCGGTCGAGGCGAGCAACTGCTGGCGGCGACCCATCTCGGCGGTCAGCCGGGAGAGCAGGCGGCCGAGCCGCTCGGCCTCCGTACGCTGCACCACCGCACCGCAGTGCGGCAACTCGTTCAGGGCGAGCAGCGCCCCGTTGCCGCAGTCGATCCCGTACAGGTGGACGTCGGCGGACGAGTGGGCGCGGGCGAGTGCGCCGGCGAGCGTACGCAGGGTCTGTGACCGTCCACTGCGCGACGAGCCGATGACGTGCAGGTGCCCCAGGGTGGCCAGGTCCACCTCCAGCGGCACCTGGTCCTGCTGGGCGGGCAGGTCGACCAGCCCGTACGCCACCGGCGGCAGGTGGTAACCGTTGGCGCGCGGCGCCGGCAGGTCGTCCACGGTCAGCGTCGTGGGCAGCGCCGGCAGCCAGGGGCTGTGCTGGGGCGCGATGGCGAGCCGCTCGCTGGCTCCGCGTACCGCCTGGACCAGGACCGCGAGGTCGGTCAGTTCGGCCGACGGTGCCGTACCGCCGGGCCGGGTCGGCGCCGGCCGGCCCAGGTCGGTCCAGTCCAGTGGCACCAGCCACGGTGCCGGCCGCTCGGTGGCGACGCTGCCGGGGCGGAACCCGCCGACCCGGCCCGCCTGGAACGGCACCAGCGAGGACTGGGCCAGCCGGACGTACGCCCGACCCGGTGTTGACTTGGAGATCGAGGCCGCGTCCGGCGCGTTGAGTACGTCCTGGCTCTCGCTGCTGTCGGTGACCCGCAGGGCGATCCGCAGGTTGGTGTTCGCCCTGATCTCCGGCGAGACCACGCCACCCGGACGCTGGGTGGCCAGCACCAGGTGGATGCCGAGGGACCGGCCCCGCTGCGCGATGTTGACCAGCCCGGTGACGAAGTCCGGCAGGTCCCGGACCATCGAGGCGAACTCGTCGATGACGATCAGCAGTCGGGGCATCGGGATCCGGGTCGGCTCGCGGCGCAGCAGGTCCACGTAGTCGTCGATGTCCTTCGCGCCGGCCTCGGCGAGGATGTGCTCCCGGCGACGCAACTCGGCCGAAAGCGAGGTCAGGGCGCGGCTCACCAGGTGGGTGTCCAGGTCGGTCACCATGCCGACGGTGTGTGGCAGCAGGACGCAGTCCTTGAACGCGCTGCCGCCCTTGTAGTCGACCAGCACGAACGTCATCGCGTCCGGCCGGTTGGCGACCGCGAGCGAGGCGACCAGGGTCTGCAACAGCTCGGACTTGCCCGAACCGGTGGTGCCGGCGATGAGCGCGTGCGGGCCGTCGCGTTTCAGGTCGAGGGCGAACGGGCCGTCCAGCGACATGCCGAGCACCGCCTCGGTCGTACGCCCACCGGTGGCCCAGCGCGCCGCGACCGCGTCCGGCTCCGGCGGTTCCATCGCCAGTACGTCCAGCAGCCGGCTGGCGTCCGGCAGCGCACCACCGTCGTCGGTCCCGCCGGTGTCCCGCAGCGGCGCCAGCGCCCGAGCCATGCCGCGCAGCCACGGCCCCGCCACCAGGTCGGCATGCACACCGGGAACCGGGTCGGCCAGCGTACGGGTGACCAGCAGGGTGCCGTCGGGTTGCTGGGCGACGACCGCCTGGCACTCCTCGGGCAGCAGCTTCTCCTCCGCGTCGAGGCAGATCGCGAAGACCCCGACCGCCGGACCCTCGCGCAGGATCTGGGTCACGCCCGGCAGCGAGCGGAGCTTGCGAGCGCCGTCGAGCACGACCAGGACGTCCCGGAACGCGCCGTCCGACCTCGACTCGGCCGCGCGGGCGGAGATCAGCGCCACCAGTTCCGCCACCCGGCGGGCCAGGGTCTGGGTGTCGGCGCCGACGGTGACCAGGGTGTCCTGACCGTCGCGCGGAGACAGGTGCGGCAACCAGCGCGTCCACGCCCACCCGTCGTGGTCGCCGGCGCCGGAGAGCAGGTAGAGCTGCAGGTCCTCGGGGCTGTGTAGGGCCGCGGCCTGGGCCAGCATCCACCGGGCCGTGGTCCGGGCCAACTCACCGCCCGCGACACCGACAACCCCGTGCCGGCGTACGGCGACCGTCGCCGGTACGTCCAGCGCGCTCCACCGGACCTCGCGCCGGTGCTCGTCCTGGGCCGGATCGGTGAGCACCACCTCGGACGGCAGGTCGGCTGTACCGGCCCGCAACTCCAGGAAGTCCGGATCGGACCGCCGCCGTTCCCACAGCCGCCGCTGAGGACCGAGGCAGATCAGCAGCACGGCGGCCGGGTCGGGGGAGCCGTACCGGCGGGCCAGCCGTTCGGCGGCCAGCGCCTCCTGGGCCTCGGCGGCGACCCGGCTCTTCTTCGCCTCGTACTCGGCGACCCGGCCTCGGTAGGAGGCGCGGCCCTGGCGGCGGCTGCTGACCTGGTTGGCGATCAGCGCGATCGGGGACAGCAGGGCGAAGAGCAGGGTGGCCGGGTTGTGCGTGATGAAGTACGCCGCACCCGAGACCACCAGCGGCGCGAGGATCGCGATCAGCGCGAGCGGTCGCCGCTCCGGTGGGACCGGCGGGCCGGGCAGGGTGAACCGGGTGGTCTTCGCGGCGGGCAGCAGCCGGGGCGGCCGGTTGTAGTCGAACCCGGTCCGGTCCTCGGAGAGCTGCAGCGCCGCGTCGGCCCGTTCCGGCGTACGCAGCTCCAACAGGGACGAGCCGACGGCAAGTTGTGCGCCGGGGGTCCAGACCCGCTCGGTGTCGACCTCGGTCCGGTCGAGCAGGAGGCCACCGCCCACGGGAAGGAGGTGGCAGTGGCCGTCGGGGGTGATCCGTACCCGGGCCATCACGGCGGCCAGGGCGGGGTCGGAGAGGCGTACCCGGCAGGTGCTGGCCGCACCGATGGCGTGTTCGCCCATGTCGAGCGGGTAGACCCCGCCGGCATCGCTGCCGCCGACCACCCGTACCTCGACCAGACCCCGTGGTGGCGCGGTCGTCTCCTCGGCGGGCCGGCCCAGTCCCAGCACCGAACCCTGCCGCAGCGGCGCCTCGGACAGGGGCAGCCGGGGGTCCAGTGGCGCACCGGCGACGAAGATCGGGGGCGGGTCGGCGCCCGGCTCCGGCCGCCGGGCGGCCAACGCCTCGGCGAGTTCGTGGACGGTGGTCTCCGGTACGACGTCCACCTGGTAGTCGGTGGCCACCGAAAGCGGATCCACAACGGTGAGCAAGAGGCGCACGGCAAACTCCAGATCGGTTGTTCCGGTCGGTTGTTCCGGGGTGGGAAATGGTCAAGGCCGCGCGGTGACACAGCACCGCGCGGCCTTGTTCTCCCCGATTCAGCCGAGGCTGTTCCCGGTCTGGGTGTCGGTGTCCTCGAATGCCGTACCGACCTGCTGGAGGTACTGGCTGATGCCCTCCATGCCCTGCAGCGTCTGGTCCACACTCGACTTGTACTCGTCGAAGTACGGGCCGAACTTCGCCTGCGCGGCCGGGGTGTTGTAACCGCCCTGGATCAGGGTGTCGATCTTGCTCTTGGCCTGGTTCATCCCGTCGAGCAGCGTCTGCATGTTCTGCTGCAGCCAGCTCGCCGACTCCTGCATGTCCTCGGTCTGGATGTGGTAGGTGGCCATGACGATTCCCGCTCTCTGTCGATGTGAGAAGTGCTGGCGACCGGGGGCTCGGTAGGTCCCGAGTTGAGGTCCCGTCGCTGTTGCCACCACCCACACGCATCCCCGCCGGAATCGGTTCAGCGGAATTTTCCGCCGACCCGGATCCGGTGATTTCCGCGTACCGGTGAACCACTTCGCGACCCACTCCGTGTGGATGCCGAACCGGGTCGCCGATCGGGCGGACCCGGACCCGACGAGCCACGAGGTGGACCAGTCATGAAGCTGCACCGCAGGATCGCGTACGCCACGATCGCCCTCTCCGGCCTGGCGGCCCTGGCCGCGTGCGGCGACTCCGGCGCCGCCACGACCGCCGCCCCGGCCGGCGCGGTGTCGACGCCGACGCCGGCCGCCGAGCCGACCACCGAGGCGACGCCCGAGGTGATCGCGGACACGCCCACCGCCGCCCCGACCGCCAAACCGGTGGTGGCGAAGACCCAGCGGCGGGTGCAGATCTACAGCGGCCCGTCCGACGTGCCGCTCTCGCCGGCCCCGGACACCGGCAAGGGCAGCAACATCGTCCAGCTTAACAGCACCGCCTCGGCCCAGATCGGCGCCTACGTCGCCGACGGCCGAGGCAGGACGCTCTACCGCTTCGACAAGGACACGGCCAAGCCGTCGAAGTCCAACTGCAACGGTGACTGCGCCAAAACCTGGCCCCCGCTGCTGATCAAGTCGCCCGGCGCGATCTACCCCAGCGGGGTCGACCCGCAGCTCGTCGGCTACGTCGAGCGCGCCGACGGCACCTGCCAGGTCACCATCAACGGCTGGCCGGTGTACTACTTCGCCAAGGACGCCAAGCCCGACGACATCCTGGGCCAGAGCGTCGGCGGCACCTGGTTCGCGATCAGCCCGGCCGGTGGCAGGACGAAGGCCGCCCCGCAGGCCGTCTCGGCACCCACCACGGCCGGCTACTGAGCGGGCCCCGGAACTCGGGAGGCGATGATGACCAGCCCGTACGGACCCTTCGGCAGCAACGACCCGCAGCCCTGGGGTCGGCCGAGCGCGGGTACGGCCGTTCCTGCCCCGCAGTGGGGTTCGGTGCCACCGCCGCAGTGGGGACCGGCACCAGCACCGCAGTGGGGACCCGCCTCGGAGTCCCAGCCGACCCAGGCGCCGGGACAGCCCGATCGGCGGAGACTGCGACCGGGTGGGCCGGGCAGGCTCGCGCTCGTGATCGGTGGACCGGTGGTGGCGCTGGCCGCCCTGGTGGCCGTACTCGGGCTGACCTGGCCCGGTTTCCTGAACGAGAAGGTGTTCGACGACGGGGCGTTGCAGGTCGGGGTGACCGGTGTGCTCCGGGACAGCTACCAGCTCGACGTCACCGGCGTCGACTGCCCGCCCGAGCAGCCGGTACGGGTCGACGAGCGATTCCCGTGCTCGGTGGTGGTGGATGGTGAGCAGCGAACCGTCACCGTTGTTGTCACCTCCGGTGACGGCCGGTTCGAGGTCGGCCGCCCGCAGTGACCGGGCCACGGGTGGCGCCGATCACGACCCGCTGCCGTCGACTGCTCGACCCGTTCGACGGTCCGGTGGCCGCGTGGTCACCGGACCGTCACCGGCCCGACCCGGCGTGGTCGGTGCACATCTCGCCGTCGTTGAGGCAGCGCACCACCTGTGCCATCACCGGTTCGGGCATCAGGTTGACGAAGAAGGCGTGATCGGTGAGGGGGCTGTTGTGCTGTCCGTCGAACGCGTCGATCTGGTAGCGGGTGCCCGGGGGCAGGTCGTAGGTGGCGACCAGGCGCAGTCGCGGCACCGCGAACGTGGCCACCGGGCAGCCGCCGCCCACGGTCGGGAAGGTCAGGTGCTGCCGGTGGTCGGCGCTGTCCACCTGCCGCCCGTCCCAGCAACTGGGGAAGTCGAACACCCGCACCACCCGCTGGCCGGGGTCGCAGACCGGATACCGGGTGGTACGCCGGTCCGGGGTGTTCGAACAGGTCCAGGTCGCCTGCGCCCGTGCCCCACCGTTGGTGATCGCCACGGCGTCGCCCATGGTGGCCCGCAGCAGCGACGGCATCGGGATGACCGGGGTACGCGGATTGCCGTGGAAGGTGAGCGTCAGCGAGACCGGAAGCTGGATCTCACCGGCGTGCTCGGTGACCGGCGAACCGGTCTTGTCCGGCTGCCCGCCGGTGTGCTCCGCGTGTACGGCCGACAGCGTACGGAGCACCGGCCAGTAGTAGGTTGACTCGTCGCCATTGGCGCAGGTCGTCCCGCCGCCGGCGAGGCTGTCGACGGTGGAGCTGACATCGGTGGAGCGATTTCCGACGTAGTCGTGGACGTGGTGCACCGGACCGGGCATGCCCGGCACCACCACCACGTTCGCGGTGTTCCGATGCCCGATCTCGTTCCGGCCGCAGTCCCAGGTGTAGGTGCCGGT
This sequence comes from Micromonospora sp. NPDC004704, assembly GCF_053601675.1. NCBI lineage: Bacteria > Bacillati > Actinomycetota > Actinomycetes > Micromonosporales > Micromonosporaceae > Micromonospora > Micromonospora sp. NPDC004704. The sequence goes on along the minus strand of NZ_JBSGCD010000016.1, from coordinate 109,800 downwards.
GGCGGCCCCCGGGACCGGAGCCGGATCGGCGCCGCCGCCACGGACCGTATCGATGTCGACGTAGTCGGGTCCGAGCAGCGCGGCGGCCGACGGTGCCGGCGACCCGGCGTCCGCCACCCGTACGCCGAAGACCACCCCGATCACGACCAGGGCCAGCGCCAGGGCGAGGGCGCCCCGGCGAGCTGCGACAGCTTTCGTCATGCCCCCTACCCTAGGTAGCCGCGAATACCGCCCCCATTCCGCCCGTACCCCAGCATCGCCCCTTCCGGGCTGCGGAAACAGGTCTCCCGGCGGACCGTCGGAGATCCGACTCTCGGTGAGATTGTGATGCTTTTCAACCGCCGACGGGCCGGGCGGACGGGTCGGCGGTGGTCCGGACATGATCCCGACCACAGCTACGCGCCAGTAGGTGAACTACCTAACTACCGTTTCCGGTACGGATCAGCTCGGCTCCGGTGACGGCAGGTGAATCTTGGACTCCACCTCGAACAGCGCCTGGGACTACTCGGCGGCGCACCTCGGCGGCGACGCCCTGCCCTGGGTCGTGATCGTGCTCGGGGTGCTGGTTCTGCTGCTGCTCGTCCCGGTGCTCGTCGTGTACGCGTGGCCGCTGCGCAACGGGCGGCTGCGGCATGCGCTGGTCGAGTCGCTGGACCACGACGCCGCCGTCGCCCGAGCCACGGAGATCGTCACTGCCGACCGGGACGACCCGGACGTGGCACCGGAGGCCGGGAGCATGCTGCTCACCCACGGCACGCGCACCGCGAAGGCGGTGCTGATGCTGCACGGCTACACCGTCTCACCGGCCCAGTACGCGAACCTGGCCCGGTTCTACTTCGACCACGGTTACAACGTCTACGTGCCCCGTGCCCCCGGACACGGCCTGGTCGACCGGCGGGCGGAGGGACACCTGCGCGCGATCGAGCTGGTCGGGTACGCGAACGAGTCGATCAACATCACGGCCGGACTGGGGGAGGAGGTCGGCGTCGTCGGCATCTCCGGCGGCGCGGTGCTCGGCACCTGGTTGGCCCAGTACCGCTCCGACGCGGTCCGCCGGCTGCTCGTACTCGCCCCGTTCTACCGGGTGAACCCGGCGAAGGCGCCCGGTTACCTGATCAAGCCGCTGACCGTACTGTTCGGGTTCCGCATCCTGCCGGACCGCCAGGTCACCGCGACCGGGTTCTGGATCTCCGCCCTGTCCCAGTACCTGCGGATCACGATCAACCTGAAGGCCCTGCCGGGCCGCAGTGACCTGCGCACCGTGGCCGTGGCGTTCTCCGAGAACGACGAGTCGATCGACCAGCGGGCGGCCGTCGAGCTGCCGCGCAGGCTGGCCGACGCGAACGACCTGCCGCTGCGCGTACACCGGTTGGCCCGGGAGCTGGGGCTGGGGCACGACATCGTCCGGCCGGAGCGGGTCAACGAACTGGCCGACGAGTTGGACCAGCTCTATCTCGACCTCTACGAGGGCCGTGCCGGCCTGGCCGACGTCCCGGAGCAGGGACGGGGTGCCGACGATCCCGAGCGGACACGGGTCACCCGTACCGGATAGACGACCTTGACAACGTCGGACGGCGGCGTGAGAGTCGTGGGTGATTCGAGGGATGCGGCGGCGCGCTCCCGAGTCCACTACCGGAGGAGTCGCGCGCCATGCCCTACCCGATCAACCGCCGTACGCTGCTGCGGATCGGCGGCGCCACCGTTGTCGTCGCCGGTGTCCCGGCGCTGTCGACCGCCGCACTCGCCGCCGCCGTCGTCCCGGCCGACCTGGTGGTCTACGGCGCCACCTCCGCCGGCATCGTCGCCGCCGTGCAGGCGCGCCGGATGGGCCGTACCGCCGTGGTCCTCGAACCCGGCACCCACCTCGGCGGCCTGACCACCGGCGGCCTCGGCATGACCGACAGCGGCACCCAGTCCGCGATCAAGGGAATCGCCGGGGAGTTCTACCGCCGGGTGCACGCCAAGTACGCCGGCACCCCGGTCACCCCGACCTCGCCGGCCCGGTTCACCTTCGAGCCGCACGTCGCCCGTGCCGTCTTCGACGACCTGCTCGCCGAGTCGGGCGTGCCGATCTACTACGGCACCCGGCTGTCCACCGTCACCATGGCCGGCAACCGGATCACCGAGATCGTCGCCGACAACGGCCAGGTGTTCCGGGGACCGATGTTCGTCGACGCCAGCTACGAGGGAGACCTGATGCACCGGGCCGGGGTGACCTGGACGGTGGGCCGGGAGAGCAACAGCACGTACGGCGAGACCATCAACGGGGTGCAACTGCGCACCGGGCACCAGTTCAACTTCCCGGTCGACCCGTACGTCGTGCCGGGCAACCCGGCCTCCGGGCTGCTGCCCGGCATCTCGGCCACACCGGTGGCGCCCAACGGCACCGGCGACGGCCTGATCCAGGCGTACAACTACCGGATGTGCCTGACCCAGGCGGCCAACCGGATCCCGTTCCCGCGCCCGGCCGGTTACGACGCCGCCGACTACGAACTCCTGCTGCGCTACGTCCAGGCAGGCTGGACCGGCCCGTTCTTCACCACCCACGGGGTGGGCAACGGCAAGACCGACTCGAACAACAACGGGGCGTTCTCGACCGACTTCATCGGCGCGAACTACGCGTAACCGACCGCGAGCTACGCCGTACGGGACAGCATCGCGGCCGAGCACCGGGCGTACCAGCAGGGACTGATGTGGTTCCTGGCCAACGATCCCCGGCTGCCGGCGTCGATCAGGTCGGCGACCGCGTCGTGGGGACTGGCCGCCGACGAGTTCACCGGCACCGGCGGGTGGCCGCCGCAGCTCTACGTCCGGGAGGCCCGGCGGATGGTCTCGGCGTACGTGATGACCGAGCGGAACTGTCGGGGCCAGGAGACGGTCACCGACCCGGTGGGTCTGGCCAGCTACACGATGGACTCGCACAACTGCCAGCGGGTGGTGGTCGGTGGCCGGGTGCGCAACGAGGGGGACGTACAGATCGGGGTGTCGGCGCCGTACTCGATCAGCTACCGGTCGATCGTGCCGACCCGGGGCCAGTGCGCCAACCTCACCGTGCCGGTCTGCCTGGCCGCGAGCCACATCGCGTACGGGTCGATCCGGATGGAGCCGGTGTTCATGATCCTCGGCCAGTCGGCCGCCACCGCCGCGATGTTGGCGGTCGACAGCGGCGCGGCCGTGCAGGACGTGGACTACCCGACGCTGCGGACCCGGCTGCTCGCCGACGGTCAGCTCCTGGTCTGGCCGCCGCCGGTCGCCGGTGAGGTGATCCTCGACAGCCGGGCCGCCACCGGCGTGACCCGGGCCGGCACCTGGCTGGGGAGCACCTCCATCGGCGGCTACCACGGCCCCGACTACGAGCATGACAACAACACCGGCAAGGGCGTCAACCGGATGCGGTTCACCCCGAACCTGCCGACCGCCGGCACGTACACCGTCTATCTACGGTGGACCGCGCACGAGAACCGGGCCGCCAACGTACCGGTGGACATCGTCCACAGTGGTGGCATTGCCACCCGTACCGTCGACCAGCGAACTTCGGGCGGCCAGTGGGTCTCCCTGGGCAGCTTCCCCTTCACCGCCGGCTCCGCCGGCAGCGTCCTGATCAGAACCGAGAACACCACCGGCTACGTCGTAGCCGACGCCACCCGCTTCCTCGCCCCCTGACACCCTCCCTCACCCCGTACCCCACCCCCGTACGCGTTGATCTTGCAGTTGTGGCTCCTGGTATGCCGGGTTCGAGGTGCTTTGTGAGCGACCACAACTGCAAGATCGGCGCGGAGGGGGAGGGGAGGGGGAGGGGGGACGGGGTTCGGGTGTGAGATCGAGCGACTTGACATCAAGTCGAGTTGAGGTTTTAGCGTCGTCGGCAACGAAGGGAGTTCGACTGTGACGACGCTGGTTACGGGTGCCACCGGGAATACTGGCCGGCATGTTGTGGCTGAGCTGGTCCGCCGAGGAGACCGCGTTCGGGCACTGACGCGGAATCCGGCTGTGGCCGCGGAAAGGCTTCCGGCCGGGGTGGAGTTGGTGGCCGGCACGCACACGGCACCGGAGAGGTTGGACGCCGCCCTCGATGGCGTCAGCCGGTTGCACATCACGGTGACGGCGGGGCTGGCCGAGGCCGGGCCCGAGTTGGTGCGGCGGGCGGTTGATGCAGGTGTGCGGCGCATCACCGTGGTGTGGGGCGGTTGGGTGGGACCGGTCGAGCAGGCTGTGGCGGATTCGGGTGTGGAGTGGACACGTCTGGAACCGCAGGAGTTCATGTCCAACACGTTGACGTGGATCGACTCGGTTCGGGCCGAGGGGATCGTGCGCGAGCCGTACGACTTTCCCAGCGCGCTCGTTCACGAGGCCGATATAGGGGCGGTGGCGGCCGTCGCGCTGCTCGACGACGGCCATGCGGGGCGCGCCTACAACCTCACCGGGCCCGATTCGCTGACCCCGCGTGACAGGATCGCGATCCTGTCCCGGGCGATCGGCCGTGACATCGTTTTCGTCCCGATCACGCACCAACAGGCCGTCGACAGGCTGATGGCCACCGGCGTGTCACGGGAGGACGCCGAATATGTCGTCGGTTGGTACGCCGCTCCCGGCGATGCCTCCACGACCGTCGTCGACACCGTCGAGCAGGTGACCGGTCGCCCGGCGCGGACGTTCGCACAGTGGGTGGCCGAGCACGCAGAACGCTTCCACGCCCCCCAGGTCATGCCTGGTTAGGCCCGATGCCAGGACCGACGCTTGTCTTCCTGGCATCGGGCTCAGGCGGGGTGGTGGTCGGCGTTCTGCATGATCTGGAGGGCTACTTCGAGGGTGGCTTGGCGGCGTTCCTCGTCGGTGCCGCGGTCGCGCAGGATCTGCCAGCCGGCGTGGATCGAGAAGATGGCCATCACCCGGCACAACTGCTGGGTGAGCGGTTCGTCCGGCTCGGCGAGCAGCTCGAAGACCCGGATCATCTGCTCGCGCAGCAGTGTGCCGGCCCGCAGGGTGTTGACCAGGGTCTTGTTCTGCTCGAAGAAGAGCAGTACGTCCTCGTGCCGGTGCACGTCGTGCAGCCCGGCCGCGTACCGCCGAACAAACTCCGGTCGCATCAGCTCGGGATCGGGCTGCTGCCGGGCCCATGCGATCAGCTCCTCGACGGCGGCGATCCGCTTCTCGACCAGGCTGCTGACGATGTCTTCCTTGGTGGGGAAGTGGTAGTAGAGGGCTGCCTTGGTCACCCCGAGCTGTTCGGCGATCTCCCGTAGGGAGGTCTTGTCGTAGCCCTTCTCGATGAACAACCCGAGCGCGATCCGTTGGATGTGGGCGCGTACCTGCCCGGCGTCGCCGGGACTCGGTGAGTCCGCGCCGGTCCGGATCCGGTTGCGGCCGCCCGCCGTACGGGTGACGGTCTTGTTCTGGTCCATGTGCCCGCGCTCCAACGTCACTGTCCGCCGCTCGGTCTCGAATGTGGTGGGCGGGCCGGGTCAGCCGTCCCTGGCGTACGTCAGCGCCACCCGTACGACCTCCGCGAGCGGCCGGTCCGGGCGGTCGATCCAGTGCTGGATGGCGGCCCGGACCGCGTTGAGGAACGCGGCGGCGAGCACCCGCGCCCGCAGAGCCGTGTCGGTCCCCTCGGGCAGTCGCCGGAGAATCTCCGTGGTCAGGTCGCGTTCGGCGGCACCGTAGACCGCGACGAGTTGGGCCGCGAGGCTCGGGTGGCCCCGGATCAGCCGACGCTGGGCCAACCACAGCGGGTCCAGGTCGTCCCCCTCCGCGATCAGTTGCTCGGCTGCCCGCTCCAGCGCGGTCCAGGGGCGTTCGGCCGCCGGCCGGGCCCGGACCAGTTCGGTCAGGCGACGGCTGCGGACCAGGTCGGCGTGGAAGAGCGCCTCCTCCTTGCTGGAGAAGTAGTTCGAGAACGTACGCCGGGAGACGTCCGCGGCGTCCGCGATCGCCTCGACGGTGAGCCGGTCGAGGCCCTCTTCGGCGGCGAGCCGGATGGCGGCCTCGTGCAGGGCCCGGCGCGTTGCGGCCTTTTTCCGTTCCCGCCGTCCCGGCGTCGTGTCCACTCCGAAAGGCTACGCTGTCGTGACTCTTTTCTCAATGGGAAAACTTGCACAACAGGCAAATATCCATGAAGCTGGGACAAGGCAGCGCGTCGGCACCCGGACACGGATGTGACGAGATGGCGCGCCGGGGTGGCACCGGAGCCTCGGTCAAACCCCGGATCCGAGACACTTCCATGACTGCTGGAGGCCCGCGCGATGAGCGCACCCACTACCACCACGGCGACCGCCACCGGCACCGCCGGCGCGGAGCCGATGACCCATCGGCAGACCCTCGAAGCACTCAGCGGCCTGCTGCTGGTGCTCTTCGTCGCGATGCTCAGCGGTACGGTCGTGTCGACCGCGTTGCCGCAGATCATCGGTGCCCTCGACGGCTCGCAGAGCCAGTACACCTGGGTGGTGACGGCCACCCTGCTCACCGCGACCGCCACCACCCCGATCTGGGGCAAGCTCGCCGACCTGTTCAACAAGAAGTCGCTGGTCCAGGTCGCCATCGTCATCTTCGTCCTGGGTTCGATCGTGAGCGGTTTCGCGCAGAGCGCCGGCCAGCTCATCGCCGCCCGTGCTTTTCAGGGCATCGGCGTCGGTGGCCTGCAGGCCCTGGTCCAGGTCGTGATCGCGGCGATGATCCCGCCCCGCGAGCGGGGTCGCTACAACGGCTACCTCGGCGGCGTCATGGCCGTCGCCACCGTCGGCGGGCCACTGCTCGGCGGCCTCATCGTCGACACGTCCTGGCTGGGCTGGCGCTGGTGCTTCTTCGTCGGCGTACCGGTCGCGATCATCGCCCTGGTGGTCCTCCAGGCCACCCTGCGGTTGACGACCGTACGGCGTGAGAACGTGAAGATCGACTACCTGGGCGCCGGGCTCATCGCGGCCGGGGTCAGCCTGCTGCTGATCTGGATCTCGTTCGTCGACGGGTCCTTCGCCTGGATCTCCTGGCAGACCGCGGCCATGGTGGGCGGATCGCTGGTCCTGTTCGCGCTCACCGTGTTCGTCGAGTCCCGTGCCGCCGAACCGGTCGTGCCGCTGGACATCGTGCGGCGGCGTACGACCGCCCTGTCCATCGTCGCCAGTCTGGCGGTCGGGATGGCCATGTTCGGCGGGGCGGTCTTCCTCGGCCAGTACTTCCAGATCGGCCGGGGCTACAGCCCGACCGAGGCCGGCCTGCTCACCATCCCGATGATGGCCGGAGTCCTCGGCTCCTCGATCGTGGCCGGCCGCCTCATCACCAAGACCGGCCGGATCAAGCCCTACATCGTCGGCGGTGCGATCGTCCTGGTGGCCGGCTTCGTCATGCTCGGCACGATCGACCACCAGACGTCGCTGTTCTTCGTGGCCGCGGCGATGCTGCTGGTCGGCATCGGTGTCGGCATGACCATGCAGAACCTGGTCCTGGCGGTGCAGAACACCGTCCCGCTGCGCGACATCGGGGCGGCCAGCTCCACGGTGGCGTTCTTCCGGTCGCTCGGCGGCACCATCGGCGTCTCGGTCCTCGGCGCGGTCCTCGCCCGTCGGGTCACCGACCAGATCACCCACGACCTGGCCGCTGCGGGCGTACCGGCCTCGGCGTCCGGCAGCGCCGGTGGCAGCCTCAACCTCAACGGGTTGCCCGACGCCGTGGCGCACATCGTGCGCAACGCGTACGGCGACGCGACCGGGCACATCTTCCTCATCTCGGCCGCGATCGCGGTGGTCGGTGTCATCGCCGCCGCCCTGCTCAAGCCGATCACCCTGCGTACCAGCCTGGACCTGCCGGAGGCCGTCGCCACCGGTGCGTCCGTGGTGGACGCGGCGCCCGGATCGGCAGGCGTCACCGGGACGGGGGAGACCGACCGGCGTACGAGCTGAGCCGAGCACGTCACGCCCGGTGCCGTACCGCGGCACCGGGCGTCGTCGTGTGCGGGCGGAGACGGAGGCCCCGGATCGGTACGCTCAGGCGAGCAGGGTCCCGCCGTCGACGGTCACGATCGTTCCGGTGGTGTAGGTCGCCCGGAGCAGGAACAGGAACGCCTCGGCGACCTCCTCGGGTTCACCCACCCGGCCCAGGGGCAGCGTCTCGCCGAGTTGGCGGTACATCTGCTCGCGGTCGGCGTCCGGCATCGAGTCCCACAGTGGCGAGCGGATCACGCCGGGGGCGACCGCGTTGACGCGTACCGGGGCCAGCTCGACGGCCAGGGCGCGGACCAGCGCGTCCACGGCGCCGCAGATGCTGGCCGCGACCGACCAACCCGGCCCGGGCCGGTCCTTCGCGGAGCCGGTGGTGAGGGCGACGGATCCACCCGGCCGCAGGTACGGCACCGCCGCGCTGACCGCCGACAGGGCGGAGAAGTACCGCAGCTCGAAGAACCGGCGGGCGGTGTCGAGGTGGAGCGCGTCGAGTGACATCAGGGAGAGCGGCTCGCCGGCGGTGTAGACCAGGTGGTCGAACGGCCCCGTCCGGTCGAACAGCGAACCGACGTCGGCCGGGTCGGTGAGGTCGACGGTGTAGCCGGCGGCGCCGGCCGGCAGGCTCGCCAGGGCCCGGTCCACGCTGCCCTGGCTGCTGGAGGCGACCACGACCTGGGCGCCGTCGCGAGCCGCCAGGGCCGCGGTGGCCAGGCCGAGCCCGGAGGTTCCGCCGAGTACGACCACCCGCTGGTCGGTGAGAGCCATGATCTTGCTTCCTTTCGATCATCCGTGCCGTGGTGCTGACGGTGTCTACCCTGCGTCGGGCCGGTGAGTCCCGTCCAAGACCTGTTCCTGCGTCTGTGATGCTCGACGGGTATCAGTGGCATTCATACCCCACGGGTATCATGGATCACCAGAAAGGGGGATGGGATGGACATCGATCTTCGTAAGCTGCGCTACTTCGTCGCGGTCGCCGAGCTGCTCCACTTCGGCCGCGCCGCCCAGCGGCTGCACATCGCCCAACCCGTCCTCTCCCGGCAGATCCGGGCACTGGAGCAGGAACTACGCGTCCAGTTGTTCGTCCGGGACCGGCGGTCGACCGTACTGACCGAGGCCGGGCGGCAGTTGCTGGCGGACGCCGTACCGCTGCTCGCCTCGGCGGAGGCGCTGCACCGCCGGGTACGCCGGGCGGCCCACGACCGGCCGGCGTTCACCATTGGCTTCATGCCCGGCATCACCGTCACCGCCGAGGCCCGCGCCATCGCCGCCCGGCACCCCGACCTGACGGTGGACGTCGTACGCACCTCCTGGCACGACCAGGTCGAGGCGGTGCACGACGGGCGGGTCGACGTCAGCTACGTCCGGCTTCCCGTCAACCAACGCGGCCTTCGGCTGCGCCCACTGTTCGGTGAGCCCCGGGTCGCGGTCCTGCCGACCAACCACCGGCTGGCCGGCAAGGAGTCGGTCGTGCTCGCCGAACTCGCCGCGGAACGGCTGGTCCAGGACCCGGACGCGGTGCCGGAGTGGCGGGACCTGCCGAACCGACCGGCCGAACAGGACACCAGGGCCCGGCCCGACCTCTCCTCGGTCGAGGAGAAGCTCGAACACGTGGCGACGTACGGCGGGGTGGTGATCCTGCCCTACTCGACCGCGACGTTCTACACCCGCGGCGACGTCACGCACACTCTCGTCGACGACCTCCCGGACACCCAGGTCTGTCTGGCCTGGAGCGACGGCAACCGGTCACCGCTGGTGGCGGAGTTCGTCGAGCTGGCAACCGCGCACCACCGCAGCGCCGACTCCGGGTCGGTCACGGAACCTCAGGCCGAGGCGAACGGTTCGTCGAGCCGGCCGGACCAGCCACCGAGCACCGAGCCCGGGTCACCGCCCAGCACCCGTTCCAACAGCGTGGCGTAGACATCGCGGAAGTCGACGGTGAATTTGAGGTCGCCGTCGTCCAGGTCGGTCAGGCGCGGCTGCTCGCCGTAGAGACCGCCGCGTACCCCGGCGCCGAGCAGGAAGATGTTCGAGGCGGTGCCGTGGTCGGTGCCGTCGGAGGCGTTGGCGCGTACCCGCCGGCCGAACTCGGAGTAGACCGCGACCGCCACCTTCCGGCCCGCCTCGGTGCGGCCCATCCGTTCGGCGAAACCGGTGAGGGCCCGGTCGACCTGCCCCAGCAGCACCGCCTGCAACTGCTTCTCGTCGGCGTGGCTGTCGAACCCGCCGAGCGAGACCGAGAAGACCCGGGTGGAGACGCCCGCCTCCACGCACCGGGCCACCAGGTCGAGCTGGGCTTCGAGCGACGTACGCGCGCCTCCGGTGGCGGTCGCCGCCGGCCGGTCGGCGTCGTCACCGGCGTCGGCCTCCTCGGCCGCGTCGCGTACCTCGGTGATCATCGCATTGACCGAGCGCAGGTCCGCGAAACAGGCGGCCGCGCGGGCCTGCGCCGGGGACTCGCCGGGACTGCCGGCGCCGAACGCGGCCAACGTCCGGTCCGGCAGGCCGCCGCGTCCACCACGCCCGGCCACCGGTACGGACGCACCCGCGCTCCGCTCGCCCGCCAGCAGTGGCGGCACCGCCGACTCGAACGACACCGCGAGACGGGGGTCACCGCCGGCACCGTCGAGCCACCGCCCGATCCACCCGGTCACGCCGGGCCGGTCCGGGGTTGCGGTCTGCCAGATGTCCATCGAGCGGAAGTGGCTGCGGTCCGGTTTCGGGTAACCGACGCCGCGTACGACCGCCAGCCGCCCCTGCCCGAACAGCCCGTGCAGCCCGGCCAGGGCCGGGTTCAGCGCGAAGTGGTCGTCGAGCCGCTTGACCTCCTCCGCCGAGTAGGCGATTTCGGGGCGGGCGTCGTGGTACGCCGGATCCGCGTACGGGATGACGGTGTTGAGCCCGTCGTTGCCGCCGTAGAGCGTGACCAGGACGAGGGTGCGGCTGTCCGGATCCCGCTCTCCGGCGGTTTCGAACAGGTCGGAGAGCGCGTACGTGCTCGCGCCCGCGGCCAGCGCACCCGCGCCCACCACGCCGCTGGCGATCAGGAACCTGCGCCGGGTAAGGATGTCCACGTGTCGCCTCCGGTCAGCTGACGGTGTATTCGGGGCTCACCAGTGCGGCCGCGACGAGCCGTACCGGATCGGTGGCCATCGGGGTCAGGGCGGCTCGGGTCCGGTCGGTCCAGGCGTCCACCACGAGCAGCCGGGCCAGCGCGTCGAGCCGACCCGCCTCCGGTGCCGCGGTGATCCGCTGGACCGCCACCGGGCCGGCCGCCCCGGCGAACAGGTCGGCGAGCCGCATCCGGGCCTGGAGGGACGAGGTGGTGAGCCAGGCGGCGCCGGCCGGCCAGCCGCCGACGCTGGGTGGGCGCAGCGGCACCTGGTCCATCCCGGACAGCCCGGACTGCACCTGTCTGCGCTGTTGCTCGGACAGGGCCGAGGGCCGGATGTGGAGCTGGCGCATCGCGCCCACCGCCCACTCCACCGGCTGTTTGACCAGGTGTCCACGGGTCTGGGCGAAGGCGGGGTCGGTGAACATCGCACGCAGCATCGCGGTGACGTCGGTGGGTACGGTACCGCCGGTGGCGGGTGTGCCGCCGGTGAACCGGAACCAGAGCCGGCCGGAGACGAACTCGGCGGCCCGGGGTTGCCCGGCGAGCAACCGGGCGTACGAGTCGGCGTCGAAGGTGTCGGTCCGGCCGAGGATGGTCTTGGGTCCGGTGTCGTGTCGCTTCGGCTCGAACCGGGCGGTGTCCGACCCCCGGGCGACGGTCCACCCGGTCAGCGCCTTCGCGCCGGCCTTCACGTCGTCCTCGGTGTAGTGGCCGATGCCGAGAGTGAACAGCTCCATCAGCTCGCGGGCCAGGTTCTCGTTCGGCGCCCTGCGGGTGTTCTTCTCCCCGTCGAGCCAGAGGATCATCGCGGGGTCGCGCACCATCGCGGCCACCAGGGGACCGAACTCGCCCCGGCCGTACTGCCGGAAGGTGTCCAGTTGACCCAGCATGAGTTGTGCCGACTTCACCTTCTGCACGCTGGTGGCCCAGTGTCCGTGCCAGAAGAAGATCAGCTTCTCGGTGAGCTGGTGGTCGGCCCCGACCATCCGGTCCAGCCACCACCGCTGCACCTGCTGGACCTGCTCGGTGCGCTCCTTGTTGGCCTGCTGCCGCTGCTCCCGGCCCGCACCCTTGGCGAGCGCGGCGTACGGGTCGGGCCCGAGTCGTGGCGCCGGGGTGGCCGCCGCGCCCGCGTCGGTGCCGGACGGGGCGAGCAGCCGGTCGAGGGTGCTCTCGAACCCGGCGCGTACGGCTGCTTCGACCTCTTCGGCGGTGGGGCCGAACGTCGCGCGGCGCAGCAGGTGGGCTATCGCGTCCGAGGAGGCCATACCGGGACCCTAGGCCGACAACGTACGAATCCGGTAAATGTCCGGTACGAGGCAGGTCCGGCGGGTGGGTGTACCCGCCGGACCTGCCGGATCGGGCTCAGTGCCAGCGGAGCGAGGCGATCCGGCCCTGTACGCCGGAGGCCCAGCAGGCCCCGCCGGTCGTGCAGTCGACCGAGTCGAAGCTGCCGGTGTCGAACCGTTGCCACCGGGTCCCGCCGTCGAGGCTGAGGTCGCTGCCGGTCGGGCCGACCGCGAGCGCCAGCCACCCGGCACGGTGCACCCAGGCCGATCCCGACCGGTACTCGCCCGGCTGGTTCCGTGCCACCGTCCAGTCGCGACCGCCGTCGCGGCTGGTCGCTGCGCCGTCGGGGGCGCTCGCCGGGGTGTTGTAGTCGCCGCCGAGCGCGATGCCGTGCCGTGAGTCGCGGAACGCCAGGGAGTAGATGCCGGCGGACGGCCCACTCGGCACCGGGGTGGAGGTCACCCGCCAGGTCCGGCCCCGGTCGTCGGTGCGGAAGACCCGTGCGGTGGCCCCACCCCCGGTGGCGAACCACGCCTGGTCGTCACCCCGACCGGAGCTTCGGCCAGGGCTTTGGTGGGCGGCGGTGACCAGGCAGGTGCCGCTGGCGGCGAACGCGAACTCGCCCTCCAACGCCGGTGGCATACCGGTGGTGGGCAGCGGGCGCCAGGTCCGGCCACCGTCCGAGGTGGAGAGGATGCGGAACCGGCCGTCGACCGGGTCGGACAGGGCCAGCCCGTGGTGGCGGTCGAAGAACGCCAGACAGTCGTAGAAGGCCCGTTCGTCGGTGTTGCGGAAGGTCTCGGTCCAGGTCCGACCGCCGTTGTCGGTCCGGTAGACCCGCGACTGCTCACCCGGACCGATCGACAGCGCCACCGCGTGGTCGGCGTCGAACGCCTCGATGTCGCGCAGTTCGAGACTCGCGTCGGCCGGTCCGACCTGCTGCCAGTGGCGACCTCCGTCGACGGTACGCAGGACGGTGCCGGCGGTGCCGCTGGCCCAGGCGACCCGTTCGCTGACCGCGGCGAGCCCGCGCAGTCGTACGGTGGCCCCGGTGTCGTGCAGCCGCCATTCCGGCTCCGGCCGCGTGGTGAAGCCGGCGGTGGTGGTCAGCACGACAGCGCCGGCGAGCAGAGTGGAGATCATTCGTAGCCGCATGGGTCAGCAACGTACCTGACATCGCTCGACATGGATATCCTGCCGGACCCGGTCGGTGGTCACGTGTGCGAAACGTGGCGTACAGCCGAGGTTTCTGTGGTGTGTGTCAGGGATTTGCATAGATCGTACCGATCTTGTTTATCGTCCATGTGTCCGAATGGTCGGCATAACGTGCATGGAGGATTGATGCGCATCAGGGGAGCCGGATCCGTGGTCGCGGCGCTGGTCGCGGGTACGGTGGTGGCCGGCGGAATCGCCTTTGCCACCGGGGCGAGCGCGGCGGAGAGTTCGCAGTTCAGCGTGGTGAACGGAGCCATCCGTACGGCGACCGGCACCCCGGTGCCGGCATCGGGCACGCACGCGTCGCTGTGGGGCAACAACAGCTACGCCACCACCGCGATCACCGGGTCGGGTCGGGTGCTGGTCGGTGCGATCGGGGACAACTGCCAGGGCTGGCCGACCATCCGGGTGACGGTGGACGGCACCGCCGTCGGCACCAGCACGATCGTCAGCGCCACCAGCTACGGCACCTATCCGATCGGCACGGCCGTCGGCGCCGGACAGCACAACGTGAAGATCGAGTTGGTCAACGACTTCCAGTCGACGACCTGCGACCGCAACGTCCACCTCGCGTACGCGCGGATGGAGACGCCCGGCTCCACCGTCGATACCAGGTTCAGCTTCGCCGTCATGCCCGACACCCAGCAGGAGGTGCTGAACGCCTCCGACACCCGGTTCCGCCAGCGCACCGACTGGCTGGTCAGCAACCGGTCCGCGCTGGACCTGCGGTTCGTGACCCACTCCGGCGACGTGGTCAACTGGGACACCCCCGACCACTCGCAGTACACGATCGCCCGCAACGCCATGCGGTCGCTGGAGACCGCGGGCATTCCGTACTCGCTGGCGCTCGGCAACCACGACACCCAGGCGACCGGGGTCGGCGGCTCGGCCCGGGACCCCGCCCGCACCCGTGAGCTGGTCCGGGACACCACCGTTTTCAACCAGTACTTCACCGCCGCCCAGTACGGCGCCGTGCAGGGGCAGTTCGAGGCCGGCAAGGTGGACAACTCGTTCTCCACGTACGAGGCCGGTGGCCTGCAGTGGCTGGTGCTGACCCTGGAGCTGTGGCCGCGTACGGCGGCGGTCACCTGGGCGAAGAGCGTCGTCGCGGCGCACCCCCGGCACAACGTCATCGTGGTCACCCACGACTACATCGACGGCAACGGCAACATCGAGCAGAGCGCCGGGTACGGGGCCACCAGCCCGCAGTACCTGTTCGACAACCTGATCAAGCAGTACGCGAACATCAGGTTCGTCTTCTCCGGCCACGTCGGGATCGCGGGCAACCGGGTGGACACCGGGGTCAACGGGAACAAGATCTACACGTTCCTGCAGACGTTCCACTCCAACACCACCAACCCGGTCCGGCTGGTGGAGATCGACACGGCGGCCAACTCGGTGCGTACCTGGGTCTACGGACCCTTCAACAACCAGTCGTTCACCGAGTACGACCGGTCGTTCACCGGCCTCGCCCTGGTCCGCTGAACCCCGCGACGATCAGGCCGAATGGCGACCGTGGGGCTCGATCGGGGCCCTGCGGTCGCTGTCGTCGGCCACGTCCGCGTGTCCGGGCCACCAGGCCACGTGCCCGAGCAGCGCGGTGATGGCCGGGGTGAGGAACAGCGACATCACGAACGCGACGATCACGATGCCGGCGGAGATGGCGAAGCCCATCTGGGTGAGCGTGCTGTTGCCGGCCAGCATGAGCGAGGCGAACGTACCGGCGAGGATGAGGCCGGCGGCGGCGACCGTGGGTCCGGCGTGCCGGATCGCCATCGAGGCGGCGTCGCGCGGACTGCGCCCCTCGCGCGCCTCCTCCCGGAGCCGGGCGATCATGAGGATGTTGTAGTCGGTCCCGAGGGCGACCACGAACAGATACATGATCACCGGCAGGATGAAGATCAGACCGGGCTCACCGAGGCCGTGCTGGAAGATCAGCACGGTGGCGCCCAGGGTCGCGGCGAAGCCGAGGCCCACCGAGAGCATCAGGTACCAGGGCGCTACCACGCTGCGCAGCAGCAACCCCAGGATGACCATGATGAGTACGGCCGCGACCGGGAACACCACCGCGTAGTCACGGTTGACGGCCGCCTGGATGTCGACGAAGACCGCGGTGATGCCACCGACGAACGCGGTCGTCCCGTCCGGTGCCGCCGAGTGCGCGGTGCTGCGCAGCGGCCCCTTGACGGTGTGCAGCGCGGCCGAGGACTGCGGGGTGTTCGCCAGGGTCACCTGGAAGTCCGCGACCCGGCCGTCCGGTGACAGGGTCGGCTGCCCGACCTGCCCGACGCCGGGCACCTTGGCCAGCGCGTCCCGGTACGCGCCGAGCCGGTCGGTCGGCAACGGACCACCGGTGTCCGAACGCAGGAACACGTTGGAGGGTTCGGTCGCGCCCGCCGGCAGGCCCCTGAGCAGTTCCTTGCTCCAGACGTTCGACTCCGACTCGGTCGAGGTCGATCCGCTGCTCAGGTCGAAGTTCGGATGGAAACCGAGGGCGAAGACGGCGAGCACGATCAGTCCGGCGCCCGAGACCGCCGCGTACACCGCCGGCCGGCGGGCCAGGGAACGGCCGATCGCGGCGAACCGGGCGCCACGCGGTTCGCGCCGCCACGCGTTCGAGGGCCAGAACACCTTCGTCCCGAGCAGCGAGACCACCGCCGGGATGAGGGTGAGCCCGGCGACCAGGGTGGTGGCGACCGCGATGGCCAGGGCCGGCCCCAGGGACCTGAACAGGCCGAGCGTCGACAGGGTGAGGGCCAGGAAGGCGACGATGACCGCACCCGCCGCCGAGGCGATCGCCTCGCCGGCTCGGGCGACCGCGCTGACCATCGCCGTCTTCGGATCCTCGCCCAGGCGCAGCCGTTCCCGGAAACGGAACATCAGAAACAGGATGTAGTCGGTGCCGACGCCGAACAGCACCACGATCAGCATCGCGCTCACCGAGCTGTCGGTCTTCAGGTCGAACGCCTGGTTGGCCCAGGCGATCAGTCCGGTCGCGATCTGCGACACCAGGCCGATCACGATCACCGGCAGCAGGGCGATGATCGGACTCCGGAAGATGATCAACAGCAGGATGATGATCAGGCCGATGGTGGCGATCCCGATGATCGCGTTCGCCCGGTCCCCGGAATCTTGGGCATCCAGGTTCTGCGCGGCCGTACCGGTGATGCCGGACTTGAGGTCGGTGTTCGCGACCTGGTCCTGCAATGCGGCCCGGAGCGCCTTCACCGCGTCGGGCTGGGCCTGGTCGGCCGGACCGCGCTGCGGCGTCATCTCGACCGCGATGATCTGGATCAACCGGTTGGGCGAGGGTGGCGTCGGCGTGAGCGCGATGACGTCGGGGAAGTGGCGATCGGTCAGAGCCTGCCCGATCGCGACGACCTTCGCCGCGTCGGCGTCGGTCAGCGGTGCGCCGTCCCGGCGCTCGAACACGATGATCGCCGACGGCGTGGCCGCCCGGGGGAAGGCCTGCTGCTGCACCTCCGCCGCCCGGATCGACTCGTAGTGCGACGGCAGGAACGACGCCTCGTCGGTGGTCGCGGTGAGCGTCGGCGCGAAGCCGATCACCCCTACCGCGGCAGCCACCCAGGCCACGATCACCCAGACGGGGTGGCGGACCACGAACCGCCCGACAGCAGCGAACACCCGCGGCACCTCTTCGTGATCGACGGCCTCCGTTCCGTGATCAACCTAAACGCTCACCCCCGCCCGGGTACGGGAAATGGCCCGGCTCCACCCCTTCGGTGGCCGCACCGGTGTCAGCCCGCCCCGACACCGCCGACGTGTCGCTCAGCGGATGGCGGGCACGCGTCCGGCCGCCCAGCGGTCCGCCGGTGCGATCGAGGGAAGATCCGCGTACGCGGAAAGCGTTCGAGCCGCATTCACCGCCGTGGTCCGGTGGAAGCGGGCCAGCCGTGCCAGCGCCTCCTCGCGTTGGGCCGACCCGCACACCAGCAACGCCTTGCGGCGGGCGAACCACCTGACCACGCTCTGGTAGCGGTAACGCTGGTACGGCCCGGTCTCGACCAGGTGGACGTCGGCGAGCGACTCCATGACCCGTTCGGCCTCGTACGGCGGGAGGTCGAGCAGGCTCGCGACGGCGGCGAGGTCGAGGTCCGGCCCGTCCGGCAGCGCGGCGAGGCAGAACGCCGTCGCCTGTCGGGGGTCGAGCTGCCCGTACGCGCGCTCGAACGGCACCTCGACCGCTATGCAGTCCTCGTGCAGCGCCACGGGCTGGCGGATCTCGACCCGCAGTCGATCCTCGATCGCCGCCACGCTCCACTCGGGTCGGGCGGCCAGCCGGGCGGCGGCGAGCCGTACGGCCAGCGGAAGGTGCGAGCAGATCTCGGCGTAACGGCGGGCCGGCTCGGGTTCGGCGCGTACCCGGTCGGCACCGGCGACCCGTTCCATCAGGGCCAACGACTCGTCCGGCCGGAACGCGTCGACCGTCGACCACCGCGCGGCGGGCACCCCCGCCATCCGGCGGTCGGCGGTGACGATGACCGCGCTGCCCGGACTCGCCGGCAGCAGGTGCCGCAGTTGCTCGGCGTCCCGCGCGTGGTCGAGCACCACCAGCACCCGTCGGCCGTCGAGGACCGTACGCCACAGCGCCGCCCGCTCGGCCAACGAATCGGGCTGGCTGTCCGGGCCGATCCCGTACGCCCGCAGGAACGCGCCCAGCGCCTGCCGCGCCTCGACCGGTTCCCCGTCGGGGCCGCGCAGGTCGAGGTAGAGCTGCCCGTCCGGGAACCGGTCCCGGACCGCGTGCGCGGCGTGGACGGCGAGCGTGCTCGTGCCCACCCCGGCCAAGCCGACGAGGCCGACGACCGGGGCGCGGTCGACAGCCGACAGTGCGGTGGTGACGGTGCGCATGATCTCGACGCGTCCGGTGAAGTCGGCGAGGTCGGCCGGTAGCTGCGCCGGGACCGCCGGGACCGGTGGCCGGGCGGGCACTGGCGCGGCCGACGCCGGGGGGCGCCGGTCGGCCGGTACGAGCAGCGTCGGGTCACCGGTCAGGATGCGCTGGTGCAGGTCCTGCAACGCCCGTCCGGGGTCCAGTCCGAGTTCGTCGCCGAGCAGCCGCCGGACCTCCCGGTAGCTGGCCAGGGCGTCGGCCTTGCGGCCGGACCGGTAGAGCGCGAGGATCAGCAGCTGTCGCAGGCGTTCGCAGAGGGGTTCGTCGGCCACCAGGGCGGACAGCTCGGTTACCGCCTCGGAGTGTCGGCCCAGGTCGAGATCGATCGCCAGCCGGTCCTCGATCGCGGCCCGCCGCAGGCTTTCCAGCCGGATGCCCT
This sequence comes from Micromonospora sp. NPDC004704, assembly GCF_053601675.1. Lineage (NCBI taxonomy): Bacteria > Bacillati > Actinomycetota > Actinomycetes > Micromonosporales > Micromonosporaceae > Micromonospora > Micromonospora sp. NPDC004704. Next base: position 90,958 of record NZ_JBSGCD010000016.1, on the reverse strand, counting down.
GACTCTGCGCGTAGGGGCCGGGCACACCGGCGAGGGCCGAACCCTGCCACAGCGCTTCCGCCGAGCGCAGCGATGCCGCCGCACCCGCCAGGTCGCCGTCGGCGCGGTCGGCTGCCGCCCCGGCGACCAACTCCCGGAACCGGCGGTAGTCGAGGTCCTCCGGGCCGACCCGCAGCGTGTAACCGCCACCGACGGACTCGATCACGTCCGCCGGGTCCGAGGCCCCGGTCGCCAGGACCCGGCGCAGCCGGTACAGGTAGGTGCGTACGGTGCCGCTGGCTGCCCGGGGCGGGTCGACGTCCCACAGCGCGTCGATGAGTTCGGTGATCGTGGCCTGGCTGCCCTCCCGCAGCAGGAGCGCGGCGAGCACCGCCCGCTGCTGTGGCGAGCCGAGATCCAGCTCGACGTCGCCGCGCCAGGCCCGGACCGGGCCCAGCACCGAGAACCGTGGCTGGTGCGTCATCGCCATCCCATCACCGGTCGAGTACGTGGCGCGGTCGAGCCTATCCGGTCCGGCAACGGCCGATGATCATCGTTGATCGCCGGTCGCCCCGGTTCCGGTGCCGTCGACAGAACGTCGACCGGACGTCGACACCCGCTGAACTGCAATGGGTGGGCAGCCCGGCGTCGGTCGGGCCGGCAACGACCGTTCAGAAGGGCCGTACCTCCCGTGACTTCGACAACTTCCCCTGTCAACCATCCGACCCCTGCTGCCGGACCGCAGCCCGTGCCGCTGGACGCGAACGCGGTCGACCGGTTGCGCGCCCGCGTCGCCGGACCGGTGCTCCTGCCCGGCGACGACAACCTCGCCGACGAGTTGGCCACGTACAACCTGACCGTGGTGCACCGGCCGGCGGTGGTCGTCGGCGCGACCGGACCCGAGGACGTACGGGCGGCGGTCCGGTTCGCGACCGACCACGGCCTTCCGGTGGCGGTCCTCGCCGCCGGTCACGGCAGTTCCGTACCCTCCGACGGCTCGGTCCTGATCACCGTCCGGCGGATGCGGGCGCTCACCGTCGACGCCACCGCCCGTACCGCGCGGGTGGAGGCGGGCGTCCGCTGGGCCGAGGTGATCGAGCAGGCCGGCAGGTTCGGGCTGGCCCCGCTGAACGGCTCCTCACCGACGGTGTCGGTGATCGGCTACACCCTGGGCGGCGGCCTCGGCCCGATGGGCCGCGCCCACGGCTACGCCGCCGACCACGTACGCAGCCTCGACGTGGTCACCGCCGACGGTGAACTCCGGCACGTCACCGCCGAGACCGAACCCGACCTGTTCTGGGCGCTGCGCGGCGCGAAGGGCAACTTCGGTGTGGTGACCGCGATCGAGTTCGACCTGTTCCCGGTCGCCTGCCTCTACGGCGGTGGCCTGTTCTTCCCCGGCGAGCAGGCCGCCGAGGTGCTGCACCGGTACGCGGACTGGACCGCGGACCTGCCCGAGGAGATGACCTCCTCGATCGGCCTGCTGCACCTGCCGCCGCTGCCGTTCGTGCCCGAGCCGCTGCGGGACCGGCTCGTCGTCCACGTCCGGATCGCCTACCTCGGCACCGCCGCCGACGGGGAGCTGCTGGTCGCCCCGCTACGCGAGCTCGGTCCCCGGATCATCGACACCGTGGCCGAGATGCCGTACACCGAGATCGCGTCCGTACACGCGGACCCGGTGGACCCGCTGCCGCTGTACGAGAGCGGGACGCTGCTGCGGGAACTGACCCCGGAGACGATCGACACCATCCTCGCCTTCGCCGGCCCGGAGGCCGCTTCACCGCTGGTCCTGGCCGAGTTGCGGCACCTCGGGGGTGCGCTCGCCCGCCCGCCCGCGCAGCCGAACGCGGTCGGCAACCGGGACGCCGCGTACTCGTTCTTCGCCGTCGCGGCCGGCGGCCCGCCGCAGGCGCAGGCCCTGGTCGACTACCAGCGCGACTTCGTCGAACACCTGACGCCGTGGACCACCGGCCGGCGCTACCTGAACTTCATGTTCGCCCACGACACCACCCCGGACCAGGTACGGCACGCGTTCGACCCGGAGACCTACCGCCGGCTCGGCGAGCTGAAGAACCGGTACGACCCGGCCAACACCTTCCGGATCAACCACAACATCCCGCCGGCCGGCTGAGCCCCGACACACCGACGACAAATCCGCGGCCCCGGTCCCGACCCGTTCGGGAGCGGGGCCGCCGCGGTCCGGGACGGCTACCGGGCCCACGCCTCCTCGGCGGTGACCACCGGGCGGCCGGTGCGTACGGACTCCTCGATGGCGAGGCTGAGCAGGTGGTCCTGGCAGGCTTCGGCGAGCGGGTACGGCGCCGCCGCCTCATCCCGCGCCCACGCACCGGTACGGGCCACGATGTCGGCCACCGCGAGATCGTCGTCGGAGAGTCCGCTGCCCACGAACGGGTTCCGGTAGACCACGCGCCCGTCGAAGCTGATGTGCTTCAGGTCGCGTCCCTCCAGGTTGAGGTCGACCCCGGTCTGGCGGCGTACCAGCGGAGACTCCACCGGAGTGGTCGGGTCGACCAACCGGACGACCTGGTCGTCGACGATCTCGCCGAGCGAGCCACGAATCGTCAGCCGCCGGGCCCGCAGCGGGTTCCACCACTGGTTGTCGGTGAAGTCGTACAGCCCCATCCGGCCACCGAAGTCGATGGTCGCCAGGGTGGTGGACAACTGCCGGGGAGTGTCGTCACCGCTCCAACCGTCCGGGGACAGGGGGTCGGCCAGCGGCGCGACGAAGGCCCGCGCGCTGACCTCGGCCGGGTCGTACCCGACGCCGAGCAGGCCGCGGATGAGCGAAACCGCGTGATAGAGGTGGGTCGACGAGATCTGTACGGAGGTCGGCACGCCGATCACCCCGGCCCGGACCAGTTCGAGCCGGGCGGCGTGTCCCGGCATCAGCAGGTACTGCTCGGCGACCTGGACCAGCCCGCTCGCGCCCACGTCCGACCAGAGCGAGCGCAGCCCGTCCAGGTCCGGCGCCGGCGGGGTCTCGGCGAGTACGGGCACACCGGCGGTGACCAGCTCACGGGTCGCCTCCGGGGTCACCGCCCAGGGCACCGACACGATGACGAAGTCCGGCCGCCCGTGTGCGAGCAGGTCGGCGGTGGAGCGGAACGTCGGCACGCCCCACTCCGCCGTCACCTCGTCGCCCCGTTGCCCGGTACGGGTGACCACACCGGTGACCCGCAACCGGTCGGGCAGCAGCCGGGCCAGCCGCAGGAAGAACAGCGACCGCCAGCCACTACCGACCAAACCGAACCGGGTCTGCGTCACTGCCATTCGGACTCCCCACTCGGCGGGCTGATCTTGGCAGTCACACCCTAGCGGCCGGGCTGGACGACCGCCGCGGCCCCGCCGCCGCGCCGTACCGGTTCCGCCGACGCCACGAAGCCGTGTCGGCCGGTGAACTCGACCGCGGTGGCGGCGCCCAGTTCGGCCGTGCTCGTGAACGGCGGATGCCCGTACGCGGTGAGCGCCGCCCCGTACCCGGTGATGAAGGCCGGCTCCGCCTGCGGTGCCGCACTGTTGCGCTGGGAGGCGCGTGGCGCGGCCATCGCCTCGGGCAGGGACAAACCCAGGTCGATCCGGTTGACCAGCATCTGCAGCACGGTGGTGATGATCGTGGCGCCACCGGGGGTGCCGAGGGCGAGGAACGGGCGGCCGTCGTCGAGCACGATCGTCGGCGACATCGAGCTGCGCGGGCGCTTGCCCGGCGCGGGCAGGTTCGGGTCCGGGGCGGCGCCCGGCGTCTGGGCGAACGTGAAGTCGGTCAGCTCGTTGTTGAGCAGGAAACCGCGTCCGGGCACCACCATCGCGTTCCCGCCGGTCTGCTCGATCGTCAGGGTGTACTCGACCACGTTGCCCCAACGGTCGGCCACGGTCAGGTTCGTGGTGCTCTGGCCGGGGTGACCCTCGGCACCGGTGGTGGCGGTCGCGCAGCCGTCGTACCGGCCGTCGGGGTCACCGGGCAGGACCGGCTTCTGGGCGGCCCGGGTGGGGTCGATCCGGCAGGCCCGCTCGGCCGCGTACCGATCGCTGAGCAGTTCCCGCAGCACCCGCTGCGACGTGTCGTCGCCGACGTACCGGTTGCGGTCGGCGTACGTGAGCGCGCTCGCCTCCAGGTAGTGGTGCAGCGCCTCGGGCACCGTCATCGTGGACAGGTCGAACCGTTCCAGGATGTTGAGCGCCTCACCGACGGCGACACCACCACTGGACGGCGTCGACATGCCGTACACGTCATACCCCCGGTAGTCGGACCGGGTCGGTGCGGGGAACCGGACGTCGTACCGGGCCAGGTCGGCCCGGGTCATGCCGCCCGGTCGGATCGGGAACTGCCACGGCGCGGTCGGGTTGCCGGCCACCGGCGGACGCTGCACGGTCGCCACCAGGTCCGCGCCGATCGGGCCCTCGTAGAACACGTCGACACCGCGCCGGGAGATCTGCCGGTAGGTGTCGGCCAGGTCGCGGTTGCGCTGCGTCGAACCGACCGCCGGTGGCTGCCCGCCCGGCAGGTAGAGCTTGCGGGTCGCGTCGAACTGGGCAAACGCCGCCGCGTTGTCGGCCACCTGCTGGCGGAACGTCGCGTCGACGGTGAACCCGCGTTCGGCAACCTCGGCGGCGGGGGCGAGCGCCGTGGACAGCGACCGGGTGCCCCACTTGCGCAGCGCCTCGTGCCAGGTCAGGAGCGTCCCGGGTACGCCGACCGAAAGCCCGCTCACCCGGGCTTCCTGGAAGTTGTAGGGCGCACCGGTGGCCGGGTCGACGAACGAGTTCTCCCGCATCGAGGCGGGAGCCGACTCCCGCCCGTCGATGGTGTGCACCCGCTTGGTACGCGCGTCGTAGTAGAGGAGGAACCCGCCACCGCCGATGCCGGCCGAGAACGGTTCGGTGACGCCGAGCGTGGCGGCGGCGGCCACGGCCGCGTCGACCGCGTTTCCGCCGCGTCGCAGGACGTCGATGCCAACCGCGGTCGCGGTCGGGTCGACGGTGGACACCGCGCCGCCGTACCCCTGCGCGGTCGGCGTCTTCGTCGGTTCCCCGGTGGTGCCCGGTGCGGCACCCGCCGGCACCGGGGCGGCCTGCCAGGCGACCACGGTGACGGCGGCGACCGCCACCCGGACCAGTGTCGTCACCGTGCGCGTCATTGACCCTCCACGAATCGGCCTGCGTCTCTTCGACAGGGTAGTGACGGTCGACCGGTTACCGCATCCTCTGCGGCGGCACGACCTGTTGTCGACGGTGGCCCGCGTCAGCCGCAGTTGTTGCTCGTACGCCTGACCGTGTACTCGGCGTCGTCGCTGGTGATGCCGGACGGCGATCCGTCGAAGTGGGTCTCCACCTTCTCCCAGCCCCGGCGCTGCTCGTAGTGCAGGTGCGGTGCGCCGGAGTTGCCGGTGCTGCCGACCCGCCCGATCTGCTCGCCCTGCGCCACCCGCTGGCCGACCTCGACCGACGGCGGTTCGAGCAGGTGGAGGTACTGCGTCTCCCACTTGCCACCGTGGTCGATCTTCACCCAGTAACCGCCGCCCCGGCCGCGCGGACCGTCCGGGTTGTCGGGCGTACGCCCACCCAGCGACCCGTTGATCCCGGCCTCGGTGACCGTGCCCGCGTACGAGGCGAGCACCGGTTGTCCCCATGCCTCGCCCTCGGTCGGGAACAGGTCGACGTCGTAGTCGTCGTGTCCGGGATAGGTGCCGAGCTGCCAGGTCTCGCCGCAGGCGACGGGGAGTTGGAAGAGCGGGCGCGGCCCCGCCGGCCGCAGCATCGGCACGACGACCAGGGCGATGATGAGGATGGCCGCGACGGCGCCGAGGGCGAGAACCACGCGGGTGGCGCGGCCGGGGATGCGGCGTCTGGTCGGGTCGCCGGTCGTCACCGCTCCGAGCATGGCAGACGCGGACAAGGCACGGGCGCGGGCACGGGTGGCGGTCAGGAGTCCGGCGACAGGGGATCCGTCTGCCGGATGGGGGGAGTCCCGTCGGGTGCCCGGACGGTGGTGGCGAAGCGGCGCCGGTACGTCGCCGGTGGTACACCGAGGTGCTGGACGAACGCCCGGCGCAGGCTCTCGTCGCTGCCGAACCCGGAGCGGTGGGCGGCCGAGGTGACGGTGTGCCCGGCGTCGAGCAGGGTCTGGGCCGCTTCGAGGCGGACGCGTTCGATGTGCCGGGCCGGGGTGGTGCCGAGTTCCTGCCGGAACAGCCGGGTCAGATGGCGGACGCTGACTCCCGCTGCGGCCGCGAGGTCGGGTACGGAGTAGTCGCCCGCCGGGTCGGCGGCCACCGTGTCGAGCAGTTCCCGCAGCGGCCGGTGCTTCGGCCTGGGGATCCGGGAGGGGGCGGAGAACTGGGACTGGCCGCCCGGACGTTGCAGGAACACCACGAGTGATCGGGCGATGTCCCTGGTCAACGCGGCGCCGTGGTCGGCCTCGACCAGGGCCAGGGCGAGGTCCACCCCGGCGGTGACACCGGCCGAGGTGGCCACCGGCCCGTCGGTGACGTGGATCGAGTCCGGTTCGACGGTGATCCCCGGGTAGCGCCGGGCGAGTGCCCCGGCGTGCCGCCAGTGGGTGGTGGCGCGGCGGCCGTCGAGCATTCCGGTGGCGGCGAGGAGGAACGCCCCGGTGCAGACCGAGACGACCCGTGGGGCGCTCCGGGTCAACCGGGTGGCCGCCGCCACGAGTCCGGGGTCGAGCCCCGCCCCGGCCAGCGCGTCGGCGCCGGGCAGGAGCGCGGTGTCGAGCCCGGTCGCGGCGGACGCCGGGCCGTCGACGCCGACCCGGAGCCCGGTCGAGGAGCGTACGGGGCGGCCGTCGGGGGAGTAGGTCGTCACCTCGTACCGGGCGCCGTACCGGTTGGCCTCGGTGAAGACCTCGGCCGGTCCGGCGACGTCCAGCAGGGTGACGCCGGGGAAGACGAGCATGCCGATCCGATGCAGTGGGGTGGAGTCGTCCGTCATCGTGCTGGCACCTTCCGTGATGTCCTAATCCGTGGACAGTATGACCGGAAGGACATGGCGGCCGGTCAGGGCCGGCGACGAGAGTGGGCCACGCCCCGATCCGGGTAGCCCGCGACCGGGCGGTTTGACCCACCTGTCTTGATCTTCCTGAAGGAGAAACCGATGCCCGAGCACATCGCCGGAGTCGAGATCCCGGACACCCGCCTCGTCGCCGAGGCGACCGAACTGGTCCGCGAGGCGGCCCCACCGCTGCTGTTCCACCACTCCCGCCGGGTCTACCTCTTCGGCATGCTCCAGGGCCGACGTCGCGGGCTGGAACCGGACCCCGAACTGCTCTACGTCGGCGCGATGTTCCACGACCTCGGCCTCACCGACCGGTACCGCCGGACGGACCAGCGTTTCGAGATCGACGGCGCCGACGAGGCACGGCGTTTCCTGCTCGCGCACGACCTCGACTCGGACTCCGTACGCCGGGTCTGGACCGGGATCGCCCTGCACACCACCCCGGGCATCCCCGAGTTCATGGAACCGGAGGTGGCCCTGGTGACCGCCGGGGTGGAGACGGACGTGCTGGGCATCGGCTACGACGACCTCGACCCGGCGACGATCGCGGCGGTGACCGAGGCCCATCCCCGTCCGGACTTCAAGCGGCAGATCCTGGCGGCCTTCACGAACGGCTTCCGGGACCGCCCGGACACCACGTTCGGCACCGTCAACGCCGACGTGCTGGCGCACTTCGTACCGGGCTTCACCCGTACCGACTTCGTCCGGGTGATCGAGGGGAACGCCTGGCCCGAGTGACGGGTGGATGACCAGCATGTTTCGGGGCGTTGCGCCGGGGGCAGTGAGATCGCGCGACAGCCCATAACCGGTCCCGTCAGCGACAACGGCCGGGGGCGGCGTCGTTTCGCCGTGCGCCGGGGCACGGATGGTGTCCCGGCCGTCCTGGAAGGAGCGCGCGATGGGCGTTCACAGTGCTACGACGACCACTCGGGCCGGTACGGGGTGCTGGCATGAGTGACCCCGAGCGGGCCCGACCCGGACGTTTCCGGCTCGGTGCGGCCGCCCTCGGGCTGGCCCTGCTGGCCCCGTTGGCCGCCTGCGGCTCCGACACCGGCGAAAACGGCGGCGTCCCCACCGTCAACCTCTACTACCCGCCGGAGCAGAACCTGCAGAAGGTGGTCGACGACTGCAACGCCCAGGCCGGCGGGCGGTACCGGATCGCGTACCGGATCCTGCCCAGGGCGGCCGACGACCAGCGGGTGCAACTGGTCCGCCGGTTGGCCGCCGAGGACACCGGGATGGACGTACTCGGGCTGGACGTGACCTGGACCCAGGAGTTCGCCAGCGCCGGCTGGCTGCGGGAGTGGACCGGCGAACAGCGGGCCGAGGCCGAGCGGGGCACCCTGGCCAAGCCGCTGGAGACCGCCCGGTACGAGGACAAGCTCTTCGCCGCGCCGAAGAACACCAACGTGCAACTGCTGTGGTACCGGTCCGACCTGGTCGACCAGCCTCCCCGTACCTGGGACGAGATGATCGAGGCGGCCCAGCAGCTCAAGTCGCGGGGCGGGCCGTACCGGGTGATCACCATGGGCGCCCAGTACGAGGGCCTCGTGGTCCTCTACAACACCCTGGTCGCCAGCGCCGGGGGGCAGATCCTCAACGAGGAGGGGACCAAGGCCGTCTTCGACGACGGTGCGGTACGGGCACTGGAGGTCCTGCGTCGGTTCGCCACCGCGGGCATCACCACCCCGTCCTTCTCGAACACGATCGAGGACCAGGCCCGGCTGGAGTTCCAGTCTGGCGGCGGCGCCTTCCAGATCAACTGGCCGTTCGTCTACCCGGCCATGCAGGAGGCCGACCCGGAACTGGCCAAGAAGGTCAGGTGGGCGCGCATTCCCGGCGTGGACCCGCAGACCCCGAGCCGGGTGACCATCGGCGGAGTGAACCTCGCGGTCAGCCGGTACTCGCGCCACCCGGCCGAGTCCTTCGAAGCGGCGAGCTGCCTGCGCAGCCCCGACCACCAGAAGTTCTCCGCGATCAACGACGGCGTACCGCCCACGATCGAGAGTGTCTACGCCGACCCGGAGATGGCGCAGGCGTACCCGATGCGCGACACGATCCTGGAGGAGCTGAGGGACGCGGCGACCCGACCGCGCAGCCCCGCCTACCAGAACATCTCCACGGTCCTGTCGGCGACGCTCTCCCCACCGAGCGGTATCCGGCCCGAACAGACCGCCGACCGGTTGCGGGACGCGGCACAGGACGCGCTGGAGTCCAAGGGGGTACTGCCGTGAGTCGACCCGATACCGACACCACACCGGACCGGGCCGCCTCCGGGAAGGCCGAACAGGCCGGTCCGCCGGCCCGGATCCCGCGACAGCGCGGCGGGCGGGCGCCACTGAGCGAGGGCAAGCGGGCAGAACGCCGACTGGCCTGGCTGCTCTGCGCCCCGGCGGCGTTCGTGATGCTCGCGGTCACCGCGTACCCGATTCTTTATTCGGTCTGGTTGTCGCTGCAACGCTTCGACCTCAAGTTCCCGGACCAGCGGGAGTTCGTCGGGCTCGCCAACTACGCCACCGTGCTGAGCAACGAGTACTGGTGGACGGCCTTCGGCGTGACGATGCTGATCACCGTCGTGACGGTCGCGGTCGAGCTGGTGCTCGGCATGGGACTGGCCATCGTCATGCACCGGACCATCGTCGGGCGCGGGCTGGTCCGCACCGCGGCCCTGATCCCGTACGGGATCGTCACCGTCGTCGCGGCCTTCTCCTGGCGGTACGCCTGGACGCCCGGCACGGGTTACCTCGCCACCCTGTTCGGTGAGGGTGCGCCGTTGACCGAGCGGGCGAGCGCGCTCGGGATCATCATGGTCGCCGAGATCTGGAAGACGACCCCGTTCATGGCGCTGTTGCTGATGGCGGGGCTGGCCCTGGTGCCCGAGGACCTGCTCAAGGCGGCGTCGATGGACGGGGCCACCGGCTGGCAGCGGTTCACCAAGGTGATGCTGCCGGTGATGAAACCGGCGATCCTGGTCGCCCTGCTGTTCCGGACCCTGGACGCGTTCCGCGTCTTCGACAACATCTTCGTGCTGACCGCCGGATCGAACGAGACCTCGTCCGTGTCGATGCTCGCCTACAACAACCTGATCAGAGGGCTGAACCTCGGCATCGGTTCGACCATGTCGGTGCTCATCTTCCTGACCGTGGCGATCATCGCGTTCGTCTTCGTGAAGCTGTTCGGCACCGCTGCCCCGGGCAGCACCGACGAGGGGAGGCGCTGATGGCGGCCGCCGACACGACCGTCGCGGCGAAGTGGCGGTGGGGACTGCTGGACCTGGTCGTGGTGGTCTTCGCGCTGGTCCCGGTGCTCTGGATCGCCTCGCTGTCGTTCAAGACCACCGGCACGCTCACCGACGGCAATTTCATTCCCCGCGAATGGACGCTGGACAACTACCGGACCATCTTCGCCACCGACCAGTTCGTCCGGGCACTGGCGAACTCGATCGGGATCGCGTTGATCGCGACGGCGATAGCCGTGGTGCTCGGCACGATGGCCGCGTACGCGGTCGCCCGGCTCGACTTTCCCGGCAAGAAGCTGCTCGTCGGGGTCTCCCTGCTGATCGCGATGTTCCCACAGGTGTCGCTGGTCTCGCCGCTGTTCGAGATCGAGCGGTCGCTGGGACTCTTCGACACCTGGCCGGGCCTGATCCTGCCGTACATCACGTTCGCGCTGCCGCTGGCCATCTACACGCTCTCGGCGTTCTTCAAGCAGATCCCGTGGGACCTGGAAAAGGCGGCCAAGATGGACGGCGCGACCCAGGGACAGGCGTTCCGTCGGGTGATCGCGCCACTGGCCGCGCCGGGGGTGTTCACCACCGCGATTCTGGTCTTCATCTTCTGCTGGAACGACTTCCTGTTCGCGATCTCGCTCACCTCCACCGAGCGGTCCCGTACGGTGCCGGTCGCGCTGTCGTTCTTCACCGGTGAGTCGCAGTTCGAGGACCCGACCGGGGCGATCTGCGCGGCCGCGGTCGTGATCACCATTCCGATCATTCTGTTCGTGCTGTTCTTCCAGCGTCGCATCGTGTCCGGTCTGACCTCCGGCGCAGTCAAGGGGTGAATTGCAGTGGCTGACATCGTGCTGGACAAGGTGAGCAAGAAGTTCCCGGACGGGACCGTGGCGGTCCACGACGTCGACCTGGAGATCGCCGACGGCGAGTTCGTGATCCTGGTCGGCCCGTCGGGCTGCGGCAAGTCGACCACCCTGAACATGATCGCCGGGCTGGAGGACATCAGCGGCGGTGAACTGCGGATCGGCGGCCAGCGGGTGAACGACAAGGCGCCCCGGGACCGGGACATCGCCATGGTCTTCCAGTCGTACGCCCTCTACCCGAACATGACGGTCCGGGAGAACATGGCGTTCCCGCTCCGGCTGGCGAAGCTGGACAAGGCGACGATCGAGCGGAAGGTCGACGACGCCGCCCGGGTGTTGGAACTGACCGCACTGCTGGACCGCAAACCGGCGAACCTCTCCGGCGGCCAGCGCCAGCGGGTTGCCATGGGCCGGGCCATCGTCCGCAACCCGAAGGCGTTCCTGATGGACGAGCCGCTGTCCAACCTGGACGCGAAACTGCGGGTCCAGATGCGTACGGTGGTGTCCCGGTTGCAGAAGCAGCTCGGTACGACAACCGTCTACGTCACCCACGACCAGACCGAGGCGATGACGCTCGGTGACCGGGTGGTGATCATGCGGGCCGGAGCCGTGCAGCAGGTCGGCCCGCCCCAGGAGCTGTACGACAACCCGGTGAACTTGTTCGTCGCCGGGTTCATCGGCTCGCCGTCGATGAACTTCCTGCACGCCGAGGTGGCCGACGGTCGGCTGCGTACGGCCGTCGGCGAACTGCCGCTGGGTGACCGGCTCCGGCGGGAGCTGGAGGCCGCCGACGCACCACGGAACCTGATCCTCGGCATCCGCCCGGAACACTTCGAGGACGCGGTCCTGGTCGACGACGACACCCGGGAGCGCGGGGTGGAGTTCGAGGCGCCGGTCGACATCGTCGAGTCGATGGGCTCGGACAAGTACGTCTACCTCAGCGTCGAGGGGGAGCGGGCCACCGCCGCCGAGTTGGAGGAACTCGCCGCCGACGCGGGTGCCGAGGGACTGGGCGGCTCCGGTGCGGACCTGGTGACCCGGCTGTCGGCGGAGTCGACGGTGGCCGAGGGCGAGAGCCGGCGGATCTGGTTCAACCTGGAGAAGATCCATCTGTTCGACCCGACCAACGGCCGCAACCTCACCCTGCATGAGGGCCGGGCGGCGGGCGCGCTCGCCTCCTGACCGGCGCCACGGGACCACGAGGGGTTCGGCCCGGTCCGTACGGGCCGAACCCCTCGTGATCTCCCCGATCGTCCGACCCGTGCCACGGAACTCGGCACCCGAGGCGTCGGCGATCACGTAGCGTCACTTGTGTGCGTACGGGATCAGGGGTGCCTCGGCGCGAGCGGGACGATCCGTGACCCCCCTCGCGATCCTGCTGGCCCTCTGCGCCGCCGCCTGCTTCGCCCTGGGAGCCGCTCTACAGCAACGTGCGGCCCGGCGGGAACCGCCGCACCACACCTTCGACCCCCGGCTGTTCATGCGGCTGCTGCGCCGGCCGAGTTGGCTGCTGGGCAAGCTGCCCGACATCACCGGCACCGTGCTCCAGGCGGTCGCGCTCCGGTACGGTCCGCTGACCCTGGTCCAACCGTTGCTGATCAGCGGCATGTTCCTGGCCATCCCGCTGGAGGCGGCGCTGGACCGCAGACGCCCGCACCCCCGCGACGTCGTCGCCGTCACCTCGTGCGTGGTCGGGCTCGGGGCCTTCCTCATCGTCGCGCGCCCCCGGCCGGGTGTGCCCGAGCCGTCGGTGATGGCCTGGCTCGGTGTGGGAATCGCCAGCGGCCTGGTCGTGGTGATCTGTCTCGCGCTCGCCCACCGCGCCACGAGTGCGCTGCGCGGCACCCTGCTCGGGGTCGCCACCGGGATCTTCTACTCCGGGGTGGCGGTCCTGCTCAAGGCGTTCACCGGACGGGTCTTCGCCGACCCGTTCTCGGCGCTCACCGACTGGCACCTCTACGCCCTGATCCTGGTCGGTCTGGGTGGCGTGATGCTGAACCAGAACGCGTTCCAGAACGGTCCGCTCGCCGCACCGCTGACCGCGATCACCCTGGTCGACCCGGTGGCCAGCGTGGTGATCGGCGTGACCGCGTTCCACGAGACGCTCTCGATCAGCGGGCTGCGGCTGCTCATCGAGGTGCCCGCCGTACTCGCCATGATCTTCGGGATCTGGTTGGCCAGCACCCGGCCCGGTGGTCGGGGCGGTGGCGGGGAGAAAGCCGGTCCGAATCCCGACGCCTGAGCACCCCGGACGGGGGGTCTCGCGGGCGAACCGCCCGCGAGACCCACGGGTGTCGTGCCGTCGCGGCACACCACCCTCCGTCCGCTCGGGTCAGGACCTGTCGAGGGCAACCGTTCCGCTGGCGGAGCCGTCCAGCGCCGGGCCGCCGGTCGTGCCGATCGGAATCCGGCGTGGCTTGGCCTGCTCGGCGACCGGGATCGTCAGGGTCAGTACGCCGTCCTGCCAGGTCGCGCTGATCCGGTCGAGGTCGAGGCCGTCGCCCATGGTCAGCCGCCGCTCGAACGTGCCGGTGGCGCGCTCGCGCCGTACCCACTGCACGTCGGCGTCGGTACGGGCGCTGCGCTCGGCCCGGATGGTCAGGACCCGGCCGTCGACGTTCACGTCGACCGAGCCCGGGTCGATGCCGGCGAGGTCGCAGTGCAGCACGAAGTGGTCACCGGATCGGTACAGGTCCATCGGCATCGCCATGGTCGCGGCACCGCCCCCGGCGGCGCCGAACACCTGACCGGCCAGACGGTCGAAGTCGCGGAAAGGATCGAAAGTCAGCACCACGCCAACCACCTCCTCGAGACTGCCCACCGGCGGATCCGGTGGGTCTGTGGCGCTCGGATTCCGAGGTCGCCCCTGCCTCGCCGCGGTGGTCGGTCACCGCACGGGCCAGGTGCGACAGTTAATTTTTTAGCACTCTCCCCACATGAGTGCCAACCCGTTCGGGCAGAAAATTTTTTGTCCCCGTCGTGCTGCTGCTCCGGCGCCGGTCCGGTCACCCGTTCGTGCGAAAGCGCACCGGCAGCGGGTCGTACGACCCCGGTTCCCCGGCATTCGCGGCGTTTCCGCGTACCCGCCTCACTACCATCCAGGTGACAGCCAGTGCCCGACCCGGCTCGCCGGGTGCGCCTGGTACGACAACCTCGGAACCCTGTCCCGGCACCGCTTTGCCGGCGGCCTCGCCGTGGCCTTGACCGCCCGATCCGTAGGGAAGCGTGAGGCACGATGAAGGATGCGGAAACCGTAGTCATGCCCCGGCTCGCGGCGGAGGTCGGAGCCGAGGATCCGTGGGGCGAGGACGGGGACGGGCGGGGACGCCGCGACGGGAGGACGGATCGCGGCGAGCGCGGCCGGTCCGGCGTCCACCGGGTCGGCTGGCGGGTCGCCCCATGGCTGGTGCCGGGGCTGCTGATGGGCGGGTTGAGCGCCCGGGGTGTCGCCGCGCCCGGACTCTGGATGGACGAACTCGCCACCTGGGGCATGGCCACCTCGACGTGGCGGGAGAACCTGTCCCCGCAGCGGTGGGCCGATGTCACCGGCACCCCGTACCACCTGTTCATGCGGGTGTGGGTGGAGTACTTCGGTGCCTCCGACCTGTCCCTGCGAGCCCCCTCGATGCTGGCCATGACCGTCGCCGCGGCACTCGTCGGGGTGCTGGGCGCGCGGCTGTTCACCCCGAGGGTCGGACTGTTCGCCGGGCTCATCTTCGCCCTGTTGCCGACCTCGACCAGGTACGCGCAGGAGGCCCGGCCGTACGCGTTCGCGCTGCTCGCCGCCGTACTCGCCACCCTGTCCCTGGTGCTGGCCATCCACCGGCCGAAGCACTGGAGGTTCGCGGCGTACGCGGTCGCGGTCGTGCTGCTGGGGCTGTCCCACGTCGTCGCGCTGGTGCTGATCGCCGGGCACGGGTGGGCGGTGCTCGCCTTCGGCCGGAAGGTGGCGTACCGGTGGGCGGTGGCGGCGTCCGCCGGGGTGCTGCCGGTGGCCGGACTGCTCTGGTTCGGCTCCCGGTACGCGGCCCGGATCAGCCGGTTCCCCGATGCCGGCGGGCAGTTGCTCGCCGCCACCCCGAGGGAGCTGTTCGGCGCCACCGCGATCGGTCTGGTGCTGCTCGGGTTGGCGCTGTTCAGCCTCCCGCTGCGGTACTCCGCGGCCATCTACACCGCGTGGGCGGTGGTCCCGCTGCTCGTCCTGCTGCTGGTCGCGCAGGTGACACCGGTGGGGCTGCCGCAGAGCCTGATCTTCACCCTCCCGGCCTGGGCCACGCTCGGCGCGGCCGCCCTCGGCCGGGCACCCGTCCATCTGGGAATGGTGGCGCTGGTCGCGATCGGGTTGATCGGTCTGCCGGTCCAGGCGGCGTTCCGCGCACCCGACGGTCACCGGCAGGCCACCCGCCAACTCGCCGCGATCGTCGATTCCGGGATGCGTCCCGGTGACGGTGTTGTCTACCGCTCGGCCGGTGGCGACAGGAGTTGGGACGGTAGGGGCGTGCTCGCGCGTTACCTGTCGGAAGACCGGCAGCCGGTGGACCTGCTGGCCACCGGCTCGGTACGTGTCGACGGGCAGCTACCGACCAGCGAGTGCGCCGACGTCGCGCGGTGTCTCGGTGACACCCGCCGACTGTGGGTGGTCCGGCTCGGCACGCTGACCGACCCGATCCACGACCTCGGCGACCGCAAGGAGTACGTGCTGCGTGCGCGGTACGAGGTGGCGCAGGTGTGGCGGGTCACGGGGTTCACCCTGGCCCTGCTGGTCGACGAGCGGACAGCGCTCTGAGGGTCGGCACACGTCCGGGGCCTCAGGGCCGGGACGAAATTTCGGGGTGAATTGGGCCTGACGCCAGGCTTTCGGGTGACTAGTAGGGATCGCCCGGTTTGTCGGCGCCACCCGCTTAGGATCTGGTCTAGCAGGGTTTGTGCGAGCAGAGTTCAGGTTCTTGGGGGAATTGTGAGCGTCGCCGGCCAGACACGCCCGTCCCAACCCGCCACTCCACCTACGTCCGAGCGTCCCGGCACCAACCAGCCCGGGTCGGCCCGCCGACGTCCCGGCCGCCGGCAGCGCAACATCAGCGCCCGGGTCGCGTACGCGGGCTGCGGGACCACCGCCGGCCCGCTCGTCCCACCAGGGGCGGAGGAGTCGCCGGTCGAGTTCCGCCACGTCGCCTCGCCCGCGTCGAGGCTGGTCCTGACCGTCCTGGTGTTCGTCAACGCCGGCGCCGGACTGCTCTTCGTCGGCTGGCTGATGCTGCCCGGACACGTACCCGGAGCGGGCGGGTCCGGGCTGGGGGCCTGGCAGACGATGCTGGCCCGGATCGGCTTCTGCGTGGTCGTCGCCGTCGAGCTGATCCGCATCGCGCAGAACGTGTCGGTCTGGGTCTTCGCGTACAACGCCAAGGACCCGGTCCCGGTCGACCCGCCGATCGGCCTGCGGGTCGCCCTGCTCACCACCATCGTGCCGAGCAAGGAACCGATCGAGGTCGCCGAGCGGACCCTGCGCCGGATGAGACAGATCGTCTACTGCGGACCGGTCGACGTCTGGATTCTCGACGAGGGAGACGACCCGGCCGTGAAGGAAATGGCCGCGCGGCTCGGCGTACGTCACTTCAGCCGCAAGGGGCGGCCGGAGTACAACCAGCCCAGCGGCGAGTTCCGGGCCCGGACGAAGTCGGGCAACCACAACGCCTGGCGGGCGGAGCACGAGCACCGCTACGACGTGGTCGCGAACGTCGACCCCGACCACGTACCGCTGCCCGGTTTCCTCGAGCGCACGCTCGGCTACTTCCGCGACCCGGACGTCGCGTTCGTGGTGACGCCGCAGGTCTACGGCAACATGCACCAGAACTGGGTCGCCCACGGGGCCTCGGTCCAGCAGTACCTCTACAACGGGCTGATCGCGCGCGGCGGGAACGGACTGGACGCGCCGCTGCTCACCGGCACCGGACACCTCTACCGGCCCTCGGCCTGG
This sequence comes from Micromonospora sp. NPDC004704, assembly GCF_053601675.1. Classification (NCBI taxonomy): domain Bacteria; kingdom Bacillati; phylum Actinomycetota; class Actinomycetes; order Micromonosporales; family Micromonosporaceae; genus Micromonospora; species Micromonospora sp. NPDC004704. The sequence continues at coordinate 73,884 of NZ_JBSGCD010000016.1, read as the reverse complement.
CGGACCATCGGCGGCTACCAGGACTCGATCATCGAGGACCACCTGACCAGCATCCGGATCCACGCCGCGGCCAACCCGACGACCGGGAACCGGTGGAAGGGCGTCTACACCCCCGACGTGGTGGCGATCGGGGAGGGCCCCACCTCCTGGGCGGACTACATGAACCAGCAGAAACGGTGGGCGGCCGGCATCTGGGAGATCCTGGTCCGCCCCGACCTGCGGGCCCCGCGCGACCTCGGCTCCCGGCGGCGTTGGCAGTACCGCCTGCTCCAGTTCTACTACCCGAGCGTGGCGGTCAGCCTGCTGCTGGGCAACCTGGCCACCGCGCTCTACATGCTCACCGGCGTGAGCACGGTCCAACTAGACACCCGGGTCTGGGCGGTGCTCTGGGGCTCGACCATCGTCACCTGGTTCATGCTCTGGCTCTGGCTGCGCCGCTACAACATCGCCCGACACGAACGCGAGGAAATCGGCGTCGTGGGCATGGCACTGGCCCTGTTCGTGGGACCGATCTACGTGGCGGCGGGACTCGCCGCCGTGCTGCGCCGCCGGCTCGCCTTCGTGGTCACCGCCAAGGGCAAGCTGCGTACCACCGAGTCGCTCGGCACGTTCCGGCTGCACTTCCTCTGGGCCGGTTTCGCCGCCGCCATGCTCGTGCTGAGTTTCGTCCTGGACCACAGCTACCCGCTGCTGCGGGTCTGGCCGGCGCTCACCCTGGTGGCGAGCCTGGCCCCGCCCGCGATCGCGATCGTGACCGGACTGGTGGCGCGCGCCGAGCAGCGCGACGAACCGACCGGCGCCCCTACTCAGGGCACGGCGGGGCACGGCGACACGGCCCGGTGGGCCGTCTACTACGTCGACGGGCACGGCCGCAACGAGTGGTCACCCCCGGCCGCGGTACGCATCGACGCCGGCGTGCACGGTCGGCTCGATCCGGGCGGGTACGCCCGACTGGACACCGGCGGTCACACACGGTTGGACGCGGGCGGTCACACCCGACCGGCGCACACGCCACGGAACGGTTGAGGAGCGGGCGATGCTGAGGCTGACGCTACCGCGCGTACTGGTCGCGCTGGTTGCCGTACTCCTGTTGACGTACGCGTTCGCGGTCGCGCCGCGAACCGCGGACCGGTGGGGTGGGGGAGTCGGCGCGGACGTGGCGGCGACGACGCGACCGAGCGTCTCCCCGCCGACGCCTCCGAAGGAGCCGGAGCTGTTCCCACCGGCGGGCAAGACGTTCATCGGCGTCATGACGCACGAGGGACCGTACAACTTCAAGGCGGTGGACGCGTTCACCAAGGCCGCGAAGCGCCAGCCGCAGGTGATGCTCTTCAGCGCGGACTGGGCCTCCGGCAGGTTCGACCGGTCGCTGTTCGACCGGATCAGCGACCGCGGCATGATGCCGATGCTGGCCTGGGAGCCGTGGGACTACCGGATCGACGAGAAGGCCCGCAAGCAGGGCCTGCGGTTGCGGGAGATCGACGAGATCCGGTCCGACCAGCCGACGTACCGGTTGGCCCGGATAGCCTCCGGTGACCTCGACGACTATGTGCTCTCCTGGGCGGAGGGGATCAAGTCCCTCGGTTACCCGGTCGCCCTCCGGTTCGGACACGAGATGAACGGCGACTGGTACCCGTGGTCGGAGGCGACCAACGGCAACCGGGCGGGCGACTACGTCAAGGCCTGGCGGCACGTGCACGACCTGTTCCGTACGGCCGGGGCCACCAACGTGACCTGGGTGTGGAGTCCGAACGTCCAGTGGGACGAGTCGACGCCCCCGCTGAAGTCGCTCTACCCCGGCGACGCCTACGTGGACTGGCTGGGACTCTCGGGCTACTACGGCACCGGCTACTTCTCCGACTACCGGAACTTCGACGAGATCTTCGGAGACACCATCGAGGAGTTGCGTACCTTCAGCGAGCGGCCACTGGTCATCACCGAGACGGCGGCCGCCGACGACAACGGTCGCAAGGTCGAATGGATCAAGGAGACGTTCCGGCTGCTGCCGAAGCACAGGGACATCATCGGGGTCATCTGGTTCGAGGTGGACAAGGAACTGGACTGGCGAATCGTCAGTTCGCGGGCGTCGGCCACCGCGTTCGCCCAGGCCGTCGCCGCCCCACGGTACGACCTGCGCTGGTCACCCGAGATGGTCCCGCGCGGCGAGGTCGACGACTGACTCCCCACGCACACTCCCCCGTACGGGGTGGGTCAAGATGGCGCCATGACCATCCCGATCGACCATCCGCGGGTTCACGGGTACGACCGGACCATCGTCATCGTCCGAGGCGACGTGCTCCCGTCCGAGCTCCTTCCGGCCAGGCTGCCCCGGGAGGCCGACCGGCACACGGTCATCGTGGCGGCCGACCCACCGGTGGAACTGGCCGCTCTGATCGAGTTGCTCGCCCGGCACCTTCCGGTCCGCTGCGAGTCGATCCGACTCGTGCTCTCCGACGCGGGTCAGCCGGGGGTCGCCCAGGTCATCGCGGACCAGCTACGGATCGAGGTGCTCGCCCCGACCGGTCCGGTGATGCTGCTCCGGACCGGCATGCTGTTTGTCGTCGACGGGACCTGGTGGTGCTTCCGGCCCGGCGAACCGGCCCAGCGGGAGGGCGCCCGGCATCCGGCGCCCGACTGGCAGCGGCTGCTGCCGCCGACCCCGCGACCCGTCCCGGCCGGACTGCGGGTCACCGCCATCCCCGCCGGACTGTGGGTGCACCAGGCGGAGCCGTCCACACCGGACCTGACGGCCACGGTCCTGTCCGTGTTCGTGGACCCCGAGCAGCCGACCGTGGTGATCGGCCGTCCCGGTACGCCCGCACTCCCGCCCGAACCGGTCTACGACCTGCTGGAGTCGTTGCCCCGGCAGCTGCGTCGCCGGCTGATCCTGGTGCCGTACGGCGCGGAGAGCGTGACCGCCGACACGGTCGGGGAGTGGTTGGCGGCGCGTACCGGGGGCACCGTCGAGGTGCTGAGCGGGGTGGCCGACACCGACTCCGACGGCGCCACGGTCCGTACCACGGTCGACGCGAGCGGAGAGCGCGGCTGGCGGCCGTTCGCCCAGCGGCTGGTGTACCGGGCCGGGGCGACGCCGCAGGTGACGGAGTGGCGCCGACCGCTCCCGGACGTGCCGGGCACCGGGGGGATCCAGCGGATCGACGAACGCTGGGCGGTCGAGGTGGTCCGCAGTGGCCTCTGGCTGCGCTCGGTCGCACCGGATCCGGAACAGGACCTGGTCCGGCGCCTGCCGGTCGACGCCAACCACCCGTTGCTGGTGCTCGGTGCCGCCGTGGTGGCGGCGCCGACGGAGGCGTGGTCGGCGATCGACACGGTGGTGCGGGCCCTGCCGGCGACCGTCACCGGTGCGCTGCGACTGGTGGTGACCAGTCCGCCGGACACCGCCGCGCCGGCCTGGACCGCGCTGACCGCCCGCTTCGGGCCGCTGCTGGCGGTGGTCGGACCGGGGCACCTGGTCGAACTGCCCGCACCGGGAACGACTCCGGACGCGGATCCCGAGGCCCCCCCGACGGCCGATGATTCCTCGCCGGACGGGGTGCCGGTGGTGGAGGCGCCGGTGGTGGCTCGGGAGTCGCGTGGGCCGGGCCTGGCGGGCGGGCAGCTGCCCGCGCAGGACGGTGGCCTGCGGGCGGGGCGACTGGTGGTGGCGGACAGCGCGGATCCGTTGCCGGTGCCCGGCCGGCACAGCGATCCGTCGGAGCGGCAGGTGCTGCGCGAGCTGCTCGGCGACCGCTATCCGGGGTACGCCGAGATCGTGACGCGTTCGCCGAGGGGTCCCGGGGACGGCCGGGACGGGGACGCCGTACTGGCCGACCTGGTCACGGTGGTCGCGTTCGTCGACGGTGACGAACTGTTCGACACCGAGGGCCAGGACCATGCGGTACGCCGGGAGGTGGCCTCCTGCCTGCACAGTGGGCTGCTGCGGCTGCCCGTACAGCCGGGACCGGTCTTCGCGTCCTGGGCGGTGGCGGGGGAGCCCGTCGAGGGCGGGGTGCTCGGTGCCGCTGACGTACTGGCGGCGGAGGTGTCCCCGTACCGGTGGGAGTCGGGTGCCCCGGCGCTGGCGGTCTGGTCGACGGCCGGGCGGCAGACGGCCGGCGTGACCCGGGCCGGGCGTGAGTGCGTACTCTTTCCGGCCGGCACCCGGTTCCGGGTGGTCGGTCTCGACCACCTCGACCGCCCGGAGCCCGCGTTCGTGCTGCTGCGGGAGCTGGGATCCGGTGAACCGGCCGACGGACCGGACACGGCGGAGGCCGAGGCGGCCGACCGGCGGGCCCGCGAGGGGCTCCGGCGCGCGGTCGAGGCGGTACGCCGAACCGTCACCGCCGCCGGTCGGCCCTCAGCTCTGGTCGCGGATGGCGAGTGAGTCGACGATCGAGCTGCACGCCATCAGCCAGGCCCGGCGGGTGGGGATGGCGAGTGCGTCGAACTCGATCCGCCCGCCGGACCGGATGAGCCGGTCGTACGGGATGACCACCACGTCCCGGACCACCTTGCGGTACCGCTCCACGATCTCGTCGAGGAGTTCGGTGTCCGGTTTCGGGTCGGCGCAGGAGACGACGGCGACGGCGTTCTCGGCCAGGTCGGCCCGGCCGGTCCGGATCAAATGGTCGAGCATCCACAGTCCGCTGTCGGCGACGTCGCGTTGTACGGTGGTCGGCACGACCAGGCAGTCCGCGACGGCGGTCGCCGACTGCCAGTTCGCCGACCGGATGTTGTTCCCGGTGTCGACCACGATCAGCCGGTAGAACCGGCACAGCGCGGTCCAGAGCTTGGTGAACGCCTCGTCGTCGATGATCTCCATGCTCCCGGCGGCGTCATCGGAGGCCAGGACGTCGAACCGCGCGCTCTGCGGTCGCAGGTACGCCGACAGCCGCCCGACGCTCGCCGTGGTGGCGAGGAACTCGTCGATGTTGTGCAGGAGGTTGATCACGGTCTGTTCGTGGGTGGCGGACTCGGCCCGCATGCCGAGGGTGCCCCGGGTCTCGTTGTTGTCCCAGGCCAGGGTGTAACCGCCCCGGTGGAAGCCGAGGGTCGCCGCGGCGAGCAGTGCGGTCGGCGTCTTCGCCGCCCCGCCCTTCGGGTTGGCCACCACGACCGACATGGTCCGGCTGAACGGGCGGAGCAACCGGCGGCGGGCGGCCCGGTGCACCAACTCGTCCCTGGTCGCGATCAGGTTCAGGGTCCCGCCGCTGAACCGGTTCGCCCGCCCGCGCCAGCCCCACTCCGCCCTGGGCTGCCCCGGCTGGCTCGCCGGGATCCCCTCCAGCGGGGCGGGTGCGGTGGCGGGACCGTCCGGCGCGGTGGGTGGTTGCCGGGGCGCCTGCCAGGCGAGGCCGGCCGGTGCCGGTCCGGTGGGAAAGGGTACTGCCGCCGACTCCGTCGGGCCACCGGCGGCGGGTGCCGGCTCCGGGGTGCGCGACTTGTGCGGCGTGGACGCGGGCTCCGGGACGCGCGACTGGTGCGCTGCGGACGCGGGCTCCGGAGTGACGGGCTGGTGCGCTGCGGACGCGGTCATGACGGATCTCCCTGTCGATCAGCCGACGCTCGGTGCTGCCGCCGACCGGGGCAGTCGAATGGCGGGACTGTACGTGAGTCGGGCCGCGGATCCCATGGTGGAAAAACCGGTCCGGCGGGCCGCGCCGGTTGCACCGCAGGTGGCCGGGGGAGCGCGGCGGGACTTGGGAAATGTCACCTGAACCAGAGCGGCCTCCGCTCCGTAGTCGCTTCGTACGTTCGCCCGGTGCGGGCACTCGGCGGGGTGGGGAGGACGGTCGTGGCGGCAGGTGCGGAAGCGGACGCGCGGGTTCGGTCACGGCTCGACGGGTTGCACGGGTTGCTGCTCCGCCTGGCCGGTCGACTGCCCGACGGACTGGTCGCGCAGGCCCGGCAGTGGTTGGCCGAGGGGAGGTCGGTCGAGGTGGCGCAGGCGGTGGTCTTCGGCACGATCGCCGGCCGGGTCGCCGTCACCGAGGCGGACGTCAGCCTGCTCACCGGTGTGCTCGCCGACGCCGGTGAGGAGACCGAGGCGGTGGACGACATACCGCGCGGGACTCCGGCGCCGCTCCTGCACTACCGGTTGGCACCGTACGACCCGACGGTGTCGGCGGAGCCCGGTGAGCGGGTGCCGTACCCGCCGAAGCCGACCGGGCGGTACGATCGGTCCGGCAGGCGCGATCCGGTCGACCTCGCGCTCACCGGGGCGGTACCCGACCGGATCCCCGGCGTACGGGCGCTTTGGCGGGTCTGGTCGTTTCCGGACCGGGCCACCCGGTGGCCGCCGCCCCGCCGGATGTACCTGGTGCAGGTCGTCGGCGACGGTGGCGCCGACCTGCCCGGCGTGGCCGCCGCGGCGCAGGCCGTGCTCCTCGCCGCGGGGGAGCGCGACCCACGGGTCGAGGTGTTCGCCGACCCGGGCGGGTTGCCCGAGTACCAGCGCACCGCCCTGGGTCGGGCCGCACTGCTCTGGGCCGCCGCGCCGCCACGGCCGATCCGGTTCGCCCGCGACGGGCACACCACCACCGGTGCGGGGCCCGGCGGCGACGGGGAGCGGCTCGACGCCGACGAACGGAACCGGGTGCTGGGCTACCTCGACTCGGGTACGCCGTTGCTGCTCACCCCGGACCGCGCCGAGGACCCGCTGGACCGGGCCCGGGGTCCGGTGGTGCCGACGAACGTCCGTACGGACGGGTCGTGGATCTGGACCGACGCGGTCTCCTACCACCTCCGCGAGCACGCCCTGACCCCCGAGGAGGACCTGCTCGCACACGTTCGCCGCAACAATCACGTGATGCCCGAGGTGGACCCGGTCGAGCTGCACCGGGCACGGGCCGTACTCGACGCGCTCGCCTCGGGGGAGTCGGCGGTCGCCGGGGGGTGCATACCGGGTACCCCGTTCGTACGCCTGTTCGATTGAGGCGTACGCTGACCGTCATGGCGCACGGCGTTTACCAGCCATCGATGCTGGACACGGCACCCACGGCGAGCCTCGGCCGGCTGGCCGGGGCGGTCCGGCGGCACGAGCTGACCCGTGGTGCCTGGGTCGATCACCTGCCCGGCTGGGTGCAGGGCTCCGACCTGGTGCTCGCCACGTTGCTGGACGACGTCGACTGGCGGGCCGAGCGCCGCCGGATGTACGACGGGCAGGTCGACGTCCCTCGCCTGCTGCGCTGGTACGCCGGCCACGAGACGCTGCCGCACCCGCTGCTGACCGAGGCCCGTCGCCGGCTCACCGCGCACTACGCCCCGAAGCTGGGGGAGCCGTTCGTCACCGCCGGGATGTGCCTGTACCGCACCGGCCGGGACAGCGTGGCCTGGCACGGCGACACCCAGGGGCGGTCATCGCACCAGGACACCATGGTCGCGATCGTCTCCTTCGGCACGCCCCGCCCGCTGCTGCTGCGGCCGAAGGGCGGCGGGGCCAGCCTGCGTTTCCCGCTCGGGCACGGCGACCTCGTGGTGATGGGCGGCTCCTGCCAGCGCACCTGGGAACACGCGATCCCGAAGACCGCCCGCCCGGTCGGGCCGAGGGTCAGCGTGCAGTTCCGCCCCGAGGGTGTCGCCTGATCCTCAGTGGATGACGGCGCATTCGCGCCCACGCGGATCCGGAGCGATCGAACCTCAAGAATTGCTCAAGATCTTGCGTCATCAACTGAAGTCGATCATGATGGCCAGCACTGCTGTCCCTGATCAACTGCGCCTTCAACACCCTGGAGGTTCCATGCGATACAGACGACCAACGGTAGCCGTCCTGTCCGGTCTACTCGTTGCCACCCTCGGTACCTTCACCGCCCCGGCGGCCGCGCTGGGTAGTCCGAACTCGACCCGGCTCACCGCCCTCGCCGCCGAGGAACCAAACCAGGTACAGGGCCTCGCCGTCGCGCAGGCCGACGGTTTCGCGACGCTGACCTGGACCCCGGTTGCCGGCGCCACCGACTACCAGATCGAACGCACCCTGGTGGACGGCGGCGACACCGCCACCGGTCCGGCCACCGTGGTCGGGGTCTGGCGCCCCAACCGCCAGATCAACAACGAGAAGCCCACGTTCGCCGACGCCGGATTCAACCCCGGCGACCGGTTCCAGTGGCGGGTACGGGCCCGGTTCGGCACCGAGGTCCAGCCGTACTCGCTGCCGGTCTCCGGCACCACCACGGCACCCTGGGGCGACCCGGCCGTGACCGGCGAGAACCTGCGTACGCAGTGGGAGACCACCAAGGCCGCGCAGTACACCAGCGACGTCAACGAGTACGCGTACACCGCGGCCGTCGACGAGCTGAGCGAGCGGGTCCGGGTGGTGGAGATCGGGCGTACCGTGCTCGGTCGGCCGATCAACATGTTCGTCATCGGCTACCCCACCCCGCCGGCCACCGCGGCGGCCGTCGCGGCGACCTCGCCCCTGTCGATCAACTGCAACGTGCACGGCGGTGAGCCGGGCGACCGCGAGGCGTGCCTGATCATGGCTCGCAAGCTCGCTTTCAGCAAGGATTCCCGCACGCTCGACCTGCTGTCGCACACCACCGTGCTGATCGTCCCCACGATCAACGGTGACGGCCGGGCGGCCAACACCCGGGGCAACTCCACCGGGCAGGACCTCAACCGGGACTACTCGCTGATCCGCCAGCCGGAGACCTTCGCGTTCGTCCAGATGCTGCGCGAGTACCGGCCGGTGGCCGGCTACGACGGCCACGAGTTCGGCAACTCCAGCGCCGGTGACCTGCCGATGCTGCCGCCACGGCACCAGAACGTGGCGACCTCGATCTTCAACGAGTCGCAGCACATGATCGAGGGCCACATGTACGAGCAGGGCGCCAAGGACGGCTGGTGGCCGTGCCCGTACGGGTGCGCCAACGGTGGCAACGTGGGCCTGGGCGAGGAGACCATCCTGCGCAACACCCTGGGCCTGAAGAACGTGGTGAACTCCCTGCTCGAGCTGCGCAGCTCCGGTGGCGCCACCCGCCCCGACGAGGGCAACACCGCCAACAACCGGCGGCGCAAGTCGTACTCGGCGATGTGGACGTTCAACCAGTTCCTCGACTACCACCGGGCGAACCTGCCGGCGATCAAGCAGGCCCGGACCGAGGCGATCAAGTTCCAGACCTCGAACAGCAGCCGGATCGTGTTCCGGGGATCGCACCTGATCCCGGCCCACCCGGCACCGCACCCGGGGGAGAGCCCGCCGGTGGCCGACGCGCCCGGTCCGGACCAGATCCTGGACACCGCACCGTGCGCGTACAAGCTCACCGAGGAGCAGTACAACGGGGCCCGCACGGACGGTCCCGGCGGCGTCGGCACCACCGTCGCCCAGCGCATCCGGGCGCACGGCTGGAAGGTCGTCAAGAGCGGTGACGCGTACTTCGTGCCGCTGAACCAGCCGGAGCGGGGCCTGATCCCGTTGCTGCTCGACGCCCAGGGCGCCGAGGAGTTCGTCGGCGGCGAGCGGGTCTACCCGACCGGCTCCGGCCGGTACAACGGTCCGCTGGTCGTCTCCGGCTTCACCTGTCTGGCCGACGGCACCGTGAACGGCCCGGTCACGGTCCGCCCCGGCGCGACCCTCGTCGCCACCGGGACCACCATCAACGGGCCGGTCAGCGCCGCCGGTGCGGCCGGTGTCTTCCTGACCGACAGCACCGTACGCGGTCCGGTTTCGATCTCGGGCACCACCGGTGCGGTCAACGTGGTCAACGTCAACGTCTCCGGCCCGGTCAGCCTCGCGGCCAACGGCACCGGCGTCGATGTGCCACTGCTGGCCGGCAACTCGGTCAACGGTCCGTTGAGCTGTGCCGGCAACAGCCCGGCGCCGATCAACCTGAACCTCGCCAACACGGTGCAGGGTCCGAAGTCGGGCCAGTGCGCGGGGCTGTGACCCGGCTCCACCGAGCACACTGACACACCGGTGAACCCGTGCCGGCGGGTCGGGTCCCACGCCCGGCCCGCCGGCACGACCGTACCGAGAGGCAGGAGATCATCGTGTCCGAGCCAACCGTTCCGCTCCGCACCCACGGCCGCCCGGCCCGGCGTACGGGCGGTGCCCGCCCGGTCACCGCGCTTCGGTCCGCCGGGCTGAGCCTCCTGCTGGTCCTTACCCTCGCGGCCTGCACGAGCGCCGACGACCGGGACACGGCGACAAGCGGCGACAGTACGGCGGTCGCGGTGACCGGGCCGCTGTGCGACGTGCTGCCCGCCGGCACCGATCCGGGCAACCCGGCCTCGCTGGTCGGCGAACCGGTCGACGTGGCGTTGCAGTGGATCCCCGTGCTGACCACGTTCGAGTCCGCGCTGCGGGCGTCGGGCCTGGCCCCCGAACTGCGGGGCCGGGCCGGCCTGACCATTCTCGCCCCGACCGACGACGCGTTCCTGGCCAAGTTCAACGAGGACACGCTCGACGCCCTGTTCATCGAGCGCAAGGACGACCTGCGTGCACTGATCGAGGCCCACCTCGTCGACGGATCGCACTCGCTGTCCGACCTGGTCGACGCCGGTACGGTGACCACCCTGGACGGGACGAAGGTCGAGGTCACCGCGTCCGGGACGATGGCCCGCGTCGCCGGCCAGGCGGACACCCTGTGCACCGACTACCGGGCCGGCAACGCCCGGATCCACATCATCAACAAGGTCCTCGGCAAACTCCCGACCGACGCCGACGGCCGGGGACACCGGGGCTGACCAGCGCTGGGATCGGCTCCGGCGGGTGTAGTTCGGCTCCCCGTGGGTAGGGGGAGGGCATGAAAACCACCTGGAAGCCGCACGAGGAGCACGGCACGCTGTCCAGCAAGACGAAGCGGGAGCTGCCGGATTCGGTCTTCGCCTTTCCCGACAAGCGCAAGGAGCCGCTGGTCGACGCCGGCCACGTACGCAACGCGGTGGCCCGGTTCGACCAGGTCCAGGGCGTCACCGACGCCGAGCGGGAGCAGGCCTTCGCCAACATCCGCGCCGCCGCGAAGCACTACGGCGTCGACATGGCCGAAACCAACTGGCGCGAACTCGGCAAGCTGCCGCACACCCCGAACCCGGCCCACAGCCGAGGCTGACTTTCCGGGACGCGGCGATCCGGCTCCGGTCCCCGCTCGACGGGTTTTCATGCCCGCCGAGCGGAGTCGACCGTGTCCGTTTCCGGCGTCAGACCGTGACCGTCTCGCCGACGCCGCGTCGGGCGGCGCTGGCGCGTACCCGGCGTTCGGTCAGGGCGCCGAAGAGCAGGCCGAGGGTGGCCCAGGTGACGAACTGGGTGCCGAGCGAGGCCAGCCGGAACTCCCACAGCACCAGGGCCGGGAAGCCGTCGGGGACCTCGTTGATCGACGGGAGTGCGAGCTGTACGACGGTGATGAACACCGCGTACGCGCCGACCGCCAGCAGGGTGGCGTTCCATGCCCCGTACTGCGGGTGCAGCCAACGACCGAGGTAGAGGGCGAGCAGCCCGGCGGCGACCGCGATCACGATCATGAGGAAGTACAGGACGGTCCGTTGGCCGAGGGTGTCCGGGTTACCGGTGGCCGGCGGGTTCGCCGGGTACTTCAGGAACGGCACCAGGGCCACCGTGACGAAGCCGGCGAGTCCGACCAGTGCGGCGGTGGCACGGGGTGGGAACCGTCCGATCCGGCCGTACGCGACCGCGAAGGCGAGCGCGAACAGGCCGCCGAGCGCCACCCCGTACACCAGGGCGGCGGTGGCCAGCCCAATGGTGCTCTGCACGGTGCGGCTGACCAGCTCGGGTTCGGCGGCGTCGGTGTGTGCGGCATCGGCCGCACCGTGTGACGCGGCGTGGGCGGCGGCACCGGCGGCGGACTCGAAGTCGATGGCCTGCCCGACCGGTCCCTCACCGAACAGGGTGGCGAACAGGTACGCGGCGACACCGGCGGCGAGGCCGACCAGCATCCCACGGATCAGTAGTGAGCGAGCGGAGAGCACGTGGGTGTCCGGCCGGCTCAGTGGCAGGGGAAACCGAGCAGGTGGCGTCCGTCGTGGACGAACTCGTGCACCGTTTCGCCGGAGATCAGCGAGGTCACGCCCTGTTCGGCGCCGACGAAGTAGAGCAGCACGACCGCCAGCACCGCGCCGAAGATCGCCCAGGGGAGGATCTGGCGCAGCGGGATCGGTGCCGGCACCGGCACGGTCACGGCGGTCGGGGTCGGCAGTGCGGATACGTTTGCCATGGCAAACCTCCTCGGGATCACGCGTCCCATAGTGGTATCCGTGACGGTGGAGGGTCTGACTTCCGGACTGCCGCACGGCGGAGAACGGTTACAGTGGCGCGACCGTGCCGGGATCTCACCGGCTTCCTCCCACCATCACGCTGTGGACCGGACGCTACGGGCGGCGGCGCCGGGGTGTCAACCTGCGCGGGCATCGTGTGCGCCACGTCCGACACCATCCATGGCGAGGAGATCGACACCGGCGATGACGACCCGACTGATCCTGATCGCGCACGCACCGACGGCGGCGGTCCGCCGGGCCGCCTTCCCGGTCGACGAACCGTTGGACCCGCACGGGTTGGCCGATGCCACGGCCGCCGCCGGCTCACTGCCCCGCTTCGACGCCGTGCTCTGCGCCCCGGCCCGTCGGTGCGTCGAGACCGCGGTCGCGCTGGGCCTGGTTCCGACGGTCGACGAGGGGCTGCGTGACGGCGATCTGGGCCGCTGGGCCGGGAGCACGCTCGACCGGGTCGCGGCCGACGAGCCGGAGGCGGTGGCTGCCTGGCTGACCGACCCGGCCGCCGCGCCGCACGGTGGGGAGAGCCTCGCCGATTTGCTCGCCCGGACCGGCGACTGGCTGCGTGACCTGGACGGCTCCACCCGTACGGTGGTCGCGGTCACCCATCCGATGGTGATCCGGGCGCTGGTGGTCAACGCGATCGCGGCGACACCCACCTCGTTCTGGCGGATCGACATCTCCCCGCTCACCCGTACCGTGTTGCGCGGGGGCGCGAACCGGTGGAGCCTGCGCGGTCTGTCCGAGCCGCTGGACTGACCTGCGCCGCTATTCGGCGAGGGTGTCCAGGATCTGCTGGCCGTACTTCGCCAGCTTGTTCTCTCCGACGCCGCTGACCCGGCCGAGGTCGGCCAGGGTGGCCGGCACGTCGGTCGCGATCTGGCGCAGGGTCGCGTCGTGGAAGATGACGTACGCCGGCACGCCCTGCTCCTTGGCGGTCGCGCCCCGCCAGGCCCGGAGCCGCTCGAACAGCGGGGCGGCGGCCGGCGACAGCTCGGCGGCCGGGGCTCCGGCACCGCGAGGCTTGGCGCCGCGGGAGGTGGCGGTCCGCTCCGGTTCGCGTCGCATCATCACCGTACGTCGCCGACCGAGCACCTCCGCGCTGGCCTCGGTGAGCACCAGGGTGCCGTACTCGCCCTCGACCGCGAGCAGTCCCTGGGCCAGCAGGGCTCGGACCACCCCGCGCCATTCGGCCTCGCGCAGCTCTGCGCCGATCCCGAACACGGTCAGCTCGTCGTGGCCGTGCTGGGCGACCTTCTCCGTCTTGCGGCCGAGCAGGATGTCGATCGACTGGCCGGCACCGAACTTCTGGTTCCGCTCGCGGTGCAGCCGGAGCACGGTGGAGAGGAGCTTCTGGGCCGGGATGGTGGCGTCCCACGACTGGGGCGGGGTGAGGCAGGTGTCGCAGTTGCCGCACGGCTCGCTCTGCTGACCGAAGTAGGCGAGGATCCGGACCCGCCGGCACTCCACCGTCTCGCAGAGGGCCAGCATGGCGTCGAGGTGCCCGGCGAGCATCCGGCGGTGCGCGGCGTCCCCCTCGGAGCCGTCGATCATCTTGCGTTGCTGGACCACGTCCTGCAGCCCGTACGCGAGCCAGGCGGTCGACGGCAACCCGTCCCGGCCGGCCCGGCCGGTCTCCTGGTAGTAGCCCTCGACGGACTTGGGCAGGTCGAGGTGGGCGACGAAGCGTACGTCGGGTTTGTCGATGCCCATGCCGAACGCGATCGTGGCGACCATCACCAGGCCGTCCTCGCGCAGGAAGCGCTTCTGGTTCGCGGCTCGGGTCGAGGAGTCCAACCCGGCGTGGTACGGCAGCGCGGCGATGCCGTTGCCGACCAGGAACTCGGCGGTCTTGTCCACCGAGGCCCGGGACAGGCAGTAGACGATCCCGGCGTCACCGGGGTGTTCGGTGCGCAGCAGGTCGAGGAGCTGCTTGCGCGGTTCCTGCTTGGCCACGATCCGGTACTGGATGTTCGGCCGGTCGAAGCTCGCCACGAAGTGCCGGGCGTTCTCCAGGTTCAGCCGGGTGGCGATCTCGGCGTGGGTGGCCGGGGTCGCGGTCGCGGTCAGCGCGATCCGGGGTACGGTCGGCCACCGCTCGTGCAGCATCGACAACGCCAGGTAGTCGGGCCGGAAGTCGTGACCCCACTGGGCCACGCAGTGCGCCTCGTCGATGGCGAACAGGGCGATTTTGCCCCGGTCCAGCAGCCCGATCGTGCCGCCGGAGCCGAGCGCCTCCGGGGCCAGGTACAGCAGGTCCAACTCGTTGGCCAGGAAGGCCGCCTCCACCTGCCGCCGGGCGGCGTAGTCCTGGCTGGAGTTGATGAACCCGGCCCGTACCCCGAGGTTGGTCAGGGCGTCGACCTGGTCCTGCATCAGCGCGATGAGCGGCGAGACGACCACCGCGACACCCTCGCGGACCAGCGCCGGGATCTGGTAGCAGAGAGACTTCCCGCCGCCGGTCGGCATCAGTACGAGCGCGTCCCCGCCGTCGACCACCTGGTCGATGATCTCCTGCTGGTTGCCCCGGAAGGCGTCGTAGCCGAAGACCCGCCGGAGCACCTGCAACGAATCCGTGGTCCGCACCTGCGTCGGGGAAGCCATCCGGGGAGTCTACGAGTCACCGCCGACAACGGCGGTGAGCAACCCCTGTTCGCTGACCACGGGTACGGAAAGCGTCTTGTATCCGACATTCTGGAACAGGACCGTCATCCGGTCGTCCTCGTAGCTCATCACCATCCCCGGCCCCCACTCGGTGTGCTCCACCGTGCTGTGCACCGGGAACGGCCCGCTCGCCCCGTCGGCGGCGGTGCTGGTGCCGGCGTGGCAGCTGTCGCAGTGCCCGCAGGTCGTGGTGAGCTGCTCACCGAAGTACGCCAGCAGGGCCTGGCTTCGGCAGCCGGTGGTCTCGGCGAACGCCCGCATCATGTCCGTACGGCTGTTCTGTACCGCCTGCTGCCGCTCGGCCTCGGCCACCGCCGCCCGGCCCGCCTCCGCCGGCTCCGGGGCGTACCGGGGGCTGCTGACCCGCTGACTGGTTCCCGTCGTACGGGCCGCGCCGACCCTTTCCAGCAGGGCGAGAAGCTGGCCGAGCTTGCGTGCCCCCATCCCGGTCCGCTCCCGCAGCGCGGTCCGGGTGGCCGGCCCCTCGTGCAGGGCGGCGGCGAGTTCGGTCAGCTCCGCGGCGTCCGGGGTGCCGCCGGTGAAGAAACGCTGCAATCCGATGTCCTCGGCCCGCCACAGCAGCAGCGCGTGGGCGGGCTCCCCGTCCCGTCCGGCCCGCCCGATCTCCTGCAGGTAGCTGTCCGGCGAGTCGGGCAGGGCCACGTGCGCCACCCAGCGGATGTTGGGTTTGTCGATGCCCATCCCGAACGCCGACGTCGCCACCATGATCGGGACCTGGTCGGCGAGGAACCGCTCGTGCAGCTCCGTACGGGCGCCGGCCGGCATCCCGCCGTGGTAGAACTCGGCCGCGTGACCGGCGTCGGTCAGCCGGGTCGCGAGCTCCTCGGCGGCGCGTCGGGTCGGCACGTAGACGATGCCGGGCCACTGACCACCGTCGAGCAGGCCGATCAGGCGCCGCCACCGGTAGTCCTCGGTCGGGCAGTGCGCCACCTCCAGGAAGAGGTTCGGCCGGTCCAGTCCGGCGACCACCGTACGCGGATCGACCAGCCCGAGCCGGGCGACGATGTCCTCGCGTACGGGTGGTGACGCGGTGGCGGTCAACGCGACCACCGGCGGTCGGCCCAGTCCCCGGATCAGGTGACCGAGCGCCAGGTAGTCGGGGCGGAAGTCGTTTCCCCAGGCCGAGATGCAGTGCGCCTCGTCCACCGCGACCAGGGCCGGGCGCAGCGCGCGTACCTTGGCCAGCACCTCCGGGTTGCTGAGCTGCTCGGGGGTGATGAACAGGAACCGGGCCCGGCCGTCCTCGATCTCGTGCAGTGCCTCGGCCTGCTGGTTCGGCGTCTCGGCCGAGCTGACCCGGACCGCGCGCAGCCGGGGGTTGTCCCGCTCGTTTAGGGTGCGGATCTGGTCCTGTTGCAGGGCGAGTAGCGGTGAGATCACCACCGTCGGGCCGGGCAGCAGTG
The DNA here is from genome assembly GCF_053601675.1 of Micromonospora sp. NPDC004704. Lineage (NCBI taxonomy): Bacteria > Bacillati > Actinomycetota > Actinomycetes > Micromonosporales > Micromonosporaceae > Micromonospora > Micromonospora sp. NPDC004704. Next base: position 57,574 of record NZ_JBSGCD010000016.1, on the reverse strand, counting down.
CCGCCGGCACCTGGTAGATCGCCGACTTCCCGGCTCCGGTGGAGAGTACGACGAGGGCGTCGCGTCCTTTCATCACCGCCCGCATCGCGGCGAGTTGGCCGGGGCGCAGCGAGCGCCAGCCGAAATGGTGCCGCGCGGCGCGGCGCAGGCGGGTCGAGTGCAGTGGCAGCTTCATCGGAGGCCGGAGGTACCCATGCGCGCCGAACGTGAAACGCAGATTGGCTCGGGGGACCGGCCCGGCGGCCGGGCGGGGTGGTCCCCGCCCGGCCGCCGGTCTACTCGAACAGGTCGTCGTCCCGTTACGCGAACGCGTCGCCCTTCCTGATCGAGCGGACGGGCCGTCCCGTTACGCGAACGGGTCGTCGTCCGCCGCGCAGACGACGCCGGGTGCCGGCAGCGCGCCGGTGAACAGGTACTCCCGTTTCACCCGTTCACCGCAGGTGCTGGGGACGAACATCCCGGTGTGGCCCGCACCCTCGATGGTGAACAGGCGACCCCGGGCCAGTTCCGCGGTGGCGTCGCGGGCGCCGTGCCACGGGGTCGACGGGTCGTACCGATTGTTGACCACCAGGATCGGCGCGGCGGTCCACCGGTCCCACGGACCCAGGTACCGGTCCGTGTTGCGGGCCGGCCACTTGGCACACGGCATGTAGTCGAAAACCCCGACCGGACCGAAGTACGGCACCCGCCGTTCCTCGCTCGCCCCGAGCCGGCTGTAGATCGCGGTGTTGCCGGGCACGATGCTGTCCGCACAGTTGGTGGCGTAGAACGCCTCGGTGTTGTTGGCCAGGTACTCCTCACCCGGTGTCGGCCGGGCGGCGCGGGCGCCCAGCGTGGCGGTCTCCGGTGCGTTGTAGAGCCGCTCGAGTTGCACGGCGAGGTCCGCCCACCACAGCGGACGCGGCAGGTTGTCGTTGACGGTGCTGATGATGCTGGTGTACGACCAGCTCTCGCCGTCCACCACGACCGGCCGTTGACGGGCCCGCGCGGTCAGCTCGGCGAACTTCGCCCGAGGGTCACCGCCGGCCGCGAACGCACACTTCGCCGCCCCCGCGGCGGCGCAGCGGCGCAGGAACTGGTCGAACGTCTCCGCGATGCCCCGGGGTACGTCCTGGCGGGTGTCGATCGGCTTGGTGAGCCCGTCGATACCGTGCCCGGTGGCGTTGCCGATGAAGTCCAGCGCCCCGTCGAGGACGAGCGCCCGTACCCGGTCGGGGAACAGGTTGGCGTAGGTCGCCCCGACGTAGGTGCCGTACGACAGCCCGAAGTAGTTCAGGTGGCTGTCGCCGACCGCACGGCGGAGCAGGTCGAGATCCCGCGCCGTGTCCGCACTGGACAGGTGGTCGAGCAGGTCGCCGTTGCGGTCGCGGCAGCGGCGGCCGAGATCCTCCGCGGCGGCGTAGAAGGACTTCTCCTCGTTCGCCCCGACCGGGAAGGCCGGGATGGTGGAAAAGAACTCCTGCTGCTCCGCCTCGGTGCCGAAGCACCGTACGGCGGTGCTGCGGCCCACCCCTCGGGTGTCCCACGACACCAGGTCGAACCGGGCCCGCAACTCGGGCGAGAACAGCCACTCCCACCGGCCCCGGGCCCGCAGCCGCTCCACCCCGGAGGCGCCGGGGCCACCGAAGTTCACGAACAGCGTGCCGATCCGGTTCGCCGGATCCGTTGCCGGATCCTTGATCAGGGAGAGGCTGATCTGCCGCCCTCGCGGCTGGTCGTAGTCCAGCGGCGCGGCCACGGTCGCGCACTGGTAACCGTCGTCGCAGTCCGACCAGGTGACCGGTGGTGCCGTCGGCGTACCCGGCCGTTGCGCGGCTGCCGGTGCGGCTCCGACCAGCGCCGGTGCGACCGCGATCAGCACCGTGGCGACCAGCAGCCGCGTTCTTCTTCTTCTCATCCACAACCATCCTCGACGGAGGGGTCGATCTTCTGACACGGGTCACACGCGCGACCGGGGGTCAAGGTTGCGGGGCGTCGACCGACACCTGCACGGCCACCGTCCCGGACCGGTGCGTGACCGATCCGGGACGGTGCCCCACGCATGGTCCTACCAGTTCGAGTTGGTCACGCCGGTACCCAACAGGACCTGGTCGAACTGGTTGCCGTCGTTGTCGTCGGTGTAGCAGACCGCCACCTCACCCCAGGCCGAACTGGTGATGGCCGTCTGCTCCTGGCGGCCGACGGTGGACTGGCTGAGCACCTGCGCGGCGAGCCGGCCGGTGTCCGTACCGTCCGGGTTGAGGCCCCGGACCCGGACGTCGGTGTCGGTCGCCTGGACCGTCCACCCGACCACCACGTTGGCCTGGTCGTCGATGCCGACCGTCGGCGCGGCGGCACCGGTCCCGGCCGAGGTCTCGACCTCGCTGTGCCGGGCGACACCCGTCGTGGTGAACGAACGGGTCCACACCCCACGGGTGCCGGTGTGGTCGGACTCCCAGGCGACGGTGAAGTCACCGTTGAAGTTCGCCGCCACGGCGGGTCGCACCTGCTGACCACCGCTGTTCGCGTTCGCGGTCCGGCGGGACAGCGTGACCGCCCCGTTCGCCCTGGCCAGACGGGTGAGCCCGACGTTGTAGGAGCCGTTGGCGTCACCGTCCTCGTCCCACACCACGGTCGCCTCGCCGGACGCCGACACCGCCACGTCCGGCCGGTGGTGCTGACCGGTGGTCTGGCTCGCCGTCACCTCGTACGCCTTGGTGGTGATGTTGGTGTAGCCGGCGGCCCTGACCGTCGCCGGGCTGGTGCCCTGGACGTCCTCCCAGACCACGGTGAACGCCACTGCGGCGTTGTTGTTGGCCACGCCGTCCGGGTCGACCGCGACCCTCGGCCAGGTCTGCTGCCCGGCGGTGCTGGCGTTGGCCCGGCCCGAGGCGAGGACCGTCCCGGTCGGGGACACCACCCGGTACGGCACGTTGTAGACCCCGTTGCCGTCCGGGTCGTCGGACCAGACCACGACCGCGTTGCCCTTGTCGTCCAGGCCCACGTCCGGGTTCACGTGCCGCCAGGCGGCGCCACTGGTGCCACCGGCGGAGAGCTTGACCTCGTACACGGCGGCGCCGTTGTTGAACACCCGCAGGTAGATTTCCGAGTGCAGGTTGTCGCCCGGGTTGGTGTCGTCCCGGTCGTCCTCCCAGACGACCGCGACCCGCCCGTTGCGGTTGGCCGCGACGGCCGGGGTGTCCTGGTCGCCGGTGGCGACGCTGTTGGCGGTGGACCAGGTCGCCGCGGCGGCGGCCACGTCCGACGGGATCGGTGCCGCGAGGAGGGACGCGACGAGCAGTGAGGTGATGGCTGACATTGGGTGGTCTTCTCCTCTTACGCGGGACGCAGGCCGGGCTGGCCGTCGACGACGACGAACGAGCCGACGGTGGACACCGGGGCGCCGTGCTCGGTGACCGTGGCCACCGCGCGGAAGTCGGCCCGGACCTGGGTGGGACTGATGGTCGTACGGACGTAACCGCGCCGGTCGGAGGAGAACTTCAGGTGCGGGTTGTTCGACACGTTCGGGATGGTGGTGCTGGCGCTCCCGTTGCCACCGGAGGTGATCGAGGTGCAGACCAGTTCGGTGCCGATGGTGGCCGACGACGGGCTGGTGTAGTCGGCCTTGAGGTCGTTGGCCCAGGCCCGGTGCACGTCGCCGGTGAGCACCAGCGGGTTGCGTACGCCCCGCTGAGTCCAGCCCTGCTGGATCCGGGAGCGGGAGGCGCGGTAACCGTCCCAGGCGTCCATGTTGGCCGCCCCGGCGGCGTCGAGCTGGCGGGCGAAGAAGACCTGCTGGCCCAGGATGTCCCAGGTGCCGTAGTGCTGGGCCAGCCCGTCGAGCAGCCAGGTCTCCTGGGCGGCACCGGTGAGGCTGCGCGAGGCCAGGTCGGCGTCGGTGGAAACCTTCCACCCGTCACCGCTGGCCTGGTCGTCGCGGAACTGGCGGGTGTCCAGCATGTGGAAGGTCGCCAGTTGCCCCCACCGGACCCGGCGGAACAGCGGGATGGCGTTCCCGCTCGGCGCGGAACTGGGCCGCAGCGGCATGTTCTCGTAGTACGCCCGGTAGGCGGCGGTACGCCGGGCGGTCCACTGGGCCGTGGTCAGCGCCGGGGTGTTGTTGGCCCGGACCATGTTGGCGTAGTTGTTCTCCACCTCGTGGTCGTCCGGCACCACCAGCCACGGCGCCGCCGCATGCGCCGCCTGCAGGTCCGGGTCGGACTTGTACTGGGCGTACCGGCGGCGGTAGTCGGCCAGGCTGACGATCTCGCTGCCCAGGTGCTCGCGTACCGCGCCGGCGGTCGCGCCGCCCTCGTAGATGTAGTCGCCCAGGTGCAGGATCAGTCCGGGATTGTCCTCGGCGATCCGCCGGTACGCCGTGTAGTAGCCCGACTCGTAGTGCGCGCAGGACGCGAAGGCCATCACCAGTTCCCGGCCGAAGGTACCGACCGCCGGTGCGGTACGCGTACGTCCGACCGGGGAGATGTGCCCCTGGGCCCGGAACCGGTAGTAGTAGTCGGCGTCGGGGGCGAGACCTCCCGCCACCACGTGCACCGAGTGCGCGTCGGCGTAACGGGCGGCGACCGAGCCGGACGCGACCAGCGAGGTGAACCGGTCGTTGGCCGACACCTGCCACTCGACGGTCACGTCGGCGTCGGCCATGCCGCCCTGCCCGTCGGCGTTGAGCGGCGTCGGGGCCAGGCGGGTCCAGAGCACGACACTGTCGGGCGCCGGTTCGCCGGAGGCGACCCCCAGCTTGAACGGAAACGGTACGGCGGCCTGGGCGATGCGCCAGGGGGCGACCACCGTTCCCGCGGTGGCCAGTCCACCCAGGACGATGGTGCGACGGCTGAGCCTCTTCATGGTCGATAACCCTGGAGGGCGTCCGTGAACGCCACGGTCCGAGGCGGAGAAACCCACATGACGCCGAGGTGGTCGCATCGAGGCTAACGGATGTACGGGTCACCCGGTGGTGACTGCCGGTGCTCAGCTCGGGGTGTCGCTCGGCGTGTCGTCGCGTTCACCCGGTGCGAACATCGCCCGCCCCAGTTCGCCACGCGAGCTGATCCCCATCTTCGGGTAGATCCGGTACAGGTGGGTGCTGACGGTGCGTCGGGACAGGAACAGGCGCTCGGCGATCTCGGGGTTGCTCAACCCCGTCGCGGCCAGCTCCGCGATCTGCAACTCCTGTGGCGTGAGCAGGCTCTGCCAGTCGACCGGGCGGCGGCTCGCCTCGCCGGCGGCCCGCAGCTCCCGCCGGGCCCTGTCCGCCCACGGCACCACACCCAACGCGTCGAACACGGCGCACGCCTCGCGCAACAGCGGCCGCGACTCGGCCACGCGCCGCCGTCGCCGCAGCCACCCGCCGTAGGCCAACTGGAGCCGGGCCCGTTCGAACGGCCACCCGGACAGGTCGGTGCCCAGACGGGCGCGGAAAACCTCGTCCGTGCCGGCGTCACCGTCCGCGTCGGCGCCGGCCGAGAGGACCGCTTCCGCGTACGCCACGGTGACCCGCAGGATCGGGGACCGGGTCGCGGCGACGATCGGTTGCAGCGTACGCAGGATCGCGGCGACCTGGTCGTGGTGCCCGCTGCGCGTACCGGCGTCGGCGAGGTGGCCGAACGCCGAGAACCGCAGGTACTGGTGGTACGCGCCGTCCGCCGGGTCGAAGATCCGGTACAGATGCCGGTACGCGTCCGCGTCCCGCCCCGCGGCGAGTGCCTCGACACCCCGGGTGAGCTGGACCATGCCGAGGATCGGGCTCGCGCCGCCCGGCAGCAACAGCCGCTCCACCTCGTCGGCCAACTCCCGGGCGGTCTCGCCGTTGCCCCGCAGGGCCTCCACGTGGGCCCGGTTGAGGTCGGCGGTCATCGCCCACCGGGGTTGGCCGGTCTCCAGCGACAACGCCCGACCCTCCGTGGCGGCGGTCAGGCCGAGCCGGATGTCGGCCAGTTGGGCGGCGGTCCAGGCCTGGTTCACCAGCGTCACCGCCAGCAGACCGAGCCGGCCCTGGCTCCGGAGCCCGGCGACCGACGAGGCGAGGAAGGTGGTCGCCAGCCCGAGCGCCCCGACCGCGTTCGCGGCGTTGCCGAGCAGGAACAAATCACCCGGATCGCTGTCCATCCGGCGCATCAGCACGGACAGTCGGTCGAGTGCCTCGGCCCCGCGTTCGATCGGTGCGATCCCGGCGAGCACGTTGACCAGCCGTGGATCCAGCGCCGGCACGTCCAGCCGTTCCGCGGCGGCGAGGAGCATTCCACGGGTCTGCTCGTCCGGGTTCGACCACCAACTCCGTACGCTCAGCGTGACCAGGCTGTGCAGTGCGAGTTCGGTGTCCCCGTTGCGTCGCATCAGGTCCACGATGTCGACGAACGCCGGCAGCGGCGCGGCCCCGGACCAGCCCCCGCCGAGGAACGCCTCCCGCAGCCAGGACAGCCGGGCCTGGTCGGTGGGCTGGAGGTACTGCTCCTCGACATCCCGGACCAGCCGTACGACGCTCGGGTGGTCGCCGAGGTCGACCGCGTACCCGGCCGCCCGCAGCAGCCGGTCGGACCGCTCGCGGGCGTCCTCGCTGAGCTGCGCGGCGCGTTCCATCGTGGTCAGCGCGGAGGCGACCGCGCCCCGACGGGCGGCCCGGTCGGCGGCGGCGGTGAGGTCCCGCGCCACCTGCTCGTCGGCCCCGATCGTGGCCGCGGCCCGGTGCCGGACCCGGCGGTCGTCCTGCCCGGCGAGCTGCCCGGCGAGCGCGGCGTGCACCTGCCGTCGCCGGGCGACCCCGGCCGCCTGGCGTACCGCGGAGCGGACCAGCGGGTGCCGGAACCGGATCCGGAACCCGTCGTCCACCTCGACCAGGCCGGCGGTGACCGCCGCCTGGACGTCGGCAACCGTGACCGGCGTGGTCTCCAGCCCGGCGGTCGCGCCCAGGATCTCGTCCAGGCCGTCCCCGTCGTCGAGCGCGGCGACCAGCAGCAGCGTCCTGGTCGCCGGGGGCAGCTCGCCGACGAGTGCGGTGAAGGTCCGTTCCACCCGGGCGGTCAGCGGCAGCGAGGCCGGCAGCAGGGCGTCCGGGCCGAACCGGGCCGCGACCACGGCCAGCTCGACCAGACCGAGCGGGTTTCCGCCCGCCTCGGACAGGACCCTCGCCCGCAGCGCGGGTGACAACCCGGGTGCCCGGTACGCGAGCAGTGCCACCGCCGGCTCCTCGGCCAGCGGCTCGACGCGCAGTTCCGGCAGACCGGCCGAGGCGAGCCGGCGTTCGCACTCGGCGCCGTCACGCATCGCCATGACCAGCACGACCGGGTCGGACGTCAGCCGCCGCGCGACGAAGGTGAGCACGTCCCAGCTCGGCCGGTCCAGCCACTGCGCGTCCTCCACCGCCAGCAGGACGGGCTGACCGGCGGCGGTGGTGGTGGTGAGCAGGTCGAGCACGGCCAGGGCGACCCGGAACGGTTGACCGACCGGCGCGTCGACCATCCCGACCGCAGCCAGCACGGTGTCGCGGGCGGCCGGCTCCCGTTCACCGTCCAGGACCGTACGGAGCAGGCGGTGCAGCCCGGCGAACGGAACCTCGATCTCCGCCTGCACCCCGGTTGTGGTGAGTATCCGCATCCCCCGCCGGGCTGCCTGCGACGTGGTCGCCGCCAGCAGCGAGGACTTGCCGACGCCGGCCTCGCCGCGCAGCACCAGGGCACCGCCGGTGGCCGGAGCCCGGTCGAGCTCACCGGTCAGACGGGCCTGCTCCGACTCCCGCCCGAAGAGGACCTCGTCCACCACCCGTACCCCCCGGTCCGACCGTCCCGTACTCCGGCGCGACGGCGGGTGCCGGGCCGTCACCGTCGACCACCGGACGGGATCGCGGTGGAGCCTAGGTGCGCCGGAGCGTTCGGCCGATGCTGCGCCCGGCCAATGGTGTGCCCGGTCACCCGCGCGCCCGCGACGGTCCTTCCACCTGCACAGCGGCAAGAAGAGAACCTACGTCACCTGACGTATAGCCGCCGGTCGGGGAGCGCGGGTACGTTCGGCGCGTCCGTGCAGGTGAACCTGGGAGAGAACATGACTGAATCCGTACACCCGCTACCAGTGGGCACCGAGCAGCAGATTGCCGCGGCCAACGCGAGCGGCCGTACGCCGGTCGTGTTCATCCACGGCCTCTGGCTCCTGCCGAGCAGCTGGGACCGGTGGGCGGAGGTGTTCGAGGCCGCCGGCTACGCGCCGCTGACCCCGGGCTGGCCGGACGACCCGGAGACGGTCGAGGAGGCGAACGCGCACCCGGAGGTCTTCGCCGACAAGACCATCACCCAGGTGGCCGACCACTACGCCGACGTCATCGGCAAGCTGGACCGGAAGCCCGCGGTGATCGGGCACTCCTTCGGGGGGCTGCTCACCCAGATTCTCGCCGGGCGGGGCCTGTCGGCGGCGTCGGTGGCGATCGACGCCGCGCCGTTCCGGGGCGTGCTGCCGCTGCCGATCTCGGCGCTGCGGTCGGCCGCACCGGTGCTCGGCAACCCGGCCAACTGGCACCGTGCCGTGCCACTCACGTACGACCAGTTCCGGTTCGCGTTCGCCAACGCGGTGACCGAGGACGAGGCGCGGCAGCTCTACGACACGTACGCCGTGCCGGCGCCGGGTGCACCGCTGTTCCAGGCGGCGGCGGCGAACCTGAACCCGTGGACCGAGGCGAAGGTGGACAGCACGAACCCGGAGCGGGGGCCGCTGCTGGTCGTCTCCGGCGAGCGGGACCACACGGTGCCACGCGCGATCTCCGAGGCGACGTACGACAAGCAGAAGCGCAACGAGGGCGTGACCGAGTTCGTGGAAACCCCCAACCGCGGACACGCGCTCACCATCGACAGCGGCTGGCGCGAGGTCGCCGACACCGCTCTGGCCTTCGTCAAGCGGTTCGTCTAGCGGTTCACCGGTGCGGCCGGCGACGCCCACGGGCACCCCCCGGCCGCACCGCCGCAGGCGAGCGAGGAGCGGGACCTCTGTTGGACGACATCTTCCACGAGTGCGAGCTCCGGCCTGTACGGCTGGTCCTGCCGGAGCGGACCGGCTGGTCCCTCTGGGGCGGGAACGCGCCCGACGGCCGCGACTACCTGCTGCCGGTCGGGCGGCGGTACGGGCTGTTCGACACACCGGAGGCGCTGTGCCGGTACGTCGGAGGGGACCGGTCCTCGCACGTGCTCGCCCGTACACCGGGCTGGACGCGCCTGGTCGGGGCCATCTCCAGCGGTACGCCCGAGATGTCCGACCCGGACGACTTCCGGCTCGACCGGCTGTTCGCCTGGCGTACGGGAAACGGGCTCGGCGGTCTGCTCGACTGCCTCAATCTCGTGTGGGACCTGGGCGCGCAGTTCGACGATCCGCTGCTGATCGGGTTCAGCCGACCCGGTGGTCCGCTGCGCCGCATGTATGACGCGCTGTGGCTCGACTGCGACGACGTCGCCGAGCCGGACCAGGTGCAGCGGGCGTCGCGGCAGGCGGTCCTGCGCGTGGCGGAGCTGGCCGTCTGGAATCCGGCCCACGTCGACCACTCCTGACCGGTCCGGGTCCCGGTGGCCCGGCGCGACCTTCGATAGGCTCCGCCGGAGCCGCGTCGAAGGGATGTCCGATGACCGGGCGGGCAGGTGTACCGCGAGTGGAGTGGCCGCAGGTGTGTGCCCGGCGCCTGGAGCGGCACGCACTCGGACCCGTGTCGGTCGATGCGAGCCCGGCCGACGTCGCCGGGGCGATCTGCGGCGCACACGCCCAGGTTTTTTCCGCGGCCGAACTCTCCCTGGGCCTGCGGCTGCAAGGCGCGACCCGGACCGACGTACGCGACGCGTTGTGGACCGAACGCAGCCTGGTCAAGACGTACGGGCCGCGCGGGACCGTACACCTGTTGCCGACCCGGGACCTGCCGATGTGGACCGGCGCACTGTCGGCGATCCCGTCGACGAACCAGTTCCCGGACGATGTGCGGTTGACGGCCGGGCAGACCGAGGAGGTCGTGGGGGCGATCGGCGAGGCGCTGGAGGACGCCGAGTTGACCGTCGAGGAGCTGGGTGAGGCGGTGCTGGCGGCCACCGGGACGTGGGCGGGTGACCTCGTCGTACCGGCGTTCCAGGAGAAGTGGCCGCGCTGGCGGCAGGCGATCACGGTGGCGGCGCACCGGGGCGCGCTCTGCTTCGGACCGAACCGTGGCCGGCGGGTCACGTACACCAATCCGCACCGGTGGTGTCCCGGCTTCCGGCCCAACCGGGGCAAGCCGGCCCTCACGAAGGTCGTACGGCACTACCTGCACGGGTACGGGCCGGCGACGTCGAAGCAGTTCGCCCAGTGGATCGGGGGACCGCCCGGCTGGGCGGCGGAACTGTTCGACTCGCTCTCCGGCGAGCTGCACGAGGTCGAGTTCGACGGCTCCCCGGCCTGGTTGGCGGCCGACGACACGGCGCTGCCGGAGACCGGGCCCGCCGGCGTACGGCTGCTCCCGTACTTCGACGCGTACACGGTCGGCAGCCATCCCCGCAAGCGGCTCTTCCCGGGCCGGGCGGCGGAGCGGGCGCTGAGCCGCACCGGTCAGGCGGGTACTTTCCCGGTGCTGCTGGTCGACGGCACGGTTGCCGGGGTCTGGCACCTGCGTCGGTCCGGGCGCAAGCTCGACGTCACGGCGGAGTCCCTGCACCGGCTCGGCAGGGGCAGACAGGCCGAACTCGAGGACGAGGTGGGGCGGATCGGCCGGATCCTCGAGGGCACGGCCAGGTTGACGATGGGCACCGTGACCGTGGGCGGCCACGCGTAGGGCGTCACGGGTGCCTGGTGGAGCGCGGCGGGCTCCGGTCAGCGGTCGGCCAGCCCGGCGAGTCGCCCGACCACCCGGCCCCGGGCGGTCGGGTGGCTGGACAGCAGCCGGAGCGCCGCGTTGCGCAGCGGGCGCAGTGCGGGCGGGGTGGTGCCGATCCGGGTGAGTCGTTCGGCGAACCCGACCATCTCCCGCGCCACCGACCGGCGGCTCGTGGCGTACGCGTCGAGCACGGTTTCGGGGGCGCCGGAGAGGACGTCGGTCAGGGCGTCGGCGAGCGCCACGCCGTCGCGCAGGCCGAGGTTCATGCCCTGTCCGCCGGCGGGGCTGAACACGTGCCCGGAGTCCCCGGCGAGCAGCACCGGACCGGCCCGGAACGACTCCGCCACCCGATGGTGCACCCGGAAGCGCGAGCCCCAGAACAGTTCGGTCACCGTGCTGCGTCGTGCGGTCGGGCCGCGTGTGTCGAGCAGTGACTGCGCGTACGCCACGTCGGGGTGTTCCGGCGGGTCGTCGACCTCGGCCACGATCCGGATGCTGCCGTTCGGCAGCGGCGCCCAGACCAGCAGTCCGGTGCGGGAGAGGAAGAGCACCAGTTCGTCGCGGGGGAGTGCGGTGTCGACCCGGATGTCGGCGAGGACGAATGACTGTGCGCTGTCCGTACCGGGGAAGTCGATGCCGGCGAGTCGCCGGACGGTGCTGTGCACGCCGTCCGCGCCGACCACGTAGCGGGCGCGGACGGTCTCCCCACCGGCGAAGCTGACCCGGCTGCCGGGTCCGTCGGCAGCCAGGCCCACCACCGGGTACGGCCGGAGCACCCGACCGCCGAGCGCGGTGAGCCGGTCGAGGAGCACCTGCTCGGTCACCGACTGCGGCACCAGCAGCACGTACGGGAACGGGGTCGGCAGGCCGTCGAAGCGCATGGTCAGCAGGGTCCGGTCGTGATCGCGGAGGGTGACCCGGGTGGCGGGGACGCCCTGCTCCACCAGTGGTCCGGCGGCGCCGAGGGTGGCCAGGACCTCGAGCGTCCGGGCGTGTACCCCGTTGGCGCGGGAGGTGTTGTGGCCCTCGGCCACCCGGTCGACCACGGTGACGTCGACGCCGCGCCGAGCGAGGGCCACGGCGGTGACCAACCCGGTCGGACCGGCACCGACAACGAGTACGTCACAGTTGCTGGGCAGCATCGTTACCTCCGGCAGAGCCAATGCCAACACTTGTTTGCCAACGCCTGTTGACAACGGTAGGTGTGTGTTGACGTCGATGTCAACGGCCGTTGGCCTACACTCGTTGACATGTCTCCGCGTGATCGAGGTGCGGCCTCGGCCGCCGCAGCCCCCGGCGCCGGGTCCGGGCCGGCGGCGGCCGATCCGGCGGCACCGCCGCCGCGCCGGTCCGACGCCACCCGCGCGGCGATCCTGCGGGCGGCCCGCGAACGGTTCGCCGCCGACGGCTACGACCGAGCCACCATCCGGGCGATCGCCACGGATGCGGCGATCGATCCGTCGATGGTGATGCGTTACTACGGCAGCAAGGAACGGCTGTTCGCCGCCGCCGCCGAGTTCGACCTGCGGCTGCCGGACTTCGGCGACCTACCGGCGGACAGGATCGGGTCCGCGCTCGTCGCGCACTTCCTCGACCGGTGGGAGGAGGACGAGACGATGACCGCCCTGCTCCGGGCGGGGGCGACCAACCCTGCGGCGGCAGAGCGGATGCGGCAGATCTTCGCCGACCAGGTCGCCCCGGCGATCGGTGCCTTTGCCGTACGCGTCGGGGTTCCCTCGCCCGGCGGGGATGCGGCGCTGTCAGCCGAGCAGCGGGCCGGCCTGATCACCAGCCAGGTGCTCGGCCTGGCGCTGACCCGCTATGTTCTCCGGCTGCCGCCGGTGGTCGGGATGGACCGTGCGGTGCTGGTCGACTGGCTCGGCCCCACCATCCAGCGCTACCTGCTCGGGCGCCCGTAGCCCGACGGTCGGAAACTTCGCCACGACGGGTACGACGTCGGTGCCGAGTCGTTCGAGCACGTCCAGGCGTGGTAGCTGCGGCACCGCGCCGATCGCCACGTCGAACCCGAGTTCGTTGAGCCGGCCGAGTTCGTCGATCAGTTCGCCGGTTTTCTCGCCGTTGTCCCCGATGTCCATGAACTGGTAGACGGTCTTGGTGATCTCGTCGTAGTCGCGGCCCTCGTTCTCGCAGTGCTGGCGGAGCACGTCGAGCTTGCGGGGCAGTTCGGGGGTGTTGAACAGGTTGCACGCCTGCGCGTACTTCGCCACCAGTCGCAGGGTCTTCTTCTCCCCGCTCCCGCCGACCATGATCGGCGGGTGGGGCCGGGCCAGCGACTGCGGCGAGTTCAGCAGGCGGGTGGCCTCGATGTGCCGGCCGGAGTAGGGACCGTCGTCGTCCGACCACATACCGAGCACGAACTGGAGGGTCTCCTCCAGCATCTCGAAGCGCTCGGCGAGCGGCGGGAATCCGAAACCCAGCCCGCGCGACTCCTCCTCGTTCCAGCCGGCCCCGAGGCCGAGCACCGCACGCCCGCCGGACAGTACGTCCAACGTCGTCACGATCTTCGCGAGCAGCCCGGCTGGCCGGTGGTGTACGCCGCTGACCAGGGTCAGGAGTTTGACGCGCTCGGTGTGGGCGGCCAGGAACCCGAGCGTCGTGTACGCCTCCAGCATCTCGGCCTCGGCCGGCCCGACGGTCGGGATCTGGAAGAAGTGGTCCATCAGGGCGAGATACTCGAAGCCCGCCTGGTCCGCCGTACGGGCGACCGCCGCCAGGTCGCTACCGAGACCGGCCGGCCCGTTCGGCCAGGTGAAGGTGGCGATCTGCATACCAAGCAACATGGAGTACCACTCTTTCCCCTTTATCCGCTGATTGTTCCTATAGAACACCCGCTGATGGCTCTCCGTGGTCAGGCGGCGCCTCACCGTCGCGGCGTGTCGTCGACGGCGGGACGGCAGAGGCCCGGAAATGTCCCAGCCGCGTGCGATGCTGGCCCCGCCCCGATCGGAGCACTCCCACCGCAACCAGTACGAGGACGCGCATGCCCACCGCCGACGAACTCATCAGCACAACGACGGTGACCCACCTCGCACGCGTACTCGCCGACGTGGCGCCGCGGCGCCGTTGGGACGGTGTCGCCGCAAGTGGCGCGGCGCTGGTCGGTCTGACCCTCAGCGAACGGGCGCTGGCCATCCGCGACTCCCTGCTGGCCGACCTGCCCGACTCCTACCGGTCCTCGGCAGCGATCCTGCGCGACGCCCTGGCCGACCCGTCCTTCACCGGCTGGATGATCTGGCCGGTCACCGAGGCCGTCGCGGTACGCGCACTCGCCTCACCCGAGGCCGGCGACTTCGAGTCCGGGCTCGGCCTGCTCGCCGAGCTGACCGGCCGGCTCACCGGCGAGTTCGCGCTGCGTACGTTCCTCAACGCCGACCTCGACCGGACCCTGGCGACCGTCATCGGGTGGACCACCCATCCGGACGAACACGTACGCCGGCTGGCCAGCGAGGGCACTCGGCCCCGGCTGCCGTGGGCCAAGCGGGTCCCGGAGCTGACCCGGCGCCCCGGCGCCACCGTCGCGATCCTCGACGCCCTCTACCGCGACGAGGTCGAGTACGTCCGCCGGTCGGTGGCGAACCACCTCAACGACCTCAGCCGGCTCGACCCGGATCTGGCCGTCACCACCGCGACGCGCTGGCTGGAGCGACCCGAGCCGTCCACCCCACGCCTGGTCCGGCACGCGATGCGCACCCTGGTCAAGGCCGCCGACCCCGGCGCCCTGGCGCTGCTGGGCTTCCCGCCCCCGGTCGGGGTCGTGGTCACCGGCCCGCACCTGGACAGGACGGCCGTACCCCTCGGGGGTGAGGTCGGCTTCGAGATCGTGGTCGGCAACAACGGCGACCAGGACGCCAATCTCGTCGTCGACTACGTCGTGCACTTCCGCAAGGCGAACGGGAGCCTGGCGCCGAAGGTCTTCAAGCTGGCCAACCGGGTCCTCGCACCCGGACAGCAGCTCACGCTGAGCCGCCGGCACTCCTTCAAACCGATCACCACCCGCCGGTACCACCCCGGCCAGCACGCGATCGAGGTCCAGGTCAACGGCGTACGGTCCGGGATGGTCGACTTCGACCTCGGCTGATCCGACGCCTGCCCGGCACCGGCTACCGGTTGCTGGGCACCTGGCCCGACGCCTGCCGGGCCTCGTCGTCGCCACCGGCCGACTCACCCGACCGGGGACGCAACCGGACCTTCGTGATCGCGTGTCCGGTCACCTCGACCACCGCCGCGGTGAACGCCGGCACCTCGATGGTCTCGCCGGGCGCGGTCGGGATGTGACCGAGGCGGGCCAGTACCAAACCGGCGATGGTGGTGTAGTCGCCGTCGTCGGCCTCGTCCAGGTCGAGTCCGAGATCGGGCAGGTCGTGGATGGGGAAGGTGCCGGAGAGCAGCAGGGTGCCGCCCGGCTCCCGGATCACCGCCTGGACGTCCCGGTCGGTTTCGTCGTAGATCTCCCCGACGATCTCCTCGATCAGGTCCTCCATCGTCACGATGCCGTCGATCGAGCCGCGCTCGTCCACCACCAGGGCGAACTGCTGCCGTTGCTGGCGCATCTGCCGGATCGCGTCGGTCACGCCCAGGGTCTCCGGCATGAACAGCGCCTCGGACGCGTGGTCGACCACCACGCCGGTGCCGTCGAGCAGGTCCCGCAGGTGCACCACCCCGACGACATTGTCCAGACCGGCCCGGGTGACCACGGGTGCCCGGGACTGACCCGACTTCGCGAGCACCCGCAGCCCCTCGGCGGTCGGCATGTCCGCCGGCAGGGTGGTCACCTCGCCCCGGGGCACCAGGATCTCCCGCAGGATCCGGTCGGCCACCTCGAAGGCACCGCTGATGATCGTCCGGTGCTCGGCGGTCAGGCTCGGCTGCGCGGCGACCATGTCCCGCAGTTCCTCGGCGGTGACCTCCTCCCGGCCCCCGTCGGGGTCGGCGCCGGTCAGCCGTACGACCGTGTTCGTGGCCCGGCTGAGCAGCCACACCGCCGGTCGGGAGAACGTGGAGAGCATGTCCAGCGGGCGGGCCACGACCAGCGCCCAGCCCTCGGTGCGTTGCATCGCGATCCGCTTCGGGGCCAACTCGCCGAAGACCAGGGTGAGGAAGGTCAGCACGATGGTCACCAGGACGATCGAGACCGGCTCGGCGGCCGACCCGAGAAAGCCCAGCGGCTCGACCAGTGGCGCGGAGAGCGAGACCGCGGCGGCGGCCGAGGCGAGGAAACCGGCCAGGGTGATGCCGATCTGGATGGTGGCCAGGAACCGGTTCGGATCCCGGGCCAACCGGGCCAGCACCCGCCCCGTACGCGACCCGCGCTCCAACCGTTGGAGCTGGCTCTCCCGCAACGACACCAGGGCCATCTCGCTACCCGAGAAGACCGCGTTGACCAGCACCAATACTGCTACCAGCGCCACCTGAAACCCGTAGCCACCCACGCCGCGACGCCTTCCTCACCTGACTGGTCGAAGCACAAAACTAACCGGCCGCACCGTCATGCCCAATCCAGCCGTGAACCACGCCCATCGTACGCATCGACGTGGCTCTACTCCGTGCTCGACAGCCCGTTCACACTGGGATTGAGCTGGCCCGCCGCGCGGTTGGAGCAGGCGCGGCAGACATCGAAGGGAAGGAACCGACATGGAGATCAGTGGCATCTTCACCGCCCTCGTCATCGGCCTCGTCATCGGCGCCCTCGGGCGTCTCGTCGTACCCGGAAGGCAGAGCATCCCGATCTGGCTCACCCTGGTCATCGGCATCCTCGCCGCCCTGCTCGGCACGATCATCGCCGGCGCGATCGACGTCGCCGACACCGACGGTGTCGACTGGATCGAAATCGCCCTGCAGGTCGGCCTCGCCGCCGTGGGCGTCGCGCTGGCCGCGGGTGCGTACGGCCGACGTACGCCGTGATCGGTAACGACGGACAGCGCGCTCCCGGAATGCCCAGCACCGGTTCCGGGAGCGTCGCCGCCGCCGACCGGTCGCCCCTTCGCCTCTACCGGCCGTTCATTCGGGGAGGGAACCGTTCGTCCGGGGGAGGAAGCGGAGCCGGACCGCGCGCCACAGGGTGCTCGGCCGGGCAAGCGCGGTCGGGTGGTCGAGCATCGTGGTCACCCGGGCCAGCCGGTCGTTGATCACGCCGTCGGTCATCGACGCGCGGAACAGCAGGTCGGTGAACCACCTGATCAGCCGGTACCCGCACGGGTACGGCCCGTCGACGTGCGGCAGGTCGAGGTCGGCGAAGGTGGAGATCTGCCAGGCGGCGTCGACGATCACCCGTACCCGGTCGAAGTAGGCCCGCGCCGGCTCGTGCAGTGCCGGATCCGACCGCAGGTACGCCGACAGGCAGGAGGCGTGCAGCGCAGCCGAGGTCATGCCCTGACCGTAGATCGGATTGAACGACGCGATCGAGTCCCCGGCGGCGACCAGTCCGGCCGGGAGCCGGTCCAGCTCGTGGAAGTCCCGCCGGCGGCTGTCGGCCTGGTGGTACGTCGCCACGTCGCCGATCCGCTGGCCGTGCTCGGCGATGTCCCGGAACGCCTTCGGGAAGTGCTCCCGGCAGCGGTTGGTGAAATCCTCGACGTCGCGGCTGGGTCGGTCGTTGTCGTAGCCGGCGACCAGCATGATCCACTGGTCGTTCTCGACCGAGTTGATGCCGCCGATCCGGGCGACCCGGCCGTCGCCCGGAGTCGTCTGCGCGACCGCCACCCAGGCGTCGCTCACCTGCTCGTCGCGCTTGTAGAGCGTGGTCGCGTAGTTCAGTTTGATCGGCATCCGGCGCATCGGGGGGCGCGGCCACCCGGAGTTGTCGAGCCAGTCGCCGAGCCGGCTGGAGCGCCCCATCGCGTCCACCACCAGATCCGTGGTGACCGTCACCGGCTCGGTCCCGCCGTCGGGAACGTACCGGGCGGCGGCGACCCGGTTGCCGTCGAAGACCAGCCCGTCGGCGCGACCGGGCACCATGGTGATGTTTCCGATGGCCAGGGTCCGCTTCCGGACCAGCGCCTCGAGGAACGGCCGGGTGGTGATCAGCCCCGGGACCTGCGGCCGGGACATCGGCGCCGTACGCAGTACCCCGTTGAGGAAGACCTTGCCCGTACCCCCGGTCGGCAGCGGCGCGCCTGCCTGGAACGCCTCCTTCGCGAAGCCGGGGAACCACCGCTCCAGTTGCGCCTGTCCCGCCGGCAGCAGCGCGTGCACCTGACTGCCCTGCGGTACGCCGGGACGCGGCCCCACGTCCACCTCGGACGGATCCCGCTCGATGATCAGGACTTCCTCGGCGTGGTCGCTGAGCACCCGTGCGGCCATCAACCCGGCGATGCTCCCACCCAACACCACCGCCCGCCGCATGATCACTCTGGTGTCGGTGGGCCGTTCCGACGTTGTTACCTGGGCGAAAAGCCGTGCGGCTGAGGGCGGCACTCGGCACTCCTTCTCCGAAGCGGAATCCGCCACCCGGAGGTCGGTTGCCACTGGCCCGCGCCCCGCCTTCGGTCACAGTGGGTCACCGACTGACCGCGCAGCGGGAACTTGACGGAGACTATCACTGGCTGAACGTCCAGGCGACGTACTGGCGTCTATGTCGCGCGTCGCGTCGACCCTGCCTACTGCCGGCTCAGGAAGCGGCGCTCGCCGCGGCAGCCTGCTGGTTCCACATGGTGATGACCACGCCGAGGGGCCTGTCCGTCGGCGGCGCTTGACGGGCCGACCCGGCCCGCGAGACTGGTACGGTGATCAAGACGCGGCGTCTCGAGAGCTACGTCGACGTGTTCTACGTCGGGCACTACGTCTGCGAGGCAACACTGTGGTGATGGACCTGACCAGCATGGTGGGTCCGGTTGCCATGCCGTTTGTCGACTTCGCGGCCGGCCTCGTCGTGGCCCGGGGCGGCGCCATGGACCTCGTCGCGCTCGGGATGTTCGTGCTGGTTCCGCCCGGGAAGTCTGGCCCCAGGACCGCCGGGCACCCGGTCGGCGTGCCGGCCTGAGGACCGGGGCATGGACGCGCGTACGCACGCGGACCGGTGGCTCGTCGCCTGGAACGCGCACGACCTGGATGCGATCATGGCGTGCTACGCCGAGGACGTGGACTTCGCGGCACCGACAGTGGTCGGCCGGTGGGGCAGGTCGGACGGCCGGCTGGCGGGTCGGGCCGAGCTGCGCGAGCACTTCGCCCGCGGCCTCGCGCTGGCGCCGGGGCTGCGGTTCGACGAGGAGGCGCTGCTGACCTCGCCGGGCGGCTACGCCCTGCTCTACCGGCGGGAGAACGGCAACCGCGTGCTCGACGTCGTCGAACTGGACGATCGGGGCGACGCCGCCCGCGTCCGTGCCTTCTACGCGGCCGAGCAGCCGTAGCCGCTATGCGGCCGGGCGGCCATATTGCGCTGCGGGCGGTCCTAGCGGGCCGGCGCAGGCAGCCGTAGCGCTGAGTGACCGGGCAAGCCGTCACCGGCGCAAACTTCATTCCTGACGCCACCACCGTGACTTTCGACGGTGTACCGGCTACCGACGTGGACTGGACCCTGACCTACCGAAAGCTATCTCGACGAAAGCACGTACCGGTACTCGATCTCCTGTCCGGACGGAGGACGCCTGTGGCGTAGTTTGGATGAATATGGACAGTTCCCGCGTATCGGCCGCACCTGGACTGCTCCGGTTGGCGGGGTCACAGCGCACGCAGGGGCTCGCGTGACCGGGCGAACCATCCCAAGTTACCCTCGTTGCCCATGAGGGGTTGGTGCTCATGAAGGGTCGGCGTCTGGCCGCAGCGGTCACCGGTGCCGTGCTCGCCGTATCGGCCACGGGGGTCACACCGCAGGAGGCCGCCAGCGCTGCGACGGCGCCGCCGGCCATCGCGACCTCGGCCGCCGCACCGGTGCCCTGCCCGGTGCCGTCGCCACCGGTGCCCCGCCCGGCCTCACCACCCCGCCCGTCGCCACCTCCCGGCGACCCCGAGCACCGCGCAATCGGTGGCCCGGAGCTCGCGACGCCGGGACTGGTCGTCCCGGCCGGTGCGCCGAAGCCGCCGGCCGTGACCGCGACCTCGTGGGTGGTCGCCGACCTGGACACCGGTGCCGTCCTCGGTGGCTGCGGCCCCCACGAGTACAGCACCCCGGCGAGTGTGCAGAAGCTCCTGCTGGCCGCGACCGCGCTGCCGAAGCTCGATCCGAAGCAGGTGATCACGGTGACCCGCGAGGATCTCGACATCGAACCGGGCAGTTCCGCGGTGGGCCTGCTGGTGGGCGGACGCTACCCGGTGGAGACGCTCTGGCTGGGGCTGCTGCTCAACTCCGGCAACGACGCGGCCAACGTCCTTGCCCGCCTGGCCGGTGGAGACACCGGGGTCGAGGGCACCGTGGAGGCGATGAACGAGGAGGCGCACCGGCTCGGCGCGTTGCAGACCCATGCCGTCACGCCGTCCGGTCTCGACGGACCGGGGCAGTTCACCAGCGCGTACGACCTGGCGCTGATCGCCCGAGTCTGCTTCGCCAACGAGGCCTTCCGCCGGTACGCGATGACCGAGCGTACGCAGATCCCGGCGCAGGGGGCGCAGAAGGGCTTCCAGATCCAGAACGAGAACCAGCTGATCTTTCGTTACCGGGGCGCGCTCGGTGGCAAGACCGGATACACCACCCTGGCCCGGCACAGTTACGTCGGTGCGGCCGAGCGCAACGGCCGACGGTTGGTGGTGACGCTGCTCGGCGGGGAGGCCCGGCCGTTGCGCGGTTGGCAGCAGGGTGCGGCGCTGCTCGACTGGGGTTTCTCGGTGGCGGGGGACGCGTCGGTCGGCCGCCTGGTCGACCCGGGTGAGGCGACCGCCCCCTCCCCGTCACCGGGGTCCGGGGGAGCGCCGGGTGAGCGCTCGTCCGCGCGTGCGACCGCCCGCGGCGAGACCTGGTTCGCGGGCCTCTCCCCGCCGGTGGCCATCGGCGTGGCAGCCGTCCTCACCGTCGCGCTGGTGCTGACGATCGTGGTTCTGCTGGTGTCGGCCCGCCGCCGCCCGCGCCGCCCGGTCGGGCGGCGCCGTCGGCCGGGACTGCTCGGATAGCGATCGGTCCGTCACCGGGCGGTCACACGGCCGGCGGCCCACCGGCCATGATGGACGGACCGCAACCGCAGGAGGATCCGTGGAAGCTGTTCCGACCGACGAAACCGATCACGTACGGCCCCGGGCGACGATCGACCTCGACCATCACTCGTCCGACTACCAGCGCCGCTGGCGCGAGATCTCCGACGACAACGTCACCCGGTGCCCGGTCGCGTACACGCCCGCGCACGGCGGGACCTGGGTGGTGTCCGGCTACGAACACCTGGTCGAGGCGCTGCGCGACTACTCGACATTCTCGTCCTTCTACGACCACAGCGATCCCGACAGCCCGATGCGCGGTACGAGCAACCCGCCGACGCCGTACCTGAACGTGCCCCAGGAGCTGGACCCGCCGGAGTTCTTCACCTACCGGCGGTTGCTGAATCCGCCGCTGTCCCCGGAACGGTCCCGGCGCAGGGAACCGTTCATCCGCCAGGTGACCGCCGCCTGTCTGGACCGGGTGACCCCGACCGGGAGCGCCGACCTGGTGGACGCGCTGACCAATCCGGTGCCGGCGATCGTCACCATGAGCATTCTCGGCATCCCACTGGCCGACTTCGAGCGCTACGCGCAGCCGATCCACCGGATCGTGTACAGCCCGCCGGGAAGTTCCGAGGCGGCGCAGGCCATGGTGGGCCTGGCCGAGATGACGGGGCTCATCGCGCAGTTGGTCGGTCAGCGCCGGGTCGAGCCCGCGGACGACCTGATCAGCGTGCTCGCCACCGCGACCGACGACAACGGCGCGCTGCTCCCGCTGGATCGTGTCATTTCCGCGTCCGGACTGGTCATCGCCGGGGGAGTGGACACCACGACCGCGCTGGTCTCGCACGCGCTGCACTGGCTCTACCGCAACCCGGCCGAGCGGGCCCGCCTGGTGGCCGACCCGGCCCTGATCCCGGCCGCGGTCGAGGAGTTCCTGCGGGTGCTGGCCCCGGTGCAGTTCATGTCGCGTACCGCGACCCGGGACGTCGTGCTCGGCGGGCAGCACATCGCGGCCGGCGAGCGGGTCATGCTGGCCTTCGCGGCGGCGAACCGCGACCCGGCGGCCTTCGACGACCCGACCGAGGTACGCCTCGACCGGACCCCGAACCGGCACGTGGCGTTCGGTTCCGGCATCCACCGCTGCGTCGGCGCTCATCTGGCGAAGGTCCAGGCCGTGGTGATGCTGGAGGAGGTGTTGCGCCGGATTCCCGACTACGTGGTGGACGAGGAGCGGCTGCGGCCGTACCCCTCGATCAGGGCGATCAACGGCTACATCAACCTGCCCGCGACCTTCACCCCGTCGCCGGCGGTGGGTGCCACGTTCCCCGAGTGACCCACCGTCGCCGGGCGGACAATTCGGTTGTCCCAGTCGACTCGGGGCCGTACCGTGCCGGCCGTGCTGATCAGGGAGTTCGTCGGGGTCGACTGGTCGATGGTGTGGCCGATCGTACGGGAGGTCGTACGGGAGCAGGAGACGTTCCCGTACGACCCGGGGCTGACCGCCGAGCAGGCGTACGGCATGTGGGTCGAGACACCGCCGGGGCTCACGGTCGTCGCGGTCGACGGTGACCGGGTGCTCGGTACGGCGAAGATGGGGACCAACCGCCCCGGACCGGGCGCACACGTGTCGACCGCGAGTTTCATGGTCGCCGCGGATGCCCGGGGCCGGGGCGTCGGCACGGCCCTGTGCCGGTACGCGTTGGCCTGGGCCCGGCAGCGTGGCTACGCCGGCATGCAGTTCAACGCCGTGGTGGAGTCGAACACCACCGCCGTCGAGCTGTACCGGCGGCACGGTTTCGAGGTGATCGGGACGGTCCCCCGCGCGTTCGCCCACCCGACCCTGGGACGCGTCGGCCTGCACCTGATGTACCAGGAGTTCTGACCGGTTCCGCCCTACGCCGAGCCGAGGTGGAGCAGTGCCGCCGGCAGATCGAAGATCGAGTCGAGCCGCCGGTCGGCGGGTACGGGGGTCCGGCGGTCCGGGTCGATGAGAAACGATCGGATGCCGGCCCGTTCCGGCCCTTCGAAGTCCGCCCGGTACGAGTCGCCGACGAATACCGCCTCGTCGGGCCGGATGCCGAGTTCGCTCAGCGTCGACTCGTAGATCGCCGGGTGCGGCTTGCGCCAGCCGACCTCGACGGAGAGGACAACCGCGGTCATCAGGGACCGTACGCCCAGGGCGTCGAGATGGTCGGGCACGAGCCGGAGATCGTGGGTGTTCGACACGACCGCGAGCCGATGGTCCCGGCCGAGTACGGCGAGCAGCTCGGCCAGCCCGTCGAGATACCGGACCCCCGTGTTCCACTCCGTGATGTACGCGGCCAGGAAGCTCCGCGTCTCCTCGGTCGTCGGCTCCCGCCCCAGGGCCGACCGGAGGTAGGCCGTGCCCACGTCGGTGACCGAGAACTCGTGGTCGTCAACGTCACTGAGCAGGTCGAACTCGGCCCAGGTGGCCGACCATCCGGCTAGGAACCCGTCGTAGTCCACCCGCGCGCCGAAGTCGAGCAACCGGTCGTACGTTTCTCGGTGGTCGAGTGCCGTACGGCTGTCGGCGTAGGCGACCAGGGTGCCGAAGAAGTCCAGCAGGATGTGCGTCGGCCGGGGCATCGGTGGATGATGCCAGACCGCGCCGAGGCTCCGGGTACCCGCCCTCGACCCGACCCGACCCGACCCTTCACCTGCGCCGACCCGGTCGGACGGACGATAGGCTCTACCCGCCGGCCAGCCACGACCGGTATGCGACGGATGTCCGAAGACAACTTGAATGCGACGGGAGATCCGAACCTTGACCGCGGGACACGAGGACGCCCGGGACGCGTCGGGCGGGGCACGCCCCGAGCTACGAGCCGACTGCACCCGATGTTTCGGGTTGTGCTGTGTCGCACCGGCCTTCGCCGCCTCGGCGGACTTCGCCATCGACAAGGCTGCCGGGCAGGCATGCCCGAACCTGCACCAGGACTTCCGCTGCGGCATCCACCAGGACCTGCGACAGCAGGGCTTCGTCGGCTGCACCGTCTTCGACTGCTTCGGGGCCGGTCAGCGGGTCGCCCAGGTCACCTTCGGTGGGCGGGACTGGCGGCAGGCGCCGGAGACCGCGAAGCAGATGTTCGACGTGTTCGCCGTGATGCGGCAGCTCCACGAGCTGCTCTGGTATCTCACCGAGGCGCTGAACCTGGCACCGGCCCGTCCGATCCACCGGGACCTCCGTACGCTGCTCGACCGGACCGAAGCGCTCACCCGGTACGCCCCCGAGGCGGTCCTCGAACTGGACGTGGCGGCACACCGGCAGGACGTCGACGTGCTGCTGAAACGGACCAGCGAGTTGGTCCGGGCGCCGGTTCGGGGACGCCGGACCGACCGGCGGGGCGCCGACCTGATCGGGGCCAGGCTGCGCGGCGCCGACCTGCGGGGCGCGAACCTGCGTGGCGCGTACCTGATCGGGGCGGACCTCGGCCGGGCCGACCTCGGACTGGCCGATCTCATCGGTGCCGACCTGCGGGGCGCCGACCTGCGCGGTGCCGATCTCGGCGACAGCATCTTCCTCACCCAGTTCCAGGTCAACGCGGCCAGGGGCGACGAGGACACCCGGTTGCCGGCCGCGCTCGCCCGACCGCCGCACTGGACAACCCCGGCCCCGCCGCCGGGACGGGCGTTGCTGCCGATATCCCAGCGGCGCGGTGGAGCCAGGCCCCGACGGCGGTGAATGTCCGGTATCCGACCGCAGATGACTCCGAAAGGATGGGACGCCGCCGGTTGGCGTACGTCTACTGGAAGCTCGCCCTCGGCGCGCCCTTGCCCGGCTTGATCCTGACCGGACCGCCGGCCGACGGGCGTACGTCGAAGTCGAAGATGGCGGTCGGAAGGTAGACGGTGGCGCAGGAGTTCGGGATGTCCACCACGCCGGAGAACCGTCCCTCGATCGGCGCGGCACCGAGAATCAGGTACGCCTGCTCCGGGGTGTAGCCGAACTTCGTCAGGTAGTCGATGGCGTGCAGGCAGGCCCGCTGGTACGCCAACTGCGAGTCAAGGTAGCGCTGCTCCCCGTCCAGGGTGACCGAGGTGCCGGAGAAGGCCAGCCACTGGCTGTACTGGGGGCTGACGTTGCCGGGCATGAAGATCGCGTTCTCGGCGACGCCGTACGTCTCCATCCCGCCCTTGATCAGGTCGACGTGCAGGTCGAGGATCCCGCCCATCTCGATCGCCCCGCAGAAGGTGATCTCACCGTCGCCCTGGGAGAAGTGCAGGTCGCCCACGGACAGGTTCGCGCCCGGAACGAAGACCGGGTAGAACGCCCGGCTTCCCTTGGTGAGGTTCTTGATGTCCTGGTTGCCACCGTTCTCCCGGGGCGGTGCCGTACGCGCTGCCTCGGCCGCCACCCGGTCGAAGTCGGCGCCGGTCAGCGTGCCGAGGATCGCGTCCTGCGGCTCGGGTGGCAGGGCGAGCGGCGGCACCCGGTCAGGGTCGGTCGCCCGCAGTGCCCCTTCCCGCGCGTTCCACCTGGCCAGCAGGTCGGCGGAGGGGGCGGTGCCCATCATGCCGGGGTGGGTGATGCCGACGAAGGACACTCCCGGGATGTGCCGGGAGGTCGCCTGCTGCCCGCTGAAGTCCCAGATCGCCTTGTACGCGTCCGGGAACTGGTCGGTGAGGAAGCCGCCGCCGTTCTGCTTCGCGAAGACACCGGTGTAGCCCCAGCCCTGACCGGCGAGCGGACCGGAGTCCTCCTGCGGCAGCGGGGCGACGTCCAGGATGTCGACGATGAGCAGGTCACCCGGTTCGGCGCCGTGCACCGCGAACGGTCCGCTGAGCGCGTGCACGGTGGTCAGCGGCGCGTCCCGGATGTCCTCGGCCGAGTCGTCGTTGTGGATCGCGCCGTCGAACCACTCCCTGCAGTACACCCGGAACGTCTGGCCCGGCCGTACGGTCGCCACCGGCGGAATGTCGGGGTGCCACCTGTTGTGACCGACCTTCTCCTGGTCGGTGAACCTCTTCGTCGAGTCCAGCGGAAAGATGACCTCGGGCATCGTGTTTTCCCTTCACCCCGGAGCAAGCCGTAACTGTGTGTAGCGACCTGACCCGTGCCGTCGCGCCCGGTGTTCAGGGTCGGGGCAGGCGGAGGTGGGCCGGGTTGGTCGACCCGCGCCCACCGGGGCCCCGAACGGCCGCCGGACGGTGTCCGGGAATCCGGGACACCACCTCGGGCGCCTCCGCGCTCCGTCCGGCCCGGTCAACGGCCGTGACCAGTGGCCGGGCGATGGCGTTGACCAGTGGCGCGGTGAAGATCCTGGTGGACTCGCCGCGGCAGACGGCACAGTGGACGCTCGCCGTGGCGGTACCGATCGGGAACCGCACCTCGAACTCGCCGTCACGCGGGCAGCGATATCCGTACGTGGCCAAGCGGGTCTCCTCTCCGGGCGCCGGAGTCCGTCCGGCCCTCAGCATCGGCCGGCCCCGTGTGGGTGCGCAGGACAACGGCGCAAGTCGTGAACCCTGATGCTCCAGTGGCCCCTGTTACCCGCGCCCCGGAGCCGGGCTCTCGAACCAAGCAGGGCCTAGTCGAAAATTTTCTGGGTTCCGATGGATTCTTGCAACCATCGGCGCTAATCTATCGCTCAACACACCGCCGAAACATGACCGCAACACCCGCGCAGCGGGGGTGGTCGCGGTCCTCGCCTAACACCCGATGCGGGCACCGCCATGGCACCACGGTCCAGCCGAGCCGATGGCGCCTGTCCCGGTGCCGCCACCGGGAAAGGAGACCCCCCGAATGTTCCGGTCCCCCCACCGCTCCCCGCGCCCGTCGACGCAACGAAGACTCGTCCGACTGCTCACCGGGCTCGTCGCCGCCGCGACGGCTACGGTCACCGCGCTCAGCGCGGCGGCCCCGCCCGCCACCGCGACGCCGCCCGGACCAGCCGCCGCGAACGCCGAGAGCACCCAGAACGGAACGGGTGCCCGGAACAACGGGAACACCCGCGACACCGCAGCCGGGCAGGCCCAGGTCGCCGCGGCGGCGTACTCGGTGCTGGTGTTCTCGAAGACGGCCGGGTTCCGCCACGAGTCGATCCCGGCCGGGATCACCGCCATCCAACAACTCGGTGCGGCGAACGACTTCACCGTCGACGCGACCGAGGACGCGACCGCGTTCACCGACGCCAACCTGGCCCGCTACCGGGCGGTCATCTGGCTCTCCACCACCGGTGACGTGCTCGACCCGACCCAACAGGCCGCGTTCGAGCGGTTCATCCGGGCCGGCGGCGGTTACGTCGGCGTCCACGCCGCGGCCGACACCGAGTACGACTGGTCCTGGTACGGCAACCTGGTCGGCGCGTACTTCACCAGCCACCCGGCCAACCAGCAGGCCACGGTGAAGGTCGAGGATCCGGCGCACCCGTCCACGGCTACCCTGCCGTCGCGGTGGAGCCGGTTCGACGAGTGGTACAACTTCCGCACCAACCCGCGCGGCTCGGCCCACGTGCTGACCAGCCTCGACGAGACCACCTACACCCCCGGTACGGGTGCGATGGGTGCCGACCACCCGACCGCCTGGTGCAAGAACTACGACGGGGGCCGGTCCTGGTACACCGGCGGCGGCCACACCAACGAGTCGTACGCGGATCCGCAGTTCCGGTCCCACCTGCTGGGCGGCATCCAGACGGCGGCCGGGGTGGTCGGCGCCGACTGTGGTGCGACGCAGACCAGCGGTTTCGAGAAGGTGACCCTGGACAGCAACACCAGCAACCCGATGGAACTGGACATCGCGCCGGACGGCCGGGTCTTCTACCTGGAACGTGACGGCCGGTTGCGGATCATCAAGCCGGACACCCAGACCACCGTCACCGCAGCCACCCTGAACGTCTTCACCGGCAACGAGGACGGGCTGCTCGGTCTCACCCTCGACCCGAACTTCGCCACGAACCGGTGGGTCTACCTGTACTACTCGCCCAACGGTGGGGCGGCGCGCAACCTCCTGTCCCGGTTCACCATGAACGGCGACACCCTCGACCTGGCCAGCGAGCGGGTCGTCCTCCAGGTCGACACCCAGCGCAACACCTGCTGCCACTCCGGCGGCACGATGACCTTCGACAGTGCCGGCAACCTCTACCTCGCCACCGGCGACAACACCAACCCGTTCGAGTCCGGCGGCTTCACACCGATCGACGAGCGGGCCGGCCGGCAGGACTTCGACGCCCAGCGCAGCTCCGGCAACACCAACGACCTGCGCGGCAAGGTGATCCGGATCCGCCCGGAGGCGAACGGCACCTACACCGTGCCGGCCGGCAACCTCTTCGCGCCGGGCACCGCGCAGACCCGTCCCGAGATCTACGCGATGGGCTTCCGCAACCCGTTCCGGATCGGCGTCGACCCGAGGACGAACGTGCTCTACGTGGCCGACTACGGCCCCGACGGGCAGGCCAACGCCGACCGGGGTCCCGGCAACACGGTGGAGTGGAACATCGTCGGGCAGGCCGGCAACTACGGCTGGCCGTACTGCGTGGGCAGGAACGCCGCCTACCGGGACTACACCTTCCCGAACGGGCCGAGCGGGCCGGCGTTCAACTGTGCCGCGCCGGTCAACAACTCGCCGAACAACACCGGGCTGACCACCCTGCCGCCGGTGGTTCCGGCCACGGTCGACTACGACTACGACGCCAACCCGCTCTTCCCCGAACTCGGCGGCGGTGGCGCCCCGATGGCCGGGCCGGTCTACCGGTACGACCCGGCCCTCGCCTCCAGCCGCAAGTGGCCGGCGTACTACGACGGCAAGGCGATCTTCGGCGAGTGGAACCAGAACAAGCTGTACACGATGCAGGTCACCGCCGACGGGAAGTCGCTGGTGGACATCAACCAGCTGCTGACCGGGATGTCGACGATCCGGCCGATGGACTTCGACTTCGGCCCGGACGGCGCGCTCTACCTGATCGAGTGGGGCAGCGGTTTCGGCGGCAACAACGACGACTCCGGCATCTACCGGATCGACTACCGGTCCGTCGACCCGGCACCCATCGCCGCCGCGACCGCGCAACCGGTCAACGGGCGGGCGCCGCTCACCGTGGCGTTCAGCAGCGCCGGGTCGCGGGACCCGGAGGGACAACCGATCACGTACGCGTGGCGCTTCGGTGACGGGGGCACCTCGACCCAGGCGAACCCGACCTACACGTACACCACCAACGGCAACTTCACCGCCCAGTTGACGGTGACCGATCCCGGTGGCCGCAGCGCGGTGGCGAACGTGCCGATCACGGTCGGCAACACCGCACCCGTGGTGACCCTGACCCTGCCGCCGAACGGCGGGTTCTTCGACTGGGGCGCCCAGGTGAACTACGCGGTGACCGTCACCGACCCGGACGGCGGCACCGTCGACTGCTCCCGGGTGACGTTGCAGTACCTGCTCGGGCACGACGAGCACGCGCACCCGTTGCAGCAGAAGACCGGCTGCTCGGGCAGCGTACAGACCTCGCTGGACAGCGGGCACGGCGGTGACGCGAACATCTTCGCCGTACTGGAGGCGACCTACACCGACCTGGGCGGACCCGGCGGGGCCGCGCCGCTGACCGGCCGTTCGCTGGTCCAGTTGCAGCCCAAGCGGAAGCAGGCCGAGTACTTCACCGGCACCGGTCGGATCGCCGGTGCACCCACCGGCGGTACGCCGGGCGTGCAGCGGGAGACCACCACCGACCCGCAGGGCGGCTTCCAGAACATCGCCTTCGTCGAGAACGGCGACTGGTGGTCGTTCACCCCGACGAACCTCACCGGGATCCAGTCGCTGCGGCTGCGGGCGTCCTCCGGTGGCACCGGCGGCACGGTCGAGGTGCGTACCGGTTCGGCCACCGGCACACTGCTCGGCTCGGTGGTCGTACCGGGGACCGGCGGGTGGCAGAACTTCACCGACCTGACCGTACCGCTGGCAGCCAGCGCCACGACCGGGCCGCTGTTCTTCGTGGCGAAGGCGGCGTCGGGCACCCCGGCGGGAACCTCCCTGCTCAACGTCAACTGGGTGGACTTCGTCGGGGCGGGCGTGGGTGGCAACACCCCGCCGCAGGTGACCGCGGCGGCGACACCCACCTCCGGCGCCGCACCGCTGCCGGTGACCTTCACCGGCAGTGCCACCGACGCCGAGGGCGACACCCCGTTCACGTACGCCTGGGAC
Source organism: Micromonospora sp. NPDC004704 (assembly GCF_053601675.1). Lineage (NCBI taxonomy): Bacteria > Bacillati > Actinomycetota > Actinomycetes > Micromonosporales > Micromonosporaceae > Micromonospora > Micromonospora sp. NPDC004704. The sequence goes on along the minus strand of NZ_JBSGCD010000016.1, from coordinate 27,545 downwards.
TTCGGCGACGGCGGCACGGCGACCACCGCCAACACCACCCACACGTACGCCAGCGCCGGCACCTTCACCGCGACGCTGACCGTGACCGACGCGCGTGGTGCCCGGAGCACCGCCACCGTCGTGATCACCGTGACCGGCGGCCCGGCACCCACCGGCTCGTCGAACGTGCACCTGTTCTACTACCCCTGGTACGGCAGCCCGACCGGCCCCAACGGCGGCTGGCGGCACTGGCAGCAGGGTGGGCGCACCCCGCCGAACGACGTCGGGGCGGACTTCTACCCGACCCTGGGCTCGTACGACTCGGGTGACCCGGCGGTGCTCGCACAGCACATGGCGTGGGTGAAGCAGTCCGGTGCGAACACGCTCGTCTACTCCTGGTGGGGCCAGGGCTCGTACGAGGACAACCTGGTCACCACCGTGATGAACGCGGCGGCCCAGCAGGGGATCAAGATCGCCTGGCACCTGGAGCCGTACAGCGGTCGCACCGCCGCCTCGACCGTCGCCGACATCAACTACATCAACACCCGGTACGGCAGCCACCCGGCCTTCTACCGGGCACCGGACCAGGGCAACCGGCCGGCGTTCTACGTCTTCGAGAGCCTGCTCATCCCGGACTGGTCGGCGCTGAGCCAGGTCAACGCGAACAACATCATCCTGGCCCAGACCACCGACACCTCGAAGATCGCCGGCTTCTCCGGCATGTACACCTACGACGCGATCGCCGCGACGACCGCACCCGGCTGGGCCAACGCCAGCGCGTACGCGAAGGCGAACAACCTGATCTGGGCACCGTCGATCGGCCCCGGCTACATCGACGACCGGGCCGTGCCCGGCAACACCACCCCCACCCTGGCCCGCAACAACGGCGCCACCTACGACCAGGTGTGGAACAACGCCCTGGGTACGGCAACCGGTGGCCTGCCCACCTGGGTGTCGATCACCTCGTTCAACGAGTGGCACGAGGGCTCGACCATCGAGCCGGCCCGGAGCACGCCCCCGTCCGGGTTCCCCTACCAGACCTACTCCGGCGCGTACGGGCGCACCGGGGCGTCGGCGGAGACGGCGTACCTCGACCGGACCGCGTACTGGGCGGCCGAGTTCGAACGGCGGCGCGGCGGCACCGGCGGTGGACTGGTCGCGCAGCCGACCAGCGTCACCTTCGGCCCGCAGAACGTCAACACCAGCAGCGCCGCCCAGGCCGTCACCGTACGCAACACCGGTACCGCCGCGGTGACGCTGACCGGTGTGGTCACCGGTGGTGACTTCAGCCAGACCAACACCTGCGGATCGTCCCTGGCCGCGGGGGCCACCTGCACCGTCAGCGTCACGTTCCGCCCGACCGCCGCCGGGGCCCGCACCGGCTCGCTGACGGTCACCCCGGCGACCGGGACGGCACTGACCGTGCCGCTGTCCGGCACCGGGGTCAACCCGAGCAGCAACCTGGCCGCCGGCCGCCCGGTCACCGCCACCAGCGCCAACCAGGGGTACGCGCCGGGCAACACGGTCGACGGCAACGCGTCGAGCTACTGGGAGAGCGCCAACAACGCGTTCCCGCAGTCGCTGACGGTCGACCTCGGTGCGGCGGTGACGGTCAACCGGGCGGTGCTCAAGCTGCCCCCGGGCTGGGGAACCCGTAACCAGACGTTGTCCGTACTCGGCTCCACGGACGGCACGTCGTACTCGACCGTGCTCGGCTCGGCCAGCTACACCTTCAACCCGGCCAGCGCGAACACGGTCACCCTCAACCTGCCGGCCGGAGCGCGCCGCTACCTGCGGCTGACCTTCACCGGCAACACCGGTTGGCCGGCGGCCCAACTGTCGGAGTTCGAGGTGTACGCCGGCGGCGGCACCGGGGGACCGGTGCTGTCGGTCTCGCCGGGCACCCTGTCGTTCGGCAGCCGTACGGTCGGGTCGCCCAGCCCGGCCAGTGCGGTGACGGTCTCCAACTCCGGTACGGCGGCGGCGACCATCACCGGCGTCACCGCCACCGGGGACTTCGCCCAGTCCAACACCTGCGGTTCGTCTCTCGCGGCGGGGGCGTCCTGCACGGTCAACGTGACGTTCACCCCCACCGCCACCGGAGCCCGTACGGGCACCCTGTCGGTGGCCTCGAACGCGCCGGGGAGCCCGCTCACCGTGGGGCTGTCCGGCACCGGCACCGCCACCAACGCCAACCTGGCGGCGGGTCGGCCGGTCACCGCGACCAGCACCAGCCAGAACTACGTGGCCGGCAACACGGTCGACGGCAATCCGGCGAGTTACTGGGAGAGCGCCAACAACGCGTTCCCGCAGTCGCTGACAGTCGACCTGGGCTCGGCGGTGACGGTGTCCCGGCTGGTGCTCAAGCTGCCACCGGCGACGGACTGGGGGACCCGTACCCAGACCCTGTCGGTGCTCGGCTCCACCAACGGGTCGACGTACTCGACCGTCGTGGGCTCGGCCGGCTACACCTTCAACCCGGCCTCCGGTAACACTGCGACGATCACCTTCCAGGGCACGTCACAGCGCTACCTGCGGCTGACCTTCACCGCCAACACGGGTTGGCCCGCCGGCCAGCTCTCCGAGTTCGAGGCGTACGCCTCCTGACGTACCACCACCGGTAACCGCTGCGGCGGTCTACTGCCCCTCCAGGGGTAGTAGACCGCCACAGTTCGGTGTGAGCCGGTAGCCCAGGAACGGCCGCCTCGATGACGGATGTCGAACTCGCGCGAAAGTCTCACCTTCTCTCCATAACCCGCGTGCCGACCAGACCACATGTCGAATAGAGAGCAACCGCTCTCACAAAGCGTGGGTCTTACAGGTACCGACAATTCCGTATTCTTGGGGTGCATCGGATCGTCGAAGTCATCCAAAATGTGCGCCATGACGTTCACCCCGGAGGATCTCGACCACATCGCGGCCCACCTGGCGGCCACGGGCGAGATCGACGCCCGCTACTCGTACATGGGAGAAGGCGCTGCGACCTGGGACCGGTTCGCGACCTGGCAGGAGGGAGACGCCGTCCCCAACATCCTGCACTCCACGCTGGGCATGCTGCATGACGCGCACGACGACCTGGTGACCTCGCTGCCCGGCCCGGTGCGGGTTGTGGATCTGGGCCCCGGCAATGGCATCCCGGTCCGCGGCATGCTGGAGCGGCTACAGGCAGCCGGGCGCCTCGAACGGTACGTCGGCGTTGACATCAGTGCCGAGATGCTCGCGATCGCCGAAGCCAACCTACGGACCTGGCTCGGCCCTGCCGCGCCCCTTGAGTTCCGTCGCCGCGACTTCACCGCCGAACCGCTTGCCGATTTGCGGGGTCCGGCCACATTGGTGCTCCTGGCCGGCGGCACGTTGCTGAACTTCGCCGATCCGGTGGCGGTTCTGCGGCACGCGCAGGAGGTGGCTGATGTTATCGCCTACGCGCTCCGAGTAGACACGGTTGCCAATCGTGCGTTCTTCCAGTTCGGCGAGACCGAGACGGGTGACATCCCCGAGAGATACCACGCGATGCTCGACCGCCTTGGGGTGCGGCGCGACTGCTACGAGCCGGAGGTCGGCTTCGACGGCACAGCACGACAACGGTATCTGGGTATCCGTCTAACCGGCCCGGTGATGGTCGCCGGCCGGATCACGCTGCCAGCCGGCCGCCGTGTGCGCCTTTGGCGCTACCACCACCGCTCCGCAGATGAGATCACGGCGATGCTGGAGGCGGCCGGCTACGCGCCGCTGACCGTCCGCCGCAGCCCGGACAACGAGTTCCTGCTGGTCGCCGGCCGGGTCGCCTGAGCGCCGACCGGCGGCTGTTCATCCTCCACCACGAGGCCGTCCGCGTCGATATGCGTGATGCTGTCACCGGCGTGGAGCGTGGTTCGGGTCGGATTCAACCCGGCGAACCGCCGGGGCTGACCAGTTGGTCAGCCCCGGCGGCGGCGGAACGGAACGCTCAGCGCCCGGCGGGTGGACTGGAGTAGACGGTCGGGTCGCCCTGGACGATCCACACCTGGGGGCGGTCGATCGGCACGAACGAGCGGTCGCCTCCCGGTTCGCGGGTCGACGGCACGCTGTCCCCGTTGGGCAGGTGCATGATGAAGTTGACCGCGCTGGTGTCCGCGACCAGCGGGATGTCGTACTCGGCCCAGCCGTTCTCGATCCGGGTCGGCGGCAGCGGACGGTCCCAGCCGATCGTGGCCAGGGTCGCCGGGTCGACTGCATCACCCCACAGGTGCAGCCCCCACTGGCCGTAGTCTCCGGCCGGTCGCAGGTAGTGCAGGGTGGCGGTGGGGATCGGCGGTCCGGCCGCGCGTACCCGCCGGGTGGCGCTGGTGACCCGCGTCCCGTTCGGCTCGGTGAGGATCGCCCGGTACTCGACCACCGTGTCGGCGGCCAGGTTCAGCGGCGTCAGGTCGTCGAAGACGGTGTAGACCGGTGCGGACGCGTCGGTGCCGATCCGCTGCCACGCGCCGCCGGCAACCCGGCGTTCGACCGCCACCACGTGCGTCGCCCGGTCCGGGTCCGCGGTCGTACGCACCTCGACCCGTCCCCGTACGCCACTGCCCTCGGCCGGTGCGGCGATGGTGAGCGCGGGCGGCGGAACCACGGCGGACCGTACGCCGGTCTGGGCGGTGTGCCGGTTGTTGTCGAGCACCACCGCCCGGTACTGCACCGGCGTGCCCGGAGCCAGCCCGGACACGTCGTGGAACACCCGGTACGGCACGGTGTCGTCGGTGCCGATCGACTCCCACCGGCCGTTCTTGCCAACCCGGGCCTGGAAGGTGACCTCGTTGAACGAGGAGCCGGACACGTCGGCGGCGACCCGAATCCGTCCCGGCGTCTCGGGGGTGGGAACCGGTGCGGCGAGCGAGATCGCCGGTGCCGCCTTGGACCGGGGGAGTTGTCCGGTCGACTGGTAGACCAGGGTGCTCAGCGGCGGCACGGTCAGCGTCAGTTTCCGGTCGCCGCCGGTGCGTACACGGTGGGTGCCGTCGCCGTACACGGAGGTGAAGGTGTGTCCGGCGAGGTAGGTCGGGATGGCCGCGGTCTGCGGCTGCTCGCTGTTGTTGGTCGCGACCACGTATTCGCGCTGCTCGGTCCGGTCGAGCCGGGAGTAGGCGTAGATGCCCGGACCGTCGGTGGCGTAGCGGTGCTGGTGGGTGCCGTCGCGCAGGGCAGGGTGGCTGCGGGTGAGCGCGGCGAGCCGGCTGATCGACCGGTAGAGCGGGTGTCCGGGTACGAAGTTGTCCTGCCCGTGGGTGGCGTCGGTGCCGATCAGGTCGTCGTCGAGGTACGCCGGCACCTGGCTGGCGAACATCGTCTGCCGGGCGGCCTGGTCCCCGCCGGGGCCGGTGAAGCCCTGCTCGTCGCCGTAGTAGACGACCGGGTTGCCCCGGGACAGGTACATCAGCTCGTGCGCCAGCCGGTCGCGGGCCAGCAGCTCGGTGTCGTCGGCACCCGGGTTGTCGGCGGCGACGAAGCTGCCGATCCGGCCCATGTCGTGATTACCGAGGAAGGTCGGCATCTGGTAGACGTTCGAATCTTGGTCGGTGTACCAGTCGTCGTCGGTGAAGAACGTGGCGAGCTGGCTGGTCGGTTGGCCGCGTGAGGCGAAGTTGCGGGCCGCCTCCTGGAACGGGAAGTCGAGCACCGCCTGCATCCGGTCGCGGGTGGTGAACTGCGAGGTGAACGCGCGGGTGGTGTCGAACACCTCGCCGAACATGAAGAACTCGGACTTTCCCTGGCGGTGTGCGTACCGCAGGACCTCGGGGCCGAAGCGCTGCCAGAACTCGTCGTTGACGTGCTTCATCGTGTCGATCCGGAAGCCGTCGATGCCGAAGTCGCCGATCCACCGCTGGTAGATGTCGATCATCCCGTCGACCACCCGGGGGTTCTCGGTGAACAGGTCGTCCAGGCCGAAGAAGTCGCCGTAGTACGAGTCCTCACCGGTGAACGTCGTGTCACCCCGGTTGTGGTAGAGCGTGACGTCGTTGAGCCAGGCCGGCACCTTCAGGTCCCGCTCGGCCGGATCCAACACCGGCGTGTACGGGAACGACCTCTCCGGGCTCAACGCCGGGAAGCTCGGCTTGCCCGCGCTGTCCCGGTCGTCGAACGGTACCCCGGCAGCGGTCCGGTACGGCACCGCGTCCTTACCGGTGTACGCCATCCGGGCGCCCTGCTCATAGCCGATGACGTCGGCGGTGTGGTTGGTGATGATGTCGAAGTAGACCTTCATCCCCCGGTCGTGTGCGGCGTCCACCAGGGCCCGCAGGTCCGCGTTGCTGCCCAGGTGCGGGTCGATCTGGGTGAAGTCGGTGATCCAGTAGCCGTGGTAACCGGCCGACGGCCCGTCCTCGAGCTGGACGGCCTTGTTCTTGAAGCTGGGGGTCAGCCAGATCGCACTGGTGCCGAGCCCTCGGATGTAGTCGATCCGGTTCAGCAGTCCCTTGAGGTCGCCGCCGTTGTAGAAGCCGGTCCGGGTCGGGTCGAAACCCGACACGAGGGGGTCGTCGCCGAGGCCGCCCCGGTCGTTGCCCGGATCACCGTTGGCGAACCGGTCGGCCATCACGAAGTAGAACGACTCGTCGGTGACCGGTGCGCGCAGCGAGTGCAGGGCCTGCGGACCGTGCCCGGAGCCCTTCCCACCGGCGCTGGCCGGGACGGCGGGCAAGGCCATCGCCAGCATCACCGACAGCAGCGCGGCGGTACGGGAACGGATCGACATGTTCGACTCCTCCTGGGCGGCGGTCGCGGGTGGTGGTCGCGGTGGTGGTGAACGCCCAGTACAGGTTGCCGTACGTCATCGATGGACGCCAGACGATGCCGCGCACCACCGATCGGCGGCCCGGCGTCGCCCCCGGCGTCCCGCCGCCCGCGCTCCGGCGTGTGATGGCCACCCGACCGGGCTGAGTCGTTCCGCCCACCGGGTGGGCGGCTTTTCGCGTTTCCGGACCGCCGGTGGGGCGAAATGCGAAACTTGTCGGCAAGTGGAGGTTCGCATGGTCAGCAAGCAACAGGTACTGGAATTGGTTGACCTCGGCCACGGCTACTCCGAGATCGGCCGGCTGCTCGGCATCCCGGCCGGTCAGGCGTACCTCGTCGCGACCGGCATCCCGGCCGACGGGGGAGACACCGTGACCGGGCGGCAGCGGCAACGGCCCGGCATGCTGCCGTCGCACTCGCAACGTCTGGTGAACCCGAGGGAGATGAACCCGAGCTACTCCGAACGGGTGCACGAGTGGATCCGGACCCGCGCGATGCGGGACCGGGGCCCGGACAGCGGCTCCCGCTGACCGTTGACGGGCCGGTTCGGGGGTCCCTCCGGGAGGGCCAGTTGGGCGGCGCCGCCTCCGGGCCGGGCCGCGACCGTACGCGTGAAGGAGGGCCGGAACCCGTGCGACAACCCATCTCGATCGGAAAGTGGCCGGTCTGGCGCCAGTTGACCGGCCCGGACGGCTTCGGCCGCGCCGAGGCGGCCAAGTCCGGACAGAGCGCGACCCTCCAGGCCCGGACCGCCAACGCCGACCGCGTGGTGAAGTCGATCTGCCCGTACTGCGCGGTGGGGTGCGCGCAGAACGTGTACGTCCGCGACGAGCGGGTGGTGCAGATCGAGGGCGACCCGGACTCCCCGGTCAGCCGGGGCCGACTCTGCCCCAAGGGCGCCGCCACCCTGCAACTCACCACCGGCTCCGGCCGCCTGGACAAGGTCCTCTACCGGCCACCGTACGGGCGTGACTGGCAGGAACTGGACCTGGACACCGCCATGGACATGATCGCCGACCGAGTGATCCGGACCCGGCGGGAGAACTGGCAGTGGGAGATCGACGGGCAGCGGTTGGCCCGCACCATGGGCATCGCCAGCCTCGGCGGCGCGACCCTGGACAACGAGGAGAACTACCTGATCAAGAAGCTGTTCACCGGGCTCGGCGTGGTGCAGGTCGAGAACCAGGCCCGGGTCTGCCACAGCTCCACCGTGATCGGGCTCGGCACCTCGTTCGGCCGGGGCGGGGCGACGACCTTCATGCAGGACCTGCAGCACGCGGACTGCATAGTGATCGAGGGGTCGAACTTCGCCGAGGCGCACCCGGTCGGCTTCCAGTGGGTGATGGAGGCCAAGGCGCGCGGCGCCACGGTGATCCACGTCGACCCGAGGTTCACCCGTACCAGCGCGCTGGCCGACCTGCACGTGCCGCTGCGGGCCGGCACGGATGTCGCCTTCCTCGGCGGGATCGTCAACTACGTGCTCACGCAGGAGAAGGACTTCCGGGAGTACGTGCTGGCGTACACGAACGCGTCGACCATCATCAACGACAAGTTCCGTGACACCGAGGACCTCGACGGGCTGTTCTCCGGCTTCGACCCCGAGGTGCACCAGTACGCCAGCGAGACCTGGCAGTACGAGGGCACCCAGGAGGCCACCGCCTCCGGCGACCGCGACGAGGCGTACGAGCGGCGGCTGGCGACCCGGCACCACTCGCACGGCACCGGGCAGGGGGAGAAGCACGGCTCCGGCACCGCCGCGCTCGACGGCGACCCCCGGCAGGACCCCACCCTGAGCGACCCGCTCTGCGTCTACCAGATCCTCAAACGGCACTTCTCCCGCTACACCCCGGAGATGGTCGAGCGGATCTGCGGCATTCCGCAGGACGTGTTCGCCCGGGTCTGCGGGCACCTGGTCGAGGCCTCGGGTCCGGAGCGGACCAGCGCGTTCGTCTACGCGGTGGGGTGGACCCAGCACACCGACGGGTCGCAGTTCATCCGTACCGCGAGCATCCTGCAACTGCTGCTCGGCAATATCGGCCGCCCCGGCGGCGGCATCCAGGCACTGCGCGGCCACGCCAGCATCCAGGGCTCGACCGACATCCCCACCCTGTTCAACCTGCTGCCCGGCTACCTCCCGATGCCGCACGCCCACCGGCACGCGAGCCTCGACGACTTCATCGACGCCGACGCCGCCCGCAAGGGCTTCTGGGCGAACATGCGGGCCTACACGGTCAGCCTGCTCAAGGCGTACTGGGGTCCGTCGGCACAGCCGGAGAACGACTTCCGGTTCGACTACCTGCCCCGGATCAACGGCAGCCACTCGGCCTACGACACCACCCTCGAACAGATCGAGGGCAACTGCAAGGGGTACTTCCTGCTCGGCGAGAACCCGGCGGTGGGCTCCGCGAACGCCCGGATGCAGCGACTCGGCATGGCCAACCTGGACTGGCTCGTGGTCCGGGACTTCAGCCTGATCGAGAGCGCCACCTGGTGGAAGGACGGACCCGAGATCGAGTCCGGTGAGCTGTCCACCGAGCAGATCGGCACCGAGGTCTTCTTCATGCCGGCCGCCACCCACACCGAGAAGTCCGGCAGCTTCACCAACACCAACCGGATGTTGCAGTGGCACCACCAGGCGGTCGAACCGGCCGGGGACCAGCGCAGCGAACTCTGGTTCATGTACCACCTCGGCCGCCTCATCCGGGCCAAGCTGGCCGGGTCGACCGACCCGATGGACCAACCGATCCTCGACCTGACCTGGGACTACCCGACCGAGGGGCGGACCGACGAGCCGATGGCCGAGGCGGTCCTCGCCGAGATCAACGGCTGGAACGCCGAGGGCAGGCCGCTGTCGGGGTACACCGAGATGCGCGACGACGGCTCCACCACCAGCGGCTGCTGGATCTACTGCGGCGTGTACGCCGACGGGATCAACCAGGCCGCCCGGCGCCGGCCCGGCGAGGAACAGAACTGGGTGGGCGCCGAGTGGACCTGGTCCTGGCCGGCGAACCGACGCATGCTCTACAACCGGGCCTCCGCACGCCCCGACGGGCAGCCCTGGAGCGAACGCAAGCGGATGGTCTGGTGGGACGAGGAAGCCGGCCGGTGGACCGGGTACGACGTACCGGACTTCGAACCGACCAAGCGCCCGGACTACCAGCCGCCCGAAGGCGCCAGCGGGGTGGCGGCCCTGCGCGGCACGGACGCGTTCATCATGCAGGCCGACGGTCTCGGCTGGCTGTACGTGCCCAGCGGCGTCCTCGACGGGCCGCTGCCCGCCCACTACGAGCCGCAGGACTCACCGGTGCAGAACCCGCTCTACGGTCAGCAGCGCAATCCCGCCCGGCTGCTGCGACCGCACGCGGAGAACCGGTACCACCCGAGCGGATCCGAACCCGGTGCCGAGATCTTCCCGTACGTGGTGACCACGTACCGGCTGACCGAACACTTCACCGCCGGGGCGATGAGCCGCAACGTGCCGTACCTGGCGGAGTTGCAGCCGGAGTTCTTCTGCGAGGTGTCACCCGAGCTGGCGACCGAGCGGGGGCTGGAACACACTGGGTGGGCCACCATCGTCACCGCCCGCAACGTGATCGAGGCGCGGGTCCTGGTGACCGCGCGGATGGCGCCGCTGCGGGTCGACGGGCGGGTGATCCACCAGATCGGACTGCCGTTCCACTGGGGACCGAACGGTCTGAGTCGGGGTGACGCGGCGAACGAACTCTCCGCGATCTCGTTGGACCCGAACTCGCACATCCAGGAGGTCAAGGCGTTCAGCGCGGACATCCGACCGGGCCGGCGTCCACGGGGACCGGCCCGTCCCGCGATGGTCCGGGACTACCAGCGGCGGGCCGGCGTCACCGGGCGTACCGGAACGGGGGTGTAGGGCGATGAGCTTCGACCTGCGTGAGGCGGCCACCGGCACGGCCGACCCGGCGACCGTCGGCGGCTACGGTGCACACCCGGAACGGGTCGGCTTCTTCACCGACACCAGCGTCTGCATCGGCTGCAAGGCCTGCGAGGTGGCCTGCAAGGAGTGGAACACCCTCGCCGAGGACGGCCTGAACTTCACCGGCATGTCGTACGACAACAGCATCGGGCTCGGCGCCGACACCTGGCGGCACGTCGCGTTCATCGAACAGCCCCGCCAGCTGGGCCGGCAGGAGACGTACCTGGCCCCGACCGAGCTGCCCGGCGAGCTGAAGCAGGTGGCGGCCGGACGCACCCCGGTCTCGCTCGGACTGCCGGCGTCGGCCCCACCGGACGGGGTGGTCGGCACCGTACGGGAGATGGACTTCCGCTGGCTGATGTCCTCGGACGTGTGCAAGCACTGCACCCACGCCGCCTGCCTGGACGTCTGCCCCACCGGCTCGCTTTTCCGTACCGAGTTCGGCACGGTCGTGGTGCAGGAGGACATCTGCAACGGCTGCGGCTACTGCGTGCCCGCCTGCCCGTACGGCGTGATCGACAAACGGCCGACGGACGGCCGGGTGGCGAAGTGCACCATGTGTTACGACCGGCTCTCGGTCGGCCAGGAGCCGGCGTGCGCCAAGAGCTGCCCGACCGACTCGATCCAGTTCGGTGAGCTCGACGAGCTGCGGGAGCGCGCCGCCGCACGGGTGCTCGCCCTACAGGCGGACGGGGTGACCAGTGCCCGGCTCTACGGCGCCGACCCGAACGACGGCGTCGGCGGTGCGGGCGCGTTCTTCCTGCTGCTCGACGAACCCGAGGTCTACGGCCTGCCGCCGGATCCGGTGGTGACCACCCGCGACCTGCCCGCCATGTGGCGGCGGGTCGGACTGGCGGCAGCGGGCCTCCTGGTCGGCCTGATCGCGGTCACCCTCTCCGGCGCCAGCGCCCCGACGGGAGCACGACGATGAACCGTACAAGCCTCCGGGTGGGAGCACGACGATGAACCGTCCCGACGTTCCGGCGGGAGCCGCGACGATGACCGACGTACGACTCGACCGCGCGCCGGACCTGCCCGCCGAGCGGGACGCGGTGGTCGGGTCGGCCGGACGCCCCGGACGGCGCCAGCGCGGCGAGCGGCTGATGGTGCCGAAGGCGGACTTCCGCTCGTACTACGGGCGACCGGTGCTCAACGCACCGACCTGGGAGGCGCCCGACATCGCCGGTTACCTGTTCCTCGGCGGGCTGGCCGGCGCCTCCTCCACCCTCGCCGCGGCAGCCGAACTCACCGGCCGGCCGGCACTCGCCCGAGGGCTGAAGGCCGGCGCCGCCACCGCCATCGCCGGATCGCTCTACACCCTGGTCCACGACCTCGGCCGCCCGGAACGGTTCATCAACATGCTCCGGGTGGTCAAGGTGACCTCGCCGATGAGCATCGGGTCGTGGCTGCTCGCCGGCTACGCACCGATGGCGATCACCGCCGCCGCCAGCGCGGTCACCGGTCGGCTGCCCGTACCCGGTCGGCTGGCCACCATCGGCGCGGCCCTGCTCGGGCCGGCGGTCGCCGCGTACACCGGGGCCCTGATCTCGAACACGGCGGTGCCGGCCTGGCACGAGGGCCACCGGGAGATGCCGCTGCTCTTCGTCGGCTCGGCCGCCGCGTCGGCCGGCGGACTCGGCCTGCTGGTCGGATCCGGCGCCGAGTCCGCACCGGCCCGCCGGGCGGCGATGCTCGGCGCCGTCGCCGAGCTGACCATGACCCGCCGGCTGGAGCAACGGCTCGGCCCGCTCGCCGAACCACTGCAACAGGACCTCGGAGGGGCGCTGATCCGAGCCGGCAAGGTCCTCAGCGCCACCGCCGCCCTGACCCTGGCGCTCGCCGGACGCAACCGGAAGGCCGGCGTCGCGGCCGGAGTGGCGCTGCTCGCCGGCTCCCTCTGCACCCGGTTCGGTATCTTCCACGCCGGCCTCGCCTCGGCCCGGGACCCGAAGTACACCGTGGGACCGCAGCGCGAACGGCTCGCCGCCCGCGACCGGGCCGCGAAGGAGTCGACATGAGTACGCTGCGCAAGCATCTTCCGCTGGCCGGGATCGTGGTCACCACCTGCGTCGCGGCCTACCTCGCCGCCCGGCGCGACCCCACCGGACCGGGTACGTCCCGGCGCGCCCTGGACGCACTGCGCCCGGCCACCGGCATCGCCGCCGCCCTGCGCAACCGCGCATCCTGAGCGGTCGGTCGGACCACCCAGCCGCATCCTGAGCGGTCGGTCGGACCACCCCACCGCCTCTTGAGCGGTCGGTCCAACAACCCGGCCGTTTCCTGAGCGGTCAGTCGACCCCGGCCACCTCCCGGGTGCGGCGGTGACACCCGGTAACCGCCTGTGCGAATCCGTCGAACCCGCGGTTCCATCGATCGTGCCCGAACCGTGGGCCGATCCGCTGCGTCACGATCTTGAATCGGTGTGTGTTCGGACGCTACATTCATCGAAGTGATCACTACCGTCGATGTGATCGCTGTCGTCGTCCGTACCTACGTCGCCGGGCCGCCCCGGCCGCACCGGAGGTCTTCTGTGGACATCAGCGCCGACCCGTCCCCCTCGCCCGACAACTCCCCGTCGGGCTCGGCCTTGTCCCGACGCCGCGCCCTGGCCATCGGCCTCGGGGGCGCCGCCGGTCTCGCCATAGCGTCACCCGCCTGGGCCGTGACCGACCATCGGCCGGGAGCGCACCGCCCGCCCACGCTCAACCCGGGCGACCGCCTCGTTGCGGGACGGGTCTCGGCTCGGCGGGCCATCGACCACCTGCGGGTCCTCTCCGAGCGGATCGGCCCGCGCATCGGCGGCACCCCATCGGAACGCGCCGCCGCGAACTACCTGGAAGACGTGCTGGACGACCTCGGCTACCGGACCACGCTCCAGCCGTTCCCGGTCGCGGACAAGTTCCTGGCCCAGCTCAGCTCCCGCCCGGGGCTGCCCGACGACCTGAACTGGCAGGTCGGCGCGTCACCGCACGCCGCCCTGAACACCCGGGTCAGCGGTCGGGTGGTCGACGTGGCGGCCGGCGCACCGGCCAACTACCCCGAGGACGTCACCGGCAAGGTGGTACTCGTCGACTACGTGGCGGCACAGCGCGAGACGCTCGTCGCGACCGCCGTGGCGCGGGGGGCGGCGGCCGTGGTGTTCCTCCCGGCCGACCTGGTGGAGCCGCGACGGGCCTCGGCCTTCGCACCGACCCTGCCCGGCTCGGCCACCACGCCGGTGCCGATCCCGGTCGTCGGTGTGGCTCAGGCACAGAAGCACCGGCTCCGGGAACGCCTCGCCGCCCGCCCGTTCACGCTCACCGTCGCCACCACCGCACACCGTGGCCTCACCTCCCACAACGTGCTCGCCGAGCGGGCACCGCGACGGCACGCGAGCACCAGCCCGGTGGTGATGGTGAGCGCCCACTACGACACCGTGATCGGTGCGCCGGGCGCCAACGACGACGGCTCGGGCACCGTACTCTGCCTCGAACTGGCCCGGGTGCTGCGCTCCCTACCGACCGACGCGACCATCCGCTTCGGACTGTGGGGCTCGGAGGAGCAGGGACTGATTGGCTCGCGGTACTACGTGGCCCAGTTGCCCCAGGCCGAACGCGACCGGATCGTGGCGGTCTACCAGAACGACATGGTGGCGACGAGCTGGGATCCGGCGACCCGCTACTGGCTGCTTTCCTTCGACGGACTGGCGAACCGGGCAACCACCGAGGTCGCGGCCGTCGCCACCCGACTCGGCTACGAGCCGCGCATCTCCCCGGTGACCCTGCGCGGCTCCAGTGACCACCAGTCGTTCCAGGAGGTCGGCATCGCCAGCGCCAACTTCTCCTGGCGTGGAGAGGAGTCCCCGGCACTGCTCGAACCGCCTTACCACAGCCCCGAGGACACCATCGCCAAGAACGTCAGCGCCGAACGCCTCCAGGTCTCCCTGGAACTGATCGGCTGCGCCGCCTACGCCACCGCCCGCAACCCCACCTAAACCCCGCGCACCACCCCGGCTCCCTTCGACTTCGTCGAAGCGCCGCGATCGTCGGCTGCACAACCCTGCTGCCAGCGGAGTTTTACAGGGGTGAGCAGCCGACGATCGTGAAACTCGTAGCACATTAGTGGACTCGACGCGCTGTTTCCACAGGTGGTTGGTTATCCACAGCTTGACGTCCGGCGAGTTGACCCATGGCCGGCGCGTCGCCACGGTTGTAGCGTGAATCGCGATCTTCAGTCGCTGGTCAACCGCGGCGATGGGTTGGTGACGTGGACGGCGGCCCGCCGGGTGGTGTCGCGTCAGGTGCTGGAGTGGGCGGTGAAGTCCGGTCGCCTACAGCGGGTACTTCCCAGGGTCTACATCGATGCGAACCTGGTCGGCCGTGATTCTGACGAGGGTGTCAGCGACAAAGCGGATCTGCTCTACCGGCTCGATCCAGACCTGCGACGACGAGCAGTGCTGCGTTACGTGGGCGGGCGAGGCGCGCTGAGTCACGCCACCGCTCTGGATCTTTGGGGAGTGCGTCGACAGCCAGGCCGTGAGCCGGTCCACCTGACCGTGCCGGAAGGCGTCGGGATGCGCGGCCGATCAGGGTTGGTGGTGTACCGCCGAACGGGTTTTGTGATGGCGCCACCGCAGGTGCTGACACGCCGGAGCGTACCGGTGATCCGGATCGAGCGATCACTCGTGGAGGCATGGCCACTGTTGCCGCCGGTGGAGCGGCCCGAGTCCGTTGTGCGAGCGGTCAGCGACAGACTGACCACCCCGGAGCGGGTCCGGTCGGCATTGACGACGGTCCCGAAACTGACCGGTAGGGCCGAACTGCGGGTGTTGCTCGATCGGCTGGCTGCGGGGTGCCGGAGCGCGTTGGAGATCTGGGGACACGACCATGTCTTCACCGGTCCGGGAATGCCGCGGTTCCAACGCCAGGTCCGTATCCAGGTCGCGAGCCGGACGATGTACCTCGACGTGTACGCCGAACGGGAGCGGGTCGCCTTCGAACTCGACGGGGCGGCATCCCATGGCGATCCCCGTCAACGGGAGATCGACCTGCGACGCGACGCCCTGTTCGCCACGGTCGGCATCATGGTCGTCTGGTTCAGCCACCGACGCCTGGTCTACGACACCGCGCAGGTACGCCGCGAAATCGTCGCCATCCTGGCCACGCGCCGTCCCTGACGACCTCCGCCCGCTCGTGGGGAGCGCGAGTGGGCACCCGAGTACGAGCGCGACACGGCCGGATCGGGTTGCCGATCCGGCCGTGTCGACTCCAGAGGCCGAAGATGCGTAAGAAACTCACCGGTGTCGCGCTTCGATTGGTTACCCGGCGGTCAGCTCGTTGCGGTGGGCGGTCAGGAACTGTTCCAGCGTCTGCACCGACGGGTTGACCGTACGGGTGAACCCGAGGTCGCGCCGCCCGAGGAAGGCCTCCGGGAACTCGGCGTAGTACTGGAACATGTTGCCGTACTCGACGGCGGCGGGGAAGCCGAGGGCGCGGTACGCGTCGTGCGTGAGCGGCCGGTAGACGACCTCCTCGCCGAGGACCCTGCTGTACGTCGCGGCGATCTCGGCCCCGGTCAGGAACTCACCTGCGATGCCCACCGTACGGTCCACCAGGTCGGTGCCCCTCTTGAGGATCCCGAGTACGGACTTGCCGATGTCCTCGGCGGTGATCCCGGCGATCCGGCTGTCCAGCATCGGCAGTCCGAGGACGAGTTGCCCGCTCTCGTCGCGTTGCGGACCGACCCCGGCCAGCAGGTTGTCCCAGTAGAACGTGGTACGCAGGTAGGTGGTCGGCACTCCGGCGGTGGCGAAGAAGCTGTCTGCCTCCGCCTTGGCGTCGAAGTGCGGCACCTTGAAACGACCGTCGAGGGTCGGCATCCGGTCGTCGGTCAGCGGGATCGACTCACGGGTGTCCTCGAGGGTGGACCAGACCACGTGCCGCAGGTCGGCGAACTTCGCCGCCTCGGCCAGGTTCCTCGCCTCGGTCAGTTCCCGCTCGGCCGACATGTGCGCCCAGAAGAAGGTGACGGCGAAGGCACCGTACGCCCCGTCGAACGCCTTTTCCAGGCTGGCCCGGTCGTAGAGGTCGGCCTCGACCACCTCCGCGCCGAGGTCGGCCAGTACGCGGGCCTGTTCCGAATCCGGGTTCCGGGTGATCGCGCGGACCGCGAACTCACCGTCGGCGAGGATCGCGCGAGCCGCCGCGCCGCCCTGTGCGCCGGTCGCGCCCACCACTGCGATTACCTTCTTCTCGGTCATCTCCGGCTCCCAAGTCAATCGATGTTCGGCGATGCTTGCTTACAGCCGGCACAACGTGGGCATCGACGCTCTTCGTCCCGATCGGAGAGTGGCGTTCGTCATACCCCCCATGGGTATCAGAAGCGTCGCCGGGTAGGGTGCGGACGAGCTAGATGGTCCACAAGGGATGACCGCGGGACAGCGACACGGGGCCGTGACGTAGTTGGATCTATCCATGGCCCGGTTCCGACGCCTATCGTCTGATCATCCGCTCGGGTGATCACCGGGGCGGACCTGGGTGTGAAGACGGCGCCGATCTCCATCGGGCCGGCGCCCGAGTCCCAAGGAGACAGAGTTGACGATCCCCTCGTTGCCGCCGATCCGTGACCGGGCCGCGCCCCGGCCACGGCTGACCGCACTGGTGGTGGCCGCCCTGGCCGCCGCGCTGCTGCCGGTACTGGTCACCACCACCCCCGCTGCCGCCGCCCCGGCACAGCCCGGGACGCCGTGGACGAAGATCGGCGGCAACCTCGCCGCCGCCCGTTCCAGCAAGCCGATCGACATCCAGGCGAAGCGCCTCGCCGGCTTCAGCCTGGATCGGGCACTGCTCGAATCCGACCTGGACCGGGCGCCCCGGGAACGCGCCGCCCGCACGGCCAGGGTGCAGCCGCTGGTCGTCTCGCTGCCCACCCCGGAGGGAACCCTCCAGCGCTTCGAACTGGTCGACTCCCCGGTGATGGAGGCCGGGCTCGCGGCACAACACCCCGAGATCCGGACGTACGCCGGTCGCGGCCTGGACGACACCACCGCGACCGTACGCGCGGACCTCACCCCGCTGGGCTTCCACGCCTCGGTCCGCTCCGAGCGGGGCGTCTGGTTCGTCGACCCGTACTACCACCTCGACCAGAGCGTCTACGCCAGCTACTACGGCCACGACCTCGTCAACCCGGACGAGCTGCCCGCCGAACTGGAGGACGAGGAGCCGGCGGTCGCGGTGACCGAGCAGGCCGAGCCCGCCGTGGCGGGGCCGGCGGTCACCCTGCGCACCTACCGGCTGGCCCTGGTCACCGACCCGTCGTACGCCACCTTCTTCGGCGCGGAGAACGTCACCGCGGCAAAGGTGACGCTGGTCAACCGGGTCACCCAGGTCTACGAGGACGAGACCGCGATCCGGCTCGTCCTGGTCAACGACACCGACAAGACCAACCTCAACACCGCCGCGCTGGCCACGGAGCCCAACGGTCCCTGCGGCGCGGCCGCCTGTTTCACCCCGGCCCAGGTCGCCACCTGCGGCAGCGGAACGCTGAGCCGCAACCAGATCGTCCTCGGCCAGCTCGTCGGCGCCGGCAACTACGACGTCGGCCACATCGGTCTCGGCGTCAACGGCGGCGGCGTGGCCGGCCTCGGTGTGGTCGGCGGCGCGACCAAGGCGCGCGGCTGCACGGGCCTGCCGACCCCGGTCGGTGACTTCTACGCGGTGGACTACGTGGCGCACGAGATCGGTCACCAGTTCGCCGGCAACCACACCTTCAACGGCACCCAGTACAACTGCTCGGGTGGCAACCGCAGTCCCGCGAACTCGTACGAGCCGGGCAGCGGTTCGTCGATCATGGCGTACGCCGGCATCTGCCAGCAGGACAACCTCCAGCCGCACAGTGACCCGTACTGGTCGCAGCGCAGCTACACCGAGATCACCACGTTCGTCGGCTCGGCCCGTCCGGCGATCAACGAGGTGCAGACCGCCGCGCTGCGCGGCTTCGACACCGACGGCGACTCGTTCACCATCAGCTACGCGGGCCGGGAGTCGGCGCCGATCGTACGGGGTGCCAACTACACCACCGCCGGGATCAAGGCCGCGATCGAGGCGATCCCGGACTGGCCGGCAGGTGCGACGGTGACCGTCGCGGCGTTCGGCGGCACCGGCACCCTGGACGACACCGGTTTCCAGGTCACCTTCAACGCCGGCCCGCTCGCCGCAGTCAACGTCGAGTCGCTCACCATCACCGCGGCCACCGGCGCGTCCGGCTCGGTCGGGGAGACGGTCAAGGGCGGTGCGGTGGACAACGGCGGGTGGCTGGTCGAGCAGACCACCAACCGGGCACCGGTGGTCACCGTGCCGACCTCGTACACCATTCCCGCCCGTACGCCGTTCACCCTGACCGGTGGCGCGACCGACGCGGACGGCGACACCGTCACGTACATGTGGGAGCAGAACGACCGGGGCGGCCTCAGCGGTGGCAGCACCGCCGGCACCGCGCTGGTCAACAACACCAAGACCAACGGCCCGCTGTTCCGGCAGTTCGGCACCGCGGCCGTGGTCAGCCCCACCGACACCCTGGAGTACTACTCGCCGGGCCTGAACGCGGTGGACACGAACCCCACCCGCGACTTCCCCGACCTGGCGCAGATCGCGGCGAACAACACCAACGCCAAGACCGGCACCTGCCCGGCGGCACCGCCCGCACCGCCGACCGGTGGGGCGACCAACGTGCCGGCCGCCACGATCGACTGCTACTCGGAGTTCCTGCCGACCGGCGATTGGGTCGGTTTCGACAACAACCGGACCATGCACTTCCGGCTTACCGCCCGGGACGGGCACCCGGGCGCAGGCGGCATCGGCAGCGCGGACACCGCGCTGGTCGTCGCACCGACCACCGGGCCGTTCCTGGTCACCTCGCAGGGCGTCGCGGGCACCGTCGTCGGGGGCTCGGCGCAGGCCGTCACCTGGGACGTGGCCGGCACCGACGTGGCGCCGATCGGCGTGACCGAGGTGAAGATCTCGCTCTCCACCGATGACGGGGCGACCTTCCCGTACGTGCTGGCGGAGCGGACGGCCAACGACGGCTCCGCGACGGTGGCCGTGCCGAACGTCGCCACCACGACCGCGCGGATCAGGGTCGAGGCGGTCGGCAACGTTTTCTTCGACCTGAACGACGACAGGTTCACCATCACGGCCGGGCCGGCGGTCTCCAACGACGCACCGGCCGGCGGCGCGACCGTGCAGTACAGCGACGGCCTGTCGCCGGAGGTGCACGTCCGGGCCACCGACCCGGACAGCGACGGCGGCGCGCTGACGGCGACGGCGACCGGCCTGCCCGCCGGGCTGTCCCTGGCGCCCGGTACGCCGTCCGAGCCGGGAACCCGTCCGGGTACCTGGCAGTGGACCGTGGCCGGGAGCACCACCGGCGCACCGGGCGACTATCCGGTCACCGTCACCGTGACGGACGAGACCGGCGGAGTCGGCACCACCACGTTCACCATCCGGGTGGTCCGGGAGAACGCCGAGGTGACGTACACCGGCGACACGCTGGCGTACGGGCGCAATGGTGGCGGAAGCACCGTGTCGCTGCGGGCGACCGTCCGGGACGGTGCGGTGGCGGGCGCCCCGGCCGACTCCCGACCGGGTGACGTCCGTACGGCGACGGTGACGTTCGCGGCCGGCGGCCGGACGCTCTGCACCGGAGTGCTCGGGCTGGTCGACCCGGCGAACACCACCGTGGCCTCGGCGAGTTGCGAGGCCACCCTGCCGGTCGGAAACCACCAGGTCGCGGCTACGGTCGGCGGCAACTACACGGGTACGGCCACGGCCCGGGTCGAGATCACCCGGGCGGAGAACCGGGCGGTGATCGGGGCGGGCACGCTCACCCCGACCCGGTCGGCCGGGGCGTACGCGCTCGACCGGGGCTCGCGGGCGGACTTCACGCTGCTCGTGGCCCAGGCCCGAACAGGTGGGGGAGCCACCGGGCTGGCCACGGTGACGTTCCAGTCCGGCGGCCGGCGCTACGAGGTACGGAGCACCGACATCAGGTCGTTCGGCGCGCGTACCGGTGCCGGTGCGGACGTACTGGAGTGGCGGAGCCGGGCCAGCCTGTTCGACGTCACCGATCCCCGGCGGGCGGTCGCCGTCGGCACCGGACTCACCCTCCGGTTGACCGCGACCGATCGTGGGCTGCTCAGCTCGAAGGACGGATTGGGCATCACCCTCACCGACGGTGAGCGGCTGCTGCTCTCCTCCGACTGGAACGGTGCGCGGACCGGGGAGATCAACGTGTCCGGCGGGACGATCCTGATCCTGTAACGCACCTGCGTACGCGGAAGACAAGGGTGGCTGACCTCGGTCGGCCACCCTTGTCCGTGCCTGGCCGCTCGTCGGTGGACGGTTGGTTGCGGGTGGACAGCCTCGATCCGGTTAACAGTCGGTAACGGCACTACAACGGTCGGATGGCTGCCGGGTATCCGGCCGAGGTTTCTCATGTTCGCTGGATACATTCCCGCGATGTCCGATCCATCGACCTCGGCACCCGTCGTCCGGGTGGACCGATGATGAGGCTCATCGTGCCCACCGGCCGTACGCTGCGGCTGTTACTGGTGATCGTGGCGGTGCTGCACGCGCTGAGTCTCACCGTCAACGTCCTGCACCGAGGGCCGGAGCCGACGTTCGCCCACTTCGACTGGGTGTACGCCTTCCTCGACGTCGACCAGGAGCACAACCTGCCGACCTGGTTCTCGTCGTCGTTGTTGCTGCTCAGCGCGCTGGTGCTGGCCGAGATCGGGATCACCGCCGGCCGGGTGGGGGACCGGTTCGCCCGGCACTGGAAGCTGCTGGCGCTGGTCTTCGTCTTCCTGGCGCTCGACGAGGCCACCCAGATCCACGAGGCGGCCAACGTCCTGCGGGACGCGTTCGACCTCACCGGGGTGCTCTACCTGTCCTGGATCCTGGTGGCGGCGCCGCTGGTCGTCCTCTTCGCCCTGACCTACCTGCGGTTCCTCGGGCACCTGCCCGGGCCGGTACGGCTGCTCGTCCTCGGCGGCGGCGCGCTCTACGTGGGCGGCGCGATCGGCATGGAGGTGGTCGGCAGCCTGCTCTGGGACAACGGGCCCGGTTACGACTCGATGGCGTACGCGTACAGCACCGCTGTGGAAGAACTCCTGGAGATGCTGGGCACCGTCAGCTTCATGTACGGCGTCGCCACGTACCTGCACCGGTACCCACCGTCCGGCGACACCACCCCGGCGCGGGAGGCGCGGACGCCACGAACTGGCGGGATCTTGGCGGGGAGTGGCCGGCACACCACTGGTCCGGGCTTTCCGGGGCAGCCACGATCGGTCCCATGACGAACCTGCTTCCCCGGACGAGTCCACTTCCCGCGACGGATCCGCACCACGGGACGGACCCGAGTCCCGAGACCTCGAACGTGCTTCGTACCCCGCCCGGACCGCCGGCCGACGCGGTCGCCCACTTTGCCGCCCGGCTGGCGTTCGAGACCGATGTCAGTGACGTCCACGCCGACCTGGAGGCCGACGTGTCCCGGCTGGTGGTGGTCGACTCGCGCGACGAGACGGCGTGGCGGCAGGGGCACCTGCCCGGTGCCGTCCACCTGCCCCGGGCCGAGATCGCGCGCCGGGCGGCGGACGTGATCCCGGCCGGCACGGCTGTGGTCACCTACTGCTGGGGGCCGGGGTGCAACGGCGCGACCCGGGCGGCGCTGGAGTTCGCCCGGCTCGGCTACCCGGTCAAGGAGATGCTCGGCGGCTACGAGTACTGGGTCCGGGAGGGCTTCGCGGTGCAGACCGCGACCGGTCCGGTACGCCGCCCGGTCGACGACCTGACCGCACCCGTGCTCGGCGACGCCTGCGGCTGCTGAACGCCGGAAATTCTGGCGCCGACTCCCGTTCGGTGCGTGCGTCACCAGCCGACGATGGGTAGGGCGAGATCGGCGCCGTCCTGCGCCCTACCTCCGTTCCGGCGCTCACGCCGCCGGCCTCGTGGAGGCAAAGGGGACCCTGCGTCCTCGGGATGCCGCATCAACTGCCCCGTTCCGGTGGGGCCAACGGGAGCGTGAGTCCCGGGGGTCGCGCCGTGCCCGTCAGGGCAGGGTGGCGTGCACCCGGGGGATGGCCTCGGCAACCGGAAGCGGAAATTCGCGAAACGGTGTCGCGGTGATCGTCCGGTTCGCGCCCCGGCCGGTGTGCGCCCAGGTGCCGAGCACCTGACCGTCGCTGACCACGGTCGGTCGGAACATCCCGTTGTTGCCCGGCACGATGTGCCCGGCGAACTCCGCCGGCAGCACCGCCCCACGGTCCAGGTAGCCGAGGATGAACTCGTCGAAGCCGGGCAGGAGGAAGACCCCTCGGGCCAGCTTCCGGTCGGTGTCGAGCCGCTCCGGGGTGCGCGGATCCATCAGGTATTCGACGCCGTCGACCTCGATCCGGACGAGGGCGGGTCGGGCCAGCGCGAGCCCGACCCGTACGTCGGCGGCGACCAGGTTCGTCCACCTGGTGAAGTCCTTGACCGTGGCCGGGCCGTGGCTGCGGAAGTAACGCAGGGCCAGCTCGCCGAGCGCCTCCTCGCGAACGAGTCGGCGCGGTCGGGTTATCCACTCGTCCACCAGCACGATCAGTTGCTCGCGGTCGTGCATGGGGCCGAAGCAGAGGACACCGGTCTGCGCCAGGTACCAGATCAGGTGGTAGCCGCGTTGGCCGGTTGTCACCAGCCCAGCGGCGTTCCAGATCCCGAGCAGGTCGTCACGACGCAGCCGCCGGCCGCCGGCCAGCGCGTCCACCGCGAGGTCCCGGGCCCGGACCAGGGTGGCCGGGTCGAGCCCGAGCTGGGCCTGCCGCCCGACCGCGCGGGCCACCATCCGGGGTGTGGTGAGCCCCAGGATCCAGGGCAGGTCGTCGGCCGCCACCAGGTGCAGGGTGCCGCGCATCGGCCAGGACCGGACGATCTCGCCGCGATCGAGCGCGGCCTCGACCATCTGCCGGGTGCCACCCGCCGTACGCAGGACAACCGAGGTGACCGCGCCGGGGAAGTCCTGCGCCTGGGCGGCGGTCAGCCAGGCGACCGCCTCGGTCGCGCTCGTCAGCCCCGGGCCGGCGAGATGCTGTGCCGCCAACCGGAGCAGGCCGATCTCCTGACGTGTTGTCATGATCGCCCACGCCCGGCGGTCGGCCACGGGCCCGGCAGCGCGACGTTCGTCCACGGCCCCGACGACCGTGGGTGGGGCAGGTTCATCCCCCGAGGATGCCAGACCCGTCGGACAGTTTCGGGGTGACACGGGGGCCGGCCCGCTACTCGCCCGGTCCCGTCGTCCGGCTCGCGGGATCGGCCAATCGGTCACAGGAAAACGCTTTCTTGAGGGATGTTCGAAGGCCGCCCCAATCAACGGATACTTGTCGGATCGAGCTGTCCCGATTGGTGGCGGCCGCCGCGAGCACTGTCGACAATGGAGCGGAGAGGCGCCATGGCGGTACGCCCGGACGCGGTTCAGCCTCCCCCGGTGACCCCGGCCCGACCCGTCACCAGGGCCACACCGGTCCCGCCCGCCCCCTCGGTCGCGGGGGCGAGGACCGAGTGGACGCGTACCGGCTTCGTCGGTGCCGAGGAGACGCCCGCACCACTGACCTGGGGGCAGCGGGCGCTCTGGATCGCCATCGAGCGGCACGGTCCGGGATACGTGATGATCAGCCTGCGGCGCACCCTGTCGGTGCCCCGTCGAGCACCGGCCGACCCGGTCGACGTGCTGCGGTCGGTCGGCGCGTGGATCGGCCGGCACGGCTCGCTGCGTACCCGGCTGCGGCTGGTCGACGGGGAGCGGTGCCAGGTCGTGGCGGACCGGGGCGAGCTGCCCGTGCTGCTGGTGCACGCCGACGCCGGATCGCAGCAGGGAACCGGACCGGACGCGGGGGACCACGACGGGGCCGCGCTCGCCCGTACGGTGGCCGAGCGGTTGGCCGACCACCAGTTCGACCACGCGCTGGAGTGGCCGCAACGGGTGGCGCTGGTCCTGGTCAACGGGCAGGTCCGGCAGGTGGCGGTGGTCTTCAGCCACACCACGGTCGACTTCCAGGCGGCCGAGATCGCGCTGCGGGACCTGCGGCTACTGCTGCTGCGCGGGGCCATCGCCACCCCGGCCGGGCTGCAGTCGGCCGACATCGCCCGCCGGGAGCAGGACGTCGACCAGCGCCGCCGGGCCGAACGCGCGGTCGCGCACTGGGTGGAGAGCTTCGGTCGCCTGCCCGTGGACACCCTGCCCCGTCTCGGACCACCGCTCACACCCCGATGGGTACGGGCGGTGCTGACCTCCCCGGCCGCGGACACCGCGATCCGGCTGGTCGCCGACCGGCACCGGGTCACCAGCTCCACCGTCCTGCTGGCGGCCACCGCGGTCGTCTGCGCCGCCTGGTCCGGCAACGAAGTCGTCGGCATCCACACGATGGCCAACAACCGGGCCATGGACGGCTACCGGGACGCGATCGCGAAGCTCAACCAGCTCGGGCTGGTCGTGGTGGACCTCGCCGACCGGCCCGACTTCACGGACCTCCTGCCCCGGGTGTGGCGGGCCGCGCTCGACGCCTACCGGCACGCGTACTACGACCCGACCCGGATGCGGGAGGCGTTCCGGGCCGCCGGATACCCGTACGCGGTGGGGGTGAGTCCGCACCTCTACCTGAACGACATCCGGCTCTCCACCGACGTCGACCTGTTCGGCCGGGCCACCGGCGAAGCCGAGGTACGGGCGGCAATGGCCCACTCGTCGTTCGACCGGACCCACGGACTCGACACCTTCACCTGGCGTACCCGGATCGAGGTCGTCGACCGTCCCGGCGCGGTGGGTCTGGCCCTCACCGCGGACACCGCGCACCTGCCCCCGGACGCGATCGAGCGCTTCCTGCGCGACCTGGAACGGCTGCTGGTCGACGCGGCGTTCGGGAACGTGCCGTGGCCGTGGCGGTAACCACCGGCCGTGACAGCGGCCAGTTGTCAACCGAACCGACGTGTGTGTCGATGGGGAGTGTGGTGTGACCATGACCGAGGTGCCGCTGTCGCCGGCCCAGGAACGACTCTGGTTCCTCGACCGGTTCGATCCGGGACAGCCGAACAACATCGCCTTCGCCCGGCGCCTGCGCGGACCGGTCGACTCCGACCTGCTCGCCCGGGCGTTCACCGTGGTCACCGCCCGGCACCAGGCGCTGCGGGCGACGTTCCTCGACCGTGCCGGTGTGCCGGTCCAGGTGATCGCCGACCCGTACCCGTTCGACCTCGAACGGCTGGACCTGACCGGGGAGCCGGAGTCGCTGCGCGAGGAGCGGGCCCGCGAGATCGGCCTACAACTCTTCGACACCCGGTTCGACCTGGCCCGTGGACCGCTGATCCGGGCGACCCTGCTGACCCTGGCCCCCGAGGACCGGGTGCTCGTCGTGGTCGTCCACCACGTGATCTTCGACGGCAGCTCGCAGTCGATCCTGCTCGACGAACTCGGTACGGCCTACGGCGCCCTGGTCGACGGTGGCGTACCGGACCTGCCGGCGCTGGCGGTCGGTTGGGCGGACTACGTACGTGAGCAGGCGGACCAGCCGGCGGGGAAGGTGGAGCAGGATCTCGCGTACTGGCGGGAACGGCTCGCCGACGTACCCACCCTCAACCTGCCGACCGACCTGCCCCGGCCCCTGTTCAAGACCCCGCGTACGGCCCGGGTACGGCACAACCTCGACGGTGAACTCACGAACAGCCTGCAACGGCTGGCCCGGGTCCAGCGGTGCACGTTGTTCATGGTGTTGCTCGCCGGCTACCAGGTCCTGCTGGGGCGGCACGCCGGTCAGGACGACGTCTGTGTCGGTACGGCCAGCGCCGGGCGTTCCCGCGCCGAGCTGGAACCGCTCGTCGGGTACTTCGTGCACACCCTGGTCCTGCGGGGTGACCTCTCCGGTGACCCCACCGTACGCGAGCTGCTCCGGCGAACTCGGAGCACCGCCCTGGAGGCGTACGCCCACCAGGAGGTCCTGTTCGAGCGGTTGGTCAGCGAACTGGACGTGACCCGTGACGTGAGTCGTACGCCGTTGTTCGAGACCATGTTCGTCCTGCACACCCAGGGCCAGTCGAAGGTCTCCATCCTGCCCAACGTGTCCGGCGGCCCGTTCACCGTCGGCGTCGTGCAGACCCTGTTCGACCTGGTGGTGGACGCCTGGGTCACGCCGACCGGGTTGGCGATGACGGCGCGTTACGACACGGGACTGTTCACCGAGGAGACCGTCGCCGCGATGTTGCGTCGGTTCGAGGTGTTGTTGCGGGCGTGTACGGAGGATGTGGATCGGCGGGTGTCGGAGCTGCCGATGGATGACGCGGTCGGGTTGCGGTCGGTTCTGGCGCGGGGTCAGGGTCCGCGTCGTCCGTACTCGGGGACGGTGTTGTCGTTGTTCGGGACGCGGGTCGCGGCTGCTCCGGATGCGCTGGCGGTGGGTTCCCTGACGTATCGGGGGTTGGACGAGCGGGCGAATCGGATCGCCCGTTATCTGCGGCGGTCGGGGGTGGCGCCGGGTTCGGTGGTGGGGGTGTGTCTGGACCGGACGCCCGACCTGGTGGCGACGTTGCTGGGGGTGTGGCGGTGTGGTGCGGCGTACCTGCCGTTGGATCCGGGGTTGCCGCCGGCCAGGATGTCGTGGCTGCTCACCAATTCCCGCGCCGGCTTCGTGGTGACACAACGGAACGTCGCCATGGATGAGGCCGATCCGGCACGGACGTTGTGGTTGGACCGGGATGCGGTGGAGGTCGAGGCGGAGTCGGCCGAGTCGTTCGGGGGGTCGGTTGATCCGGGTGCGTTGGCGTATTTGTTGTATACGTCGGGGTCGACGGGGTGGCCGAAG